>JBEIFW010000026.1:0-26772 GCA_040382215.1 Acidimicrobiales bacterium
CGGCGATGTCGCCTCTCGACGGTTCGTGGCGTTGTATGGCCGGGCGGGACGACTGCGCGGCGTGTTCGGCCTGTCGATGCCCCGCGCGCTCATGTCCTACCGCAAGCTGCTCCTGGAGGGTGCCTCCTGGGACGAAGGCCTCGCCCACGCTGCGACCCTGGCGTGAGCTCGTCGGTAGCTTGTCGCCATGGCGGCGCTCCCCGATCCTGACCGGCTCGAGGCCGGGAGGCGGTTGCTCGAGGTGGCACGAGCGGTGACGGATCGGCTCGATGCCGATCTGCGAGACCAGTGCGGGATGCCGCTCATGTGGTACTCGGCGCTCGAGGCCCTTCGCAATGCCGGAGGTTCGCTGCGCATCCAGGAGCTTGCGGCAACCCTGGGGGTGCACAAGAGCACCGCGAGTCGTGTGCTGGATCGCCTCGTGGAGCATGAGCTGGCACTGCGTGAGCCTGACCCGCTCGACGGGCGCGGCGCACGAGCCGTCATCACCCGGTTCGGGCGGGAGCGGGTGCGCCGTGCGTCAACAGTGCACGGACGCAGCGTCCAGCGTCATCTCGGACGTCATCTGTTGGACGGCGATGCCGAGCGGTTGCTCGCCGTGCTGGGCAAGGTGCCCACGACGGCGGATCACGGGAGATCGATCTCCACGACGCGGGCGTCCGCGTAAACCGCCGCCCACCGGCCCCCGGCACCGGTCACGGTGTAGGTGACGGAGGTTGCGCCGGCCGCGCGCAGGGCGGCGACGACGGTGTCGGCCCGAGCCTTGGACTGGTCGAGGGCGGCACGTTCACCGCCGCGGGTGTCGCTCCACCCCGTCACTTTGACGACGGCTCCGGTCGGGAGGCGCTTGATGGTGATGGCCAGGTCGTTGACGACCGCGGTGGCCTGCGCATCGAGGGTCACGCCGTTGGGGGTCGGGAACTTCACGACCACGTCGATGCCTGGACCGGTCGTGCTCGTCGGCGCAGCCGGTACGGTCGTGGCGGCTGCCGTCGTTCCCGTGGTCGTCGCAGCGCCGGTCGTGGCGGCCGCCGTCGTTCCCGTGGTCGTTGCGGCACCGGTCGTTGCGGCACCGGTCGTTGCGGCGCCGGTCGTGGTCGGCGCGTCCGGCGGGAGCAGCACTCGATCGAGCAGATGGACGATGCCGTTGGAGGCGGTCAGATCGGCCGACACGACGGTTGCGCCGCCGACGGTCAGGGTGTTCCCCGTTCGGGCAACCTTGAGCGGCGGCCCGTCGAGGACTGGCAACTCGCCGGACTTGGCCGTGACCGAGGTCCATCGTCCGGACGCAACGTGGTGGAGGAGCACCTTTCGCAGCGCTGCGGGATCGGCGAGCAGCGCGTCGAGGCGCCCGGGGGCGAGGGCGGCGAACGCGTCGTTCGTGGGAGCGAACACGGTGAACACGCCGGCCGGATCGGCGAGCACGTCGGCGAGACCGGCGGCGCGCACGGCGGCGAACAGGGTCGACAGCCTCGGTTCGGCCTCGAGCGTGCGGGCGAGGTTGGCGGTGGCCGGAACGGTCGTCGTCCGGGCCGAGGTGGTGATCGGGGCGGCCGTGTCGGGGTCGTCGCCACGGCTCCGTACGAACATCAGGGCGACCAGCGCAAGGACGGCGACGACCGGGATCACCACGACCCACCAGCGTCGTGGGGTCCGACTGGTGTTGCGTCGTGCGGTCGGGGTCACCGGATCGAGGGTGAAGTTCGCATCGGGCGAGTAGCCGGTGCCGAAGGTGAAGGCGGGCTCTCCCAGGAACTCACCCGGCATCGCCGGCCGACTCGTCCCTCCCGGCGTTGTCGGTGCGGGCGGTGCGGCGTTTGGGACGACCGGCGTCGGTGGAGCCGTCGGAGCTCCGACCGGAGCGGCGAGCGGGCCGACACCGGGGATCACCACCTCGGCGAGCACCGTCCGGATCCACCCGAGGTCGCGATCGTCGAGGCGACGGGGGAACTGGGCGCGCTCGCCGGCGGGCAGCAGGTCTCGCAGGAAGTTGAGGTCGCCGGCGAGGAACCGAGCCCGCAGCCAGTCGAGGTCACCCTCCACCAGCTTCGCCTGCAGGGCTCGGGCGAACTCCGGAGACGTCCCGATCGTGGCCACGGTCACTCAGGGTAGTCAGGCAACCCGCAGTTCGGATGTCATGGAACCGTGCCGTAGAGCCCCTCGATCACGCCGGCGTAGCGCTCGGCCACCGCTCGACGTTTCAGCTTGGCGGTCGGGGTGAGGAGCCCGGCGGTCTGGTCCCAGTCCTCGGTGACGATCGCAAAGCGCCGGACCCGGCTCGGGGGCGCCAACCGTTCGTTGAGTTCGTCGATCCGTGCCCCGACGTCCGCAACCAGCGCGGGCTCTCCGACCAGTGTGGCCGTCGTGCGATCGACGAGGTCGTGCGACTCGGCCCAGCTTTGCGCAGCATCGGGATCCAGCGTGACGACGGCTGCGACGAACGGGCGGCCGTCACCGACCACGACGGCCTGCCCGATGAGCGGGATCGTGCGAAGCGCGGCCTCGAGCGCGGCGGGGCTGACGTGCTCGCCGACGGAGGTGACGATGAGGTCCTTCTTGCGGTCGATGATGCGCAACAGCCCGTCCGGCTCGAGGACCCCGATGTCGCCGGTGTGCAACCAGCCATCGACGAGGGCATCGCTCGTGCGTGTCTCGTCGTGCCAGTAGCCGCGGAACACGTTTGGACCGCGGCAACAGACCTCCCCATCGTCTGCGAGGCGTACCTCGCAATCCGGGATCGCCCGACCGACCGTCCCGGGCCGGGCCTCGTGCGGGGACCACGTGATCGGTCCGGACGATTCCGACTGGCCGTAGATCTCGCTGAGCGGGATGCCGACGGCGAGGAACCACTCGTGGAGTTCCGGGGGCAGTGGCGCTGCACCGCTCACAGCGACTCGCAGGTCGTCGAGTCCGATGGCCTCGCGCAGCGGTGCGAAGGCGATGGTGTCGAGGAACGACCAGCTCGCTCGCTGTTCGTCGGTCGCCGTGCCGGCCCGCTCGGCCGAAGTGATCGTCCGGGCGAGCGCGATGCCCTCTGCCAGCCGCGCCCGGCGGTCGGGATCGAGGGCGTCGAGGATCCGGGCCCGCAGCCGCTCCCAGATCCGGGGTACGCCGAACAGCAGGTTCGGACGGATCTCCCGCAGCACGGCCCCCAGTTCGGAGGGATCGGGGCAGCAGGTCACCTCGGACCCACCGATCACCCACAGGTAGTGACCGACCATCCGCTCCGCAATGTGCGCCATCGGGAGGTAGGAGACGACACGCCATCCCGTGAGGTCCTCGGTCCCGAGGCACCGTCGCAGTTGCTCGGCCGTGGCCACGACGTTGGCCTGGTCGAGCATCACCCCTTTGGGGAGGCCGGTGGTGCCCGACGTGTAGACGAGGGTGGCGAGATCCTCGGCGAGGGTTGCGGCAGCGAGCGCCTCGAGGTCGTCGACGCGCTGATCACCGGACAGCAGTGTGCTCATGGAAGGCGGGTGGGTGCCCGGCGCGTCGAGCACGACGACGTCGGTCAACCGGGGGAGGTCACCGGACCAGTCGCGAAGGCGTTCGGCGAGCCGGGGATCGTCGACGACGGCCAAGCGGGCGCCGGTGTGGTCCACGAGAGATCGGAGCTCTTCGGGAGGTTCGCCGGTGCTCGTGGTGCGGTACAGGCTCACCGGTACGGCTCGGCGGAACTGCGCTGCGAGATCCAACCAATGGAACTCAGGCCGATTGCGAAGAGCGAACACGATGCGGTCCCCGGGTTCGATCCCCCGGGCGGCGAGCCCGGCCGAGAGTCGGGCCACCTGTCCGGCCACCTCCGCCCAGGTCCAGTGCGCCCACGACCCGGTCCCGTCGACGGCTCGGAGGGCCACGGCGTTGGGCTGCCGGGCAACCGTGCGCAGGAACGCCCGCGGGACGGTCGTCTCGGGGGCGGCGGGGTCCGGATCACCCGGCGCGATCACGACCACACCCTTCCACACCCTTCCACGACGTCCGACACCTGGACAGTGCACCGGTCGGTCGCGAGACTTTTGGCCGTTGGCGTACGCCGCCGGCCGTCGACGGTCGGCGAAAGGAGTTCCTCGTGACCACCGCCGTCATCGTCGATGCCGTTCGCACCCCGATGGGGAAGCGCAACGGGAAGCTGAAGGACTGGCACCCGGTCGACCTTGCGGCCGAGACCCTGAAGGCGCTGGTCGCCCGCACCGGAATCGACCCGGCGGTGATCGACGACGTCGTGATGGGGTGCGTGATGCAGGTCGGCGAGCAGGGTGTGAACGTGGCTCGCAACGCCGTGCTGGCCGCGGGCTGGCCGGAGTCCATCCCGGGTACGACGGTCGATCGGCAGTGCGGTTCCTCGCAGCAGGCAGCGCACTTCGCCGCCCAAGGGGTGATCGCCGGTGCCTACGACGTGGTGATCGCCGCCGGCGTCGAGGTGATGTCCCGGGTGCCGATGGGTGCGTCGATGGCGGACGGCAAGTTCGGATTGCCGTTCGGCCCGAGGATCGGGGCTCGCTACGCCGCGGTCGGGGGGTTGGTCCCGCAGGGCATCTCGGCCGAGCTGATCGCCGAGAAGTGGGGCATCACACGCGCCGAGATGGACGCGTTCGGGCTTCGCAGCCAGCAGTTCGCCGCTCGGGCCACGGCCGAGGGGCGGTTCCAGAACGAGATCATCCCGGTCCTCGGCGCAGACGGGGCGATGGTCACTGCGGACGAGGGCATCCGGGAGTCGACGATCGAGAAGCTCCAGAGCCTGAAGCCGTCCTTCCGGGAGGACGGCGGGGTCACGGCCGGCAACTCCTCGCAGATCACCGACGGTGCAGCGGCCCTGCTCATCATGAGTGAGGAAAAGGCGGCCGAGCTCGGCCTGAAGCCGCGGGCCCGGTTCGTGTCGTTCGCGCTCGCAGCCGATGATCCCCGGCTGATGCTGACGGCGCCGATCCCGGCCACGACGAAGGTGCTGGCGAAGGCCGGCATGACTATCGACCAGATCGACCTCGTCGAGATCAACGAGGCGTTCGCCTCGGTCGTGCTCGCATGGGAGAAGGAACACCACCCCGACATGAGTCGGGTCAACGTGAACGGTGGTGCGATCGCACTCGGCCACCCGCTCGGGTGCTCCGGGGCCCGGCTGATGACCACCCTGCTGAACGAATTGGAGCGCACGGGTGGTCGCTTCGGGCTCCAGACGATGTGCGAGGGCGGCGGCATGGCCAACGCCACGATCATCGAGCGCTGCTGAGCTGTCCGGCCGGGGACCGGGCGCCGACGCCGGTCGAGCGTCGAACACCGGTCCCCGTATCCTGACGGCGTGTTCGGCACGATCGTGGTCCTGCTGGTGGCGGCCGGTGCCTTCCTCGTCATCTGGAAGATCGGGATCGGACTCCTGCGAAGCCTCGGCACCCCGATCCCGCCGCCGCCGCCGGCGGGCGAACTGCGCCGGGTGAACGTTCGCTACCGGTGCTCGCTGTGCGGCACGGAACTGCGAATGACGCTTGCGACGGACGAGGAACCCGTTCCTCCTCGACACTGCATGGAGGAGATGGACGTCTTCCGGATCATGGATTGACGCACGGGGAGAACGGACGCGCGTGTTGTCCACTCCCTGTGGATACGGATGGGGACAACGTCTCGCGCCGAGTCAGCGGTATTGCGTTGCGGTGATGATCCCGCCGAGGATCAACCCGAGGCCCACCGGGAGGTACCAGTTGCTCGTGGCGCCCGGGAGGAGCGTGAGGTAGTTCAGCACGAGGACGAGCGCACCGACGATGAGCAGGGTGAACATCAGGATCGGTACCCAACGGGGGCTCGGACCCTTGAGGTTGTGCGTGGGCGGGGTGTAACGGGCGGACGCTGCGGCAGCGTGGCGGGCGTGCTCGGTGGCACCGAGCGTGGGTCGGGCAGCCGTGGGCAACGCCCCCGGCTGGGTGCCCTTCGGCGTCACTCGGCCGCCGCCTTTGCGCTTCGGAGGTGCCACGCCGAGGAGTGTAGGGGAGGGGTGGCTCGACAGGCTCGACGGGCCCTGCGACGCTGAGGCGGTGCGCGTCCTCGTGGTCGACTGCTACGACTCGTTCGTCTTCAATCTCGTGCAGTACCTCGGTGAGCTCGGCGTAGAGCCGATCGTGCACCGCCACGATGCGCTCGGCGTCGACGAGGCGCTCGCCCTCGCGCCGGACGCGATCCTGCTGTCACCCGGACCGGGACGACCGGAGGACGCCGGCATCGTGCCGACGCTCATCCCGGCTGCTGCCAGGATCCCGATCCTCGGGGTCTGCCTGGGGCACCAGGCGATCGGGCAGGCCTTCGGGGGTCGGGTCGTGCGGGCGCCGGCGCTGATGCACGGGAAGACCTCGCTGGTGCGTCACCGGGGCGTCGGGGTGTTCCGCGGGCTTCCCGATCCGCTCGAGGCCACCCGCTACCACTCGCTCGTCGTCGATAGGGCGAGCGTGCCCGACTGCCTCGAGATCACCGCCGAGACCGACGACGGCCTCGTCATGGGCCTGCGCCACCGGGAGCTGCCGATCGAGGGCGTGCAGTTCCACCCGGAGTCGATCCTGACCGTCGGCGGGCATCAACTGCTGCGCAACTTCTTGGCACTGGCTTCACCGGTCTGAGCGGCGGTCAGGGCGGCGGCGTCTTTCCCTGCGTCGTCGTCGTGGTGCCACCGGTCGTCGTCGTCGTCGGCGCCGTCGTCGTGGTGGTGGTGGTCGTAGTAGTCGTGGCGATCGTCGTCGTGGTCGTCGGCGGGAGCGCCTTGCCGACCGTGAGCGTGATTGTCGATCCCGGCGGCACCTTGGTGGTCTCGGGCGTGCCCTGGAGAATCACCCTGCCGGCTTGTTCGGAGCCGTTCGGCACGTCCGTCGTGGTGACCGACGCCTTCAGGCCCAACTCCTGCAGCTTGTCCCGGGCCGCCGACTCGGTGAGGCCCACGAGCTTGGGCACCTCGACGGGGGCGGGCCCGCTCGACACGACGAGGGTGACCGCCGAGCCCTTGTCGACCTCGGTTCCCACCGGTGGCTCGGTCCGGATGACCGCACCCGTCGGGACGGTCGGCGAGGCCTCCGGCGCCACCTTGGCGACGAGCCCCGCTGCCCCGAGCTGATTGCTGGCGACGGCCTGATCGAGGTTCAGCACGTTCGGGACCGTCACCTTGCCCTTGCCAACGGAGACCGTGATGGTGACCGTTGCTCCCGCCGGGACGTCGCCGGGCGTCGGGTCCTGGGCGAGCACGGTGCCCGCCGGACGGTCCGGACTCTCGGCGTCTTTGAACTGGGCCTTCAAGCCGAGACTGGCGAGGATCTGGACCGCCTGGTCCTTGGTCGTGCCCACCAACGAGGGCAGCGCCACCGTCTGCTTGGCCGGGTTGTAGACGACGGTGACGGTGTCGTTGCGCAGCACCTGGTTCCCGCGGGCGGGGCGCTGATCCCACACGAGGCCCGGCTGGACGCTGTCGGTGGCCTGCGTCTCCTCCTTGTATTGGAGGCCGGCGCGCACGATGAGGTCGCGGGCTTCGTCCCGGGTCTTCAGTCGGACGTCGGGCACCGTGATGAAGTCACCCGGGGTCGTCTCGGTGTCGTTGAGCGCTCGCAGGAGCAGGAACGCACCGATGCCGATGAGCACCACGGCGACCAGGCCGCCCGCAACCCACCAGCCGGCGCCGCCCCGGCCGCGGTCGTCGTCGACCGGTGGCCTCGAGGGGGGGACACGACCACCGGAGAACGGAGCGCCGTCGGTGGGCCGGGCCACCTGTGCGTATTGTTCGCGCTGGGCTGGGGTGGCGACGGGACGGACCGCCTGCGTGGGAGCGACGGCAGCCGGTGTCGCCACGGTCGGTGCGTCGGCCGGCCGGGTGACCGGAGTTGGCGCCGTCGTTGCGGCCGCTGCCCCCGCCGCTGCCCCCGCACCCGGACCGCCGGCGACGGGCCCGGCGCCAGCGGCCAGCACCGGTTGGCCGTCCCGGAAACGTTGCAGGTCGGCGCGCAGGTCGTCGGCCGAGGGGTAACGGTCGGAGGGGTTCTTCGCGAGCAGCTTGGTGGTGATCGCCTCGTACGGGCGAGGCACGTTCGGCTGCACCTGCGACAGCGGGCGCGGTTGGTCGTGGACCTGGCGGTATGCGATGGCCACGGGGTTGTCGCCGGTGAAGGGCGGCCGACCGGCGAGCATCTCGTACATCACGATGCCGAGCGAGTACAGGTCCGACCGGGGATCCGGCGTGGCACCCTGGGCCTGTTCGGGTGAGAAGTACGTCGCTGTGCCCATCACTGCGCCGGCCTGGGTGAGGTCCTGTTCCGTGGCGGAGTTCAGGGCTCGTGCGATCCCGAAGTCCGCCACCTTCACCGCCCCGGAGGTGGCGATCAGGATGTTGGCGGGCTTTACGTCGCGGTGCACCACCCCGGACCGGTGGGCGAAACCGAGCGCGCTCGCCACGTCGGCGGCGACCTCGGCGGCTCGCTGCGCACCGAGCGGTCCGTCGGCGCGCAGCAGATCGGCGAGGGTGCGACCGTTCACGTACTCCATGACGATGAAGTACGTGCCGCCCTGGCGGCCCCAGTCGTAGACGCCGACGACGTTGGGATGGTTGAGGTTCGCCGCGGACTGCGCTTCGCGGCGGAACCGCTCCACGAAGCTCGGATCGGTCGCATACTCGGGGAAGAGCACCTTGACCGCGACCGGCCGGTCGAGCAGGCGGTCCCGGGCCAGGAACACGTCGGCCATCCCGCCTCGGCCGATGCGGCTGTGGACCTCATAGCGGTCGTTGAACACGGGGCGGTCGGCCATGGCTGCTGCGGAGGTTATCGACCCTCTGCAGCCGTTGGAGGTCGCTGCGTGGTCAGGGCTGCAGCGCGCGGTCGAGCACGGCCTTTGCGATCGGCCCCGCCACGCGTCCGCCAACCGACGCGCTCACCTCCGGCGATTCCTTCACCATCACGGCGACGGCCACGGTCGGGGCTTCGGCCGGTGCGAAGGCGATGATCCAGGCGTGTGAGCGTTCGGGCTCGCCCGGCGGGTTGAGCGCCGCCGTGCCGGTCTTGGCGGCCGCCTGGACGCCACCCTCGAGCTGCAGGCAGCAGGCCGCCGTGCCGTTGGTGACCACGCCGACCATCGCCTCGGTGAGGACGGCGGCCGTGGTCGGCTGCATCGCCGTGCGCCACGGCTGCGGGGAGGTGCGTTCGAGCAGGGTGCCCGCAGGCGTGCGGGTCTCGGCCACGACGTAGGGCCGCATGACGACTCCCTTGTTGGCCACAGCCGAGGCCACCAGCGCCATCTCGAGCGGGGTCGCCTGCACCTCATTCGCGCCGAACGACGATTGCGCCAGCACCGGATCGTTGCGCTCGAACCGTTTCTCGTCGCCGAAGAACGAGCGGGCCGGATCGGGCAGGTCGATCGGCGCGGCGCTGTTGTACCCGATGGCGTCGGCCGTGGCGACCATGCCGGCTGCGCCGACGTCGAGACCCATGCGGGCGAACGACGTGTTGCAGGAGAGGCGGAACACCGTGAAGAAGTCCCCGCCGCACAGCGTGCCTCGGTAGTTCTGGATCGCAGTGGTGGTCAGCGGGGGGACGAAGCTGCGCTCGACCGGGTAGGTGCTGTCGACGGTCACGGCACCGCGGTCGAGACCGGCGGCCGCAGTGACCACCTTGAACGTCGAACCCGGCATGTACCGCTCCTGATAGGCGTTGGCCAGCAACGGCTTTCGCGGGTCGGCGAGCAAGGCCTTGCGGGCGGCGTCGGCGATGGCGAGATCGTGCGAGGCCAGCGGTCCGGGGTCGAACGTCGGCCAAGTCCAAAGCGCGAGAACGGCTCCGGTACGCGGATCGAGCGCGACGACCGACCCCTCGCGTTCGCCGAGGGTGTCGCGTGCGACGGTCTGCAGCTCGGGGCGCAGGGTCGTAATGACGTCGCCGACGGGCCGTGTGTCGCTGAAAAGGTCGCCGAGCCCGAGCAGTTCCTGTTGGGCCGTGCGGCCGGTGAGCACGTCGTTGCGGATCCGCTCGAGTCCCGAGGAGCCGTAGACGAACGAGAACGAACCGACGGTATGGGCGAAGAGGTCGCCGAAGGGATACACCCGTTGGAAGCCGAATCGGTCGTCGACCGCGTCGCTGCGAGCCAGCACCGTTCGGCCGTCGGCGGCATAGATCGCCCCGCGACTGCGATAGAAGTCCCGCACGGCCTGGCGGGTGTTGTCGGGTTCGTCGCGGTAACGATCGGCGTTGACGACCTGCACGACGTTCAACTGGACGAACAGTGCGACGAAGCACGCCATCAGCCCGAGTGCGAGGCGACGCAGCGCGCGGTTCATCCCGCTTCCCCGAGGCGGCGGGCGGTGGTGTCCGACAGGCGCATCAGCAGACCGAGGATGACGTAGTTGGCGAGCAGCGACGAGCCGCCGTAGCTCACGAACGGCAAGGTGACGCCCGTGAGCGGTACGACGCGGGTGACCCCGCCGATGATGATGAACGCCTGCACGCCCACGACGGTCGTGAGACCGGTGGCCAGCAGCTTGTCGAAGGTGCGCTCGGCGCGCACTGCGATGCGGAGCCCGGCGCCGATGAGCAGGAGGTACCCGATGAGCAGTGCGCTCGCGCCGAACAGCCCGAGCTCCTCGCCGATGGCCGCGAAGATGAAGTCGTTGTGCACCTCGGGGATCCGTCGAGGGTCGCCGAGGCCGAGGCCTGCTCCCGACAACCCCCCGTCGGCGAGCGCATACACGGCCTGCACGATCTGGTAGCCGCTGCCCTGCCGGGTCGCCCACGGGTCGAGCCAGATGTCGATGCGGCGTTGCACGTGGTCGAACACCGATGCCGCTGCGGCCGCTCCGACGACGAACAGGAGCCCGGCGAGCGCAAGGTAGGCACTGCGCTCGGTGGCGACCCACAGCAGCACGGCGAACAGCGCGAAGAACAGCAGCGAGGATCCGAGGTCGCGCTGGCCGATCATCACGGTGATCGACACGACCCAGGCCGCGAGGATCGGCCCGAGGTGGCGGGGTTCGGGCAGCCAAAGGGGTCCGACCCGCCAGGTGCCGGTGGCCAGCAACTCGCGTCGATCGGTGAGGTAGGCCGCAAACGACACGGCGAGCAGCACCTTGGCCACCTCGCCGGGCTGGAAGCTCATCGGGCCGAGCCGGATCCAGATGCGGCTTCCGTTGATGTTCGTGCCGATGATCGGCAGGAACGGCAGGCACAGCAACCCGAGGCCGGCCGCCGCCGCGGTCCACGTGTAGCGGGCGAGATCACCGACGCGGCGTATGAGAAGCAGGGTGGCCACGTAGGCCGTGACGCCGACCGCGGTCCAGGTGGCCTGAAGGCCGGCGAGGTCGGGCCGGACCCGCGCGATGAAGACGTAGCCGATCCCGTTGAGCAGGAGCGCGATCGGCAGCAGGACCGGGTCCGCAGCGCGAGCCAGGCGGCGGGTCGCAAGGTGGGCGACGACGAGGAGCCCCAGCACGCAGAGCAGGAACGGCACCAGGTTCGGGGGGACGTCGGCGGTCCGGCCGAGGGCGACGAGCACGTAGGCGCCACTCGTGACGAGCGCCGCCATCACCACCAGGCCGAGTTCGGTCGAGCGCCGCCCGGTGGCCGATGGGCTGCTCATGTCCCGGTGGTCACGGGCCGGCCACCGTGGTGGTCGTTGCCTCGGTGGGCGCAGGGGCCACGGTCGTGGTCGTGGTCGTGGTCGTGGTCGTGGTCGTGGTCGTGGTCGTGGTCGTGGTGGCCGTCTGGGCGGTCGGGTTGCGGGACAACGCCTCGTACCAGGCATCGACGGCGGCGCGATCAGTGAAGGTGATCTCGCCGTCGATGCGGTCCTGCCACGCCGGGACGAGGTCGCCGCGCGCGAGTGCGAAGATGCGGACCCGGGAGGGCTGGACCCACAGCAGGCCACCCGAGCGGCCCTGGTAGGCCTCGATCCGTCCGTTGTCGCCAAAGGTGACGTAGTAGCCCTGGCGACCGAAGTACTGCACGGCGGCGACGGCGCCGGCGAGCACGGCCACGACGGCGAAGGCGAACAGCATCGACGACGGCCTCGGCGCTCGCCGGCGCCGCTTGGGCCGAGGTGGCGCGCTCGCCCGGGCCACGGTGTCGGCCGGGACGGGTGCAGCCGGCTCGGTCGGTGTGGCGTCGCGCAGTGTCGCTGCGGTCCGGGCGTCGACCACGTCGACGATCACCACCGAGATGTTGTCCCGCCCGCCGGCGTCGTTGGCCAGGACGACGAGCTTGTCGGCGACGGCCTGTTGATCGTCGAGGCCGGCGAGCACCTGGGCGATCACGTCGTCGTCGACCTCGCCGTAGAGGCCGTCGGAGCACAGCAGGAATCGGTCGCCGACGAGCGGCTCGACCTGCCACGCATCGACGTGCACCTCGGGCTCGATCCCGAGTGCGCGGGTCACGATGTTGCGGTGCGGGTGGGTGCGGGCCTCGGCCCGGGTGAGCGCGCCCGCGGCGACGAGTTCCTCGACGTAGCTGTGGTCGCGGCTGATCTGGACGAGCGCGCCGCCTCGAAGGACGTAGGCCCGTGAATCGCCGACGTTGACGATCACGACGCGGCCGTCGTCGGCGAGCACGAGACCGCACAGGGTCGTACCCATACCCCGCAGGTGAGGTTCGTCCACCGCTCGCCCGAAGACCGCCCGGTTCGCTGCGGCGACGGCGGCGACGGCCGCTTCGAGCGGCGGCGGGCTCACCGCCAAGTCCCTACGGACGATGTCGACGGCCAGTGACGACGCCACTTCGCCGGCCGCGTGCCCGCCCATGCCGTCGGCGACGGCGAAGACCACTCCCGTGGCGAGCACGCTGTCCTCGTTGACGCGTCGGGTCCGACCCACGTCGGTCGTTGCGCCCCAGCGCACGGTGGGAACGGTCGTGGCCACCTACTGCACCTCCAGCACGGTCGTGCCGACCTGCAGGCTGTCACCCCGGTTGATCTGGGTGGGCGCGGCCACCCGCTCACCGTTGACGAAGGTGCCGTTGGTGGAACCGAGGTCCTCGACGAAGGTGTCCTCGCCGTCCCGGTAGAGGCGGGCGTGGACCTGCGATGCGAACGTGTCCTCGGCGACGGGCACCTGGCAGGCGCCGGAGCGCCCGACGGTGAGCTCGTGGCCGAGCTCGAAAATGCTGCCTCGGCGGGCATCGGGTGCGGTGATCACGACCCGGGCGACCGGTGGCGGCGCGAACGCAGCGGCGTCGGTACCGCCGACTGCGGCGCGCGCCGTGGCACGACGGTCGGCCCGCACCTCGGTCCACACCGCCCACAGGACCCGAGCGAAGAACAGGTAGAGGAGAACGAGGAGGAGCGTCTGCAGCAGGCCGAGGAACTGCTCGGACATCGATCTCGCCGTTCAGGGTGCTTCGAAGCGGAAATGGGTGTCGCCGACGGTGATCACGTCGCCGTGGTGGAGGAGCTCGGTGGCGACGACGAAGCCGTTGACCCGGGTGCCGTTGGTGGAGCCGAGATCCGCGACGACCCAGCCGTCCTCGGCGGGTCGGACCTCGGCGTGCCGGCGGGACACGTTGGGCTCGGTGAGCGCGATGTCGCATTCGGCCTGGCGCCCGATCACCACCGGCCGCTTTCCGACTGGCAGCCGCGAACCATCGGGGAGGACGAGGGCGGCGACGACCTTGCCGGCCGGGCGTTGCTCCATCCGGGCGACGACGCTGAACCGGCCCGGGCGCAGTTCGGGATCGACGGCGATGGCGACGGCGACCGGGCCGAGGAACGAGTACCCCTCCTCGAAGCCATGCTCACGGGCCGCTTCGGCGAGCTCGCGCACGAGGGCGTCGTGGATCTCGGCGAAGGCTGCCTGGTCGTCCGGGGCCAAGGAGATCGTGAACGCATTGGGGACGATCGTGCGACCCTTCACGTCGATCGATCGGCCGGCGTCCATCTCGCGCACGAGGCGCTTGCCCAGCTCGATCGGCTTGAGCCGGGAGCGGAAGGCGCGGGAGAACACGCCGTCAACCGTACGCTCCAGGCGTCGCTCGACCGAGTGCAGACCCACACCAGGGAAGGGTACCGGCCGCCTGGTCAGGCGTGCGGTTGGGCGGGGGCGACGGGCGCGCTAGGTTCTTGGTCTCCACTCGGGCGAGTGGCGGAATGGCAGACGCGCTGGTTTCAGGTACCAGTGTCCGTAAGGACGTGGGGGTTCAACTCCCCCCTCGCCCACCACCACTGTGATGTCGAGAGACATCGGAATCGACGAACCCCGTCAGGGTTCGGCCCTCGGTTGTTTGTTGGGGTTGGTATGAGTGGCTGGTAGCGGTGTTCGGGGTCGAGGCTGAGGTCGCGGAGGATCTCACCGGTTGCGGCGTGGATGATGCGGACGTCGAGGTCGAGCCACTACCAACTATCCTCACCGTCAGGCGAAGTTCGGGCGTCGCTTCTCGATGAAGGCCAACATGCCCTCACGTTGGTCCGGCGAGTTCGAGCAGGCGCGCACCCCCTCGCGTTCGCAGTCGAGTGCCTCGTCGAGTGTCTGCACCCCGAAGAACTGCGACGGGATCGGCGCCCAGAAGAGCGCCGTCTGCGCGATGTGGCACCTCTACGAGAAGGCCGACCTGCCCGGCCCGAACCCCGTCGGACGGTTCCTGCCGTCGCCGCAGGCGGTTTCGTCCGCACCATCGTTTCGACCACGGCTGCGAGCGTCCCGAGTCCGACTTCCCCAAGGTGTCCGAGCTGATGCGCGCCCCGCGGCGAGGCTCGCCCAGATCGGGCGCGCACCTCGACGATCGGACGCTGGGGCACTACTGCCCGGGGAGGGCGTCGGCGTTGGCGAGCGCAGTCGGTGGTTCGCGCCCCGCGCCTACAACGTGTGTCCTATTTCCGTAGGTCGTTGGTCGCCGGCGGCTTGCTGGTAGACGTGAAACGCAGACGAAGCCACCACAGCTGGTGGACTACGGCAGAACCAGTTTCACTCCCGCGTGCTCAGCATCGGTCGCGTCCCGCAAGGCGTGAGTGCGCGCCAGATCGGCCTCGGCGCGTTCGCGGTTCGAAAAGTCGACCCGCCCCGTCCAACGGCGGGCGAACTCGAGCACCGAGAACAAGGCTGCGAAGTTCCCGTTGTGTGTCGCACCCTTCAACGCCGCCAGATAGTTGTTCCGGTACACGGTGGGGACGATGATCCGCACCTCACCGGCCCGCACAAGTTCGGCGTTCATCATCACCCGCGCCAGCCGGCCGTTCCCATCCGTGAACGGATGCACCT
Source organism: Acidimicrobiales bacterium (assembly GCA_040382215.1). GTDB lineage: Bacteria > Actinomycetota > Acidimicrobiia > Acidimicrobiales > Ilumatobacteraceae > JBEIFW01. Next base: position 15,185 of record JBEIFW010000026.1, read on the forward strand.
CAGCGACAAGAAACATCATGTAAACCGCCCGTGCGAACGGGTTCACCAGCGACGAACGGGTCTCGAAACCGCGCTTCAACGTACCCACCACCAGTTCCGGAGCGACGAACTCGGTGCCGCCCGCACGGTTCGCACGCTCCTTGAACCGACCCGGCGACGTCTCGGGGCGACCACCCATCAATACGGCGTGGCGCTGGCACAACAGTGCCTCGAACTCTTCGAACGAATCCGCGGCGCGGCGCATCTCCTCGACGTCGCTGACGATCTCGAACGTCCCCAGAATGTCGTGCGCATCAGCCGGACGCCCCGACATGTCGTTGTCGTCGAGCACGATCGACGCAGCCTCATCCAACGTGAATTCGGTTCCCTCGATGTAGTTCGAGAAGTACGCCTCGTAGAACGGGAGCAGCCGCCGCCGCCCTTCGTCGCCATCCATCGCCACCAGCACGCTCGGTGCGTGCGACACGAGATCTTCTGCAAGGGCTTCGAACGCTGCAACCCTGCGGTCGTCGAACGGGACCCCCGACGCCCGCGCCTTCAACCGCTCCGACGAAACAGCTCCCACCGGTCCCGTTGTCAACGCTCCACTGATCAACGCATCCAATCGGGCGAACTCGTCGTTGCGACCCAACAGTGGCGCCAGGTCGCAGGCCTTCGAGCGGATCTGGTTGATCCCGTCGATGCCACGCTCGCGCACCAACGAATCCACCCAGTCCTCGACCTCGACAGCACCGAGCACACGCTTGTGGGAACCACGCGACCGGTCCAGGTTGTCGAGCAGCTGGCGGGGAACCGACGACAACCACAGGCCGTCCGGCAACGGCATGTCGCCATCGACCCGACCGGGCCCGCGGCGCGCGACCACCACGACCCCGGGAAGCACCAACGGACGGCTTCGCCCGTGGTCGACGACGAAGACGCCGTTCGTCGCACGCATCGCCCGTGCCGAACGGTCCACCAGCACCGCCCCCGGCAACTCGTGTCCGATGATGTGCAGCAAGTTGCGGGCCACGACCTGCGCCGGTTCGTCCTCGACGGCGCTCGTGTAGATGCCCTGGGCGAGACGGCGCAACGTGCCGCGGGTGGTGGCGCGACTCAACACGGCACGATCGGCATCACCAGCGAATACGATTTCCGACCACACGCGGCCCACAACACTCTCCTTCGCAGAATGTTGATCACCAATGCACCGAGTGGTCAACAATTCGCAATCTCCACTGCGGGTCGTCGAGCGGCCGCCGCGAAATGCTGATCGGTCCGCTCGCGACGTGCAACATCCCGCGACCAAACCTCACGCCGGTGCAACATTTCGCAGCACATCGGTGTGTCCTCTTTCGGAACGCATCCGCCCAACCCCCGGGGCGGCGTCGCGGGACGTTGTCGCTGGTCAGCGCTGCCGTCGAAATAGAACACACCCTGTTACACCGGCAGGCGGATCTCCACGTGATCGGCGTGGCCGTACAGGGCAGCGACCATGTCTCCGCCGAAGTCGTATCCGATGTAGGTCGTCTTCACGTAGCTCGAGCACCCCTCGACCACGAAGCGCTGGTGCGATGCTGCGGCAAGCTGTCTCACCGATGAGTTGAGCGCCTGCAGGTACACCTCGGCCTCATGGTGCGAGCTCACGGCCTCACGATAGGGGACCCTCCCCACCCGAGTGCTTCCGCGTTTCTCGGCCGGCATGTCGGCGGGACTGGTCTGGACTTCGACGGGACGGGGGCCCGCACCGACCACGGCCGCGCCACACCCGTCGACGTCGACTCCGGGCACGGCGCCGTTGGGGTGGAAGACGCCACTTGCGCGGTCGCTACCGGTAATCCGACCCGTGCCGAGATGGTCGGGAGTGCGGCGGATGACCGTCCCGGTACCATCACCACCGTGGCCCCAGTCACGAACCCGTTGCAGCACAGGGGCGAGTCGGACGAAAGTACGCCAGGTGCGTGACGAGGCCCCCCTCGCCCACTCGTACGCGTGCTCTGGGCCACGTGTTCGGGTCGTCCGGGGCTGATCCGGGGCCCTCGGGCTCGGTTCTCACCGGTGACCGTGTCGGCGCACGTCCGGCGGGCTCCGGGAGTCGCCGAGCCGGCCGAGGTGGGCGGTGACCTCGTGCTCGGGACCCGTGGTGCGCGTCGTCGACCGCTACCGTCCGGGCAGCGAGCAACCGGCAGGGGGACATGATGATCTCGAGCGGACCACTGGAGGACCGGATCGCCATCCGGGAGCTGGTCGAGTCGTACAACGACGCCGTGATGCGCTTCGACGCCGACGACTGGGCCGCGAACTGGGCGCCGGACGGCGTGTGGTCGCTGCCGGGCCGGGGCGAGGTCCACGGCCGCGACGCCATCAAGGCCCAGTGGCTGGGTGCGATGGGCGCGATCACCGTCGAGGGCTTCTTCGCCTCGGCTGGGGTCATCACCGTGGAGGGCGACCGCGCCAGCGCCCGCTGGTACCAGCAGGAGTTCCTCGTCCAGGGTGGCAACCGCGTGGCGATCGTCGGGGAGTACGACGACGACTACGTGAAGCTCGACGGTCGGTGGTACTTCGCCAAGCGCCGCTACCGGGTCCGAACCGCCCACTGACCGGCCCTTGCGAGACGGCGAGCGCATCGCAGCCGTCCCGACGAGACGAGCGGTGCTCGCCCGTCGGGGCGTCGTTCAGCGCGCAGTGGCGGCGAAACCGGCAATGAGGTCGGCGACCTCGGACGCGGCCTCGAGATGTGGGAAGTGCCCGATGCCTTCGAGGAGCGAGATCGACGCCGAAGGGAGATGGCGTTCGATGTCACGAGCGACGCCGCGTGACAGCGCGGTGTCGGCGAGACCCCAGATCACCTGGAGGGGGACGGTGGTCGAGGCGGTCGCGGCTTCCCATCGCGCGCGGTGCTGGCGTTTGTCGTCGATGTAGTGCAGCAGGCGGGGCAGGTGACCGGCGGGTGCGCCATGGTTGAGGTTCTCCCAGACCTGAGCGACGAAGGGGTCGCTCGGCTGGTGATCGGGCCCGAAGGTGCGCCGCAATGAGGTGGAGAAGGAGCGCTGCGACATCCACCGGCCCACGACCTGCCCAAGCCGTGGGCGAGCGAGCAGCCGAGTGATGAGCAGCGGCCGGTAGTGGTCGGCGAACAGCGCGCTGTTGATGATCGTCGCCGATCGCAGGCTCACCGAGAGGCGCCGGTGGTCGGATCGATCGAGCAACTCCTGCACGATCGTGCCGCCGACGTCGTGGCCGACCAGCGCGGTCGAGGAGATCTGGAGTTGGCGCCACACCGCTTCGATGATGTCGGCGTGTTCGTGGCAACTGGAGCGGTGTTGAGCGGGTTTGTCGCTGGCGCCGTACCCGAGCAGGTCGAGCCACACGACCGTGAACCGTGACGAGAGCGCTCGCTCGAGCCCGGCCCACTCCCACGACGACGACGGGAAGCCGTGAAGGAGCGTGATGGCCGGCCCGTTGCCACTGGTGCGGACGAAGATCTCGAGGGGCCGCCCACCCGCAATCGACGTGACACCGACGGCAAGGCGCCTGCCGCCGGACACCCACGACGCGTGGCCCTCGGGGTTCGTGGCTGTGCCGGTCGGAACGGACGTACCCATGGTGAGCTCCCTCGATGCTCGCTGAACTAGATAGATCTATCTAAACCATGCCCGGCGGGCGAGGTCAAGCCTCTCCGCCGCAAAGTGAATAGATTTGTCTAGACACACCGAACGGAGTACCGATGAGCGTTGAAGGAACCCGGAGCGGTAGGGCCGACGCAACGCGGGAGCGGTTGTTGGTGGCGACCGAGGAACTGCTCGCCGAGCGGGGCTCGCACGGTGCCGGGCTGAACGAGGTCTGTGCGCGCAGCGGTGTTGCCTACGGCTCGCTCTATCACCAGTTCCCGAACGGCAAGAGCGACCTCGTCGCTACCTGTGTCCGCCGATCCGGTGCGGCCATCGGCGAGCTGCTCGAAGCCGTGCTGGAACAGATGTCATTGGCCGACGCAGTCGGAGCGATGTTCGCCAACGGCAGCGCGATGCTCGAACGTTCCGCCTTCGGCCGGGGCTGCCCAGTCGGCACCCCGGCTGCGACGAGTGACGACGACGTGCTGCGAGCCGCTGCGGCCGAGGTGTTCGCCCGTTGGCGGAAGGCCATCGCGAAGAGCGCGCGCCGTGAGGGGCGCGGTGCCCGCGCGGCCGACGACCTGGCCAGTGCGCTCGTCTCGCTCTACGAGGGCGCGCTGTTGGTGGGCCGCACCGAGCAATCGACGCGACCGTTGCGGGCCGCTGCTGGCGCTGCCGCACTGTTGGTCGGCTCGGCCGCAGGCGGACGCGAGACTAAGTAGATAGATCTATATAGTACGATGGGAGCCCGACGAAAGGTCCCGTCCCGTGAAACATCTGGTCTTCTCCGGCCCTGGCGAACTCGAGTGGCGTGACGCCCCCGATCCGCGATTGGTCGACGACCGTGACGTCCTCGTGCGCCCGGTGGCCGTCGCCCGCTGCGATCTCGATGGTCCGATCGCAATGGGTCTCTACCCGATGTCGGGCTCGTTCGCCATGGGCCACGAGATGGTGGGAGAGGTGGTCGACCGTGGCGATGCGGCCGGCGGCGTCGACGTCGGGGACCTGGTGATCGTGCCCTTCCAGATCAGTTGCGGCTCGTGCGCCATGTGCCGGCGGGGTTACACAAACGCCTGCGAGTCGGTTCCGGCGGGCTCGGCGTTCGGGCTCGGCCCGCACGGCGGCATCGACTTCGGTGGCGCACTGGCCGACCTGGTGCGGGTGCCCTACGCCGATCACCTGCTGCTGCCGCTGCCGGCCGGGGTGAGCCCGGTGGCCGGCGCCGGCATTCCCGACAACGTGGCCGACGGCTACCGCTGCGTGGCCGGTCCGATGGCCGAATGGCCGGGTGAACCGGTGCTGGTGGTCGGTGGACTGGCCCAGTCGGTGGGCCTGTACGCCGTTGCTGCAGCGCTGGTCCTGGGTGCGCCTCGGGTGGTGTACGTCGACCACGATGCCGAGCGCCTTCGCATCGCCCAGCTACTCGGCGCCGACATCGTGCGCTCCCCGCTCGATGCGCTCGTCGCCAGCGAGCAGTTCGCCGTCACGGTCGATGCCTGTGTGCTCGACGCCGGCCGCGACCATGCGCTCCGGTCCACTCGGCCCTGCGGAACCTGCACCAGTGTCTCGGGCGGCGCCTCGCCACGGGCCTCGCTCCCCCTGCCGGCCATGTACCTCAGGGGAATCCGCTACGAGATCGGCCGCGTGCACGCCCGAGCCACTGCCGAACCCGTGCTCGACCTGGTGACGAGCGGGCGGCTCGACCCGACCGTGCTCGTCACTCGCACCATCGGGTTCAGTGATGCGGCCGAGGCAATGACCGAGCCCGACGTGAAGATCGTGTTCGTGAACGACCGCTGAAGCTGCGAGCCGAGGTGCCGTCAGGCGCGGCGGCGCAACGGTGGCAGGGTCGACGGCGGCTGTCGTCGTGGCGGCAGCTCGGCGAGCAGCCGGGCCGTCGACACAGTGACCTCGCGCACGGCGGCCTCGAACGCAGCGCTCGTCGCTGCCGATGTGCTGTTCACGCCGCTCACCTTGCGAACGTACTGGCGGGCGGCCGCCTCGATCTCGTCGGCGGTAGCGGCCGGGTCGAGCCCGCGCAGCATGGTGATGTTGCGGCACATGGGCCCTGAGCGTAGGGGTCTCGGCCGCCATCAGCCCCGGGCAGCCGTTCGAGCGCCGCTCGATCGACCATGCGCACCGCCAGCACCGACAAGCGGCGCCATAGGCGTTGGTCGGGCGGCAGGAGCTGCTCGACCACCAGCTCCGTGGTGCGGATGAGCCGCTCCGCGAGGGCGACCACGAGGAGGCGGTCGACGGCCGGGTGCGCGGCGCGGAACTGCTCGAAATCCGCCCGTCCCCCTGTGTCGGTCTCGGTGGGTTCGAGCGCAACGACCCGGCCGGTCCGCCGGTGCCCGGGATGCACGAGCGCCGGCTCCCCGAAGAACTCGCCGGGTGGATCACGCGGAACGTGATCGTCCGTTGAACACCACCTGGCCGCGCCGGTAGCGCCGGCGCCGCAGCCGCCCACGGATCAGCTCGCGCTCGGCGGCCCCCAACGGGTCGAGCAGGGCCGTTCCCGTCGCGGTGAGTCGCCCACTGCGGCGGTCGTGCTTGCGGCCCGAGGCCGGGGGTGACGAACCTGTCGGTGACCGAGAGGACACGAGGAGCACCCGATGATCGTCCAGGGCAAAGGCGGCGACCCCGAGCTGCACGAGGTCTACGAGGAGATCCGCGCATTGGGCCTGATCGAGCACCTCGCCGAGCTCGAGGCCTTCGGCTACACCGTCATCGAGAACGCCCTGTCGCCCGAGCTCACCGTGTCCCTGCGCGACATCATCGTGCGCGTCGTGCGGGAACGCTCGGGGCGGCCGCTCGATCTCGAGCACGAGACCGACTACTCGGGCCAGCAGTTCCAGCCCTATCTGCTGTTCGCCGACCCGGTCTTTCGCCACGTGGTGCTCAATCCCCGACCGCTCGCCCTCGTCACGTACCTGCTCGGGCGGCACTGCGTGCTGTCCAGCCTGGGCTGTCATCTCAAGGGGCCCGGCGGATACGGCCTCGTGTTGCACAGCGACCAGGCCAACGGCGTGCCCCAGCCCTTCCCGGCCATGTCCCTGGTGGCCAACTGCAACTACGCGCTCACCGACTACACGATGGCTGCGGGCGCGCTCGCCGTGGTGCCCGGCAGCCATTGCCGATACCGCCAGCCCACCCGGGCCGAACTCCGCCTCGACAACCCCGAGGCCATCGCGGTCGAGGTGCCGGCCGGGTCGGCGATCGTCTGGCACGGGGCCACATGGCACGGCTCGTACCCCCGCCAGATCCCCGGGCTGCGCGTCAACCTGTCGACCTACTTCTGCCGTCCCTACCTGCTCCCGCAGGAGAACTACCGCGATCACCTCCCCGAGGGCTACCTCGACGGGGCCGACCCCCGGCTGGCCCGGTTACTGGGCACGGAACTGGCCTACGGCTGGACCGACGACGGCCCGACGAAGCCGTTCGCACCCCAGCACTCCTGGCACGCCTGACCGGGCTGCTCGATCGGTCCGGCCCGGGCCCGCTACCTCGGCGCCCGGCATCCCCGTCCCGACCCGATCATCGAGCACACCCGCCGACGCCTCGACGAACTCGTCCGCCAGGAAGAGTCGATCCGGGAGGCGTCAATGGTGTCGGTCCGCTCACAGGCCGTAGGCGGCGGGCGCGGCGAGCACGCCGCCGATCACCTTGGCCGCTCGCAAGGCGGCCAGCCGGTCGGCGTCGTACCCGGCCCGCTCGGCCAACACCTCGTCGGTGTGCTCGTCGAACAGCGGGGCGCGCCGGCGCGTCGTGGTCGGTCGGCCGTCGACGACGAACGGCGCCCGGATGTGGCGCATCGGTCCCGTCACGGGATGGTCGACGATCTCGAATCGATCGGCGAGTCGGGGATCGACCGTCGCGTCGAGCACCTCGTTCACCACCTCGGCGGCGCCCCCCGCTCCCCGTACGGCATCGACGATCTCGCCCCAGGGCCGGCCTTCGGTGGCCCGCATCGCCTCGGCGACCGCTGTCGCGTCGTGCTCGGCACCGACGACCGCGACCCAGCGGCCGTCCGCAGCGGCGACGAACCCGGAGACCACTGCGGCCGGCTCGCGATTGCCCCTCCGCCCGATGTCGCGGCCGCGTCCGGACGCGACGACGAGGCCCTCGCCGAGCTCCATCCACATCGCCTCCATGTGCGACACGTCGAGTTCGCTGCCGGCGCCGGTGCGATCACGGCGCTCGATGCCCGACAGGATCGCCAGTGCGGCGTGGACCCCGGCCACAGGATCGGGCCAGTAGAGATCCGAGATGCGCGCGCCCTCGTCGTCGTAGCCGAACCGGGCCCCGAAGCCGCCCATGCCCTCCACGACGGTGCCGTATCCCGCCGCGTGGCTGTAGGGACCCTCGCAGCCGAAGGCGGGCATCCGCACGACCACGATCCCGGGGTTGACCGCCACCAGGTCCTCGAAGCCGATGCCGAGGTCCGGCAACACCTTCGCCGTGAAGTTGCACAGCACGGCATCGGCGGACCGGGCCAACTCCAGGAACAGCGCCCGCCCCTCGGGGGCCGAGAGATTCGCAACGACCCCACGCTTGTTGCGGTTGACGGTGTTGTGGACGGCGCTCGCCTCGAACCACCGGTTGTCGACCTTCAACGCCGCCAGCCGGTCCGGGTCGCTGTCGGCGTGGAGCCGAAGCACGCGGTAACCCTCGAACGGTCGCATGGCCTCGAACTTCACGACGTCGACCCCGAGCGAGCCGAGCAGGTTGCCCACGAACGGCCCGGCCCACGCGGTCGCCACCTCCAGCAACCGCAGCCCCTCGAGCGGCCGGCGCGTCACCGGCATACGCCCGGCGGCCAACACCGAGGCGAGTTCCGGGGATCCGTCGTCGGCGCCGGTGGCGCGCACCCGCTGATCGGCCACCGGCACCCCGACGGTGCGGAACGGCCGGACGGGCCCGGTGACCGGTCCGTCGTCGGTGTCGATCAGGCCGAGGAACCCTCGGGCGCCGAGATGCGGATCGGCGAGCGCCTCGGTCCCGGTCATCACCTTGCCGACCGTCCACGGGGTGTCGAGGGCGAGCTCGAAGATCTCCGCTTTCGTGCGCTCGGCGTACCACCCCTTGATGCGCGCCCACACCTCGTCGATGCGCGTCGCCCGCCCGAGCCGCGTGCGGTCGGCGTCGTCGGTCATCCACTCGGGGATCCCGTACAGCAGGCACTGCATCTCCCAGTCGAGGTCCCGGAAGCTGCCGGGCACGACGTGGCCGTCCTTGCAGGGCAGTGCCCCGCCCGGGAACGCGGTCACCGGGAACGGCCCCGTGGGCGCCCAGCGCCGCCCGGACACCAGCCCGTCGGCGAAGTGCAACTCGCAGCCGGTGATCAGCGCGGCCGTCCACGACACCTCGAGACGGCGCACCCCGGGCAGGCGCAGCGCGGCGAGCGCACCGACGGCAGCGGTGGCCCCTGCCTGGTACTGGGCCTGCCACCCGGGCAGGCGGATCGGCTCGCGGCCCGGGTTTCCCTGGACCCCGATGATCCCGCTGCGCGCCTGGGCCAACACGTCGTGGCCGATCCCGCCCGGCTCGCCGTCGAAGCCGAACGGCGAGACCGTCACGAGCAGCGATGCGCCGTCGCGCAGGGCGGCGTCCGGGGCGGAGGGATCGAGCTGGGTGCGCACGCGGTCGTCGAGGACGACGTCGGCCCAGCCTGGGGCGACCGCACCGGGCGACACGTTGTGCTTGCCGGCAGCGAGATGTACGTACAGCGGCGACGTGCCCGTGAGTGGCTCGTCGTCGACCGGGGTGCGCCGGGCCGGATCACCACCGGGCGGCTCGACCTTGACCACGGTTGCGCCGAGCATCGCCAGCAGCCGGCCGGCGTACGGGCCGGCGATGCCGCAGGCGAGTTCGAGTACGTGCAGGCCGGCGAGCGGCGCTTCCCCTTCAGCCACGCCGGCCGTTGTAGCAGGCCAAGCCCGGGTGTCTCAGGCCTCGTGGTGCGTGCGAACCTCGCCAAGCCCGCCGAAGGTGGCCACCGCGGTCGTGCCCGCCGGGAAGGACGCCATCGGTCCGAGCGAACCGGTCATCACGACGTCGCCTGCCTCGAGCGGGTCACCCTCCTCGGCGAGCCGGCGTGCGAGCCACAACGCTGCCCGGTACGGGTGCCCGAGGCAGGCCCGTCCGGTCCCCTGTGACACGACCGCCCCGTCGACACAGAGCTGCATGGTCACGTCACCGAGTTCGATCGCCTCGGGTCGTACTGGCCGGGTACCGAGGACGAACAGCGCACTGGAGGCGTTGTCGGCGATGGTGTCCACGATCGAGATGTTCCAGCCGGCGATGCGCGAACCGACCACCTCGATCGCCGGCAGCGCGAACTCCACGGCCCGAAGCAGTTCCGGCAGCGCAAGGTCGGGCTGGTCGAGACGCTGGCCCACGACGAGCGCGACCTCGCCCTCGACCCGGGCCTGCAAGGCGCGTCCGGCTGCCACCGGCTCGCCGTCGACGAGACACATGTCGGCGAACAGGGCTCCGAAATCGGGTTGATCGACGCCGAACTGCCGCTGCACCGCAGGACTGGTGAGTCCGATCTTGCGGCCGACGACGCGCCGGCCCTCGTCGATCCACCGTTGGGTGTTGTGCCGCTGCACGGCGTAGGCGCTCACGACGTCACCGGGTTCGAACGCGGTACGGATCGGCTCGATCGGTCCGGCGGCATACGCCGCGGCGAGACGGTCGGCGACGGCGACGATCGTGGAGTGATCGACCGGTTGGTTCGATTCGTGCGGTTGCATCGGTACCTGTCGGGTCCCCCGTGGGTGGCGCCCGCACTGTCCCGGGGGGGCCCTCCCGCTGTCAAGACCGTCGCCAGGATCAACCGCTGCGATCGGCGGCGTGCCAGACCTCGATCAGGCGGGCGACGTCGTCGCTGAAGTGGTCCACCGCCCCCCAGTCGGTGAACTCGTGGTCGGCGCCGGTGTCGGTGGGGCCACCGCTGCGCTGCGCGATCGAACGCATGAGCCGTCGCTTCAGCCAGCCGTAGCGGGTGTAGGCGAGTGCACCCCCGAACAGACCGACGATGTCGGGGTGCACCCGGGTCGCGCCCAGCAGCTGCTGCAGGTAGTGGTGGGCCTCGGCGGCATGGACCGCGTCGTCGGTGGCCGAGGCCAGGCTCACCTGGAACAGGGCGAACGGTGTGCGCCCGATGGCCTCGCCGTGGTGTGCGAGCCAGCGGGTGAGCGCCCGGCTGTGATGCCCGGCGTGGATCGAGTCGCCGACCACGACGGCATCGAAGCCGTGGGGTTCCGGCGCGTGGGCGACCTCGAGCAGTTCGACCGCGATCCGGTTCTGGCGCAGCCGGTCGGCGATCCGCTCGGCGATCTTCGCCGTTTGGCCGTCGGCCGAGTGGTAGGCGACCAGTACCCGGCGGGGGTCCGTCGCTGTGGGGTCCATGACCGCACGTTGCCCGGCGCGCCATCGGTCGGGACAGGGCCCAATGGCCGAAGGCCTCAGTGCCCTTCGGCTCGGCTCAGCAGGGCGCGGCCGACCCGGTCGTAGACGGCGTTCGACGCCACCTGGTGCTGCACCGAGCCATGCGCATCGCGGAAGCAGCGCTGCAGCACGTTGTGGGAGAACAGCGCCCCGGCCCCGGCGAAATGGAACAGGTGGCTGACCGCGTTGGCTGCGCTCTCGGTGGACCAGGCGAGCATGGCGGCGATCTCCTGCTGCTCGCCGGCCGTGAGTGCCCGTCCGGCGCGCAGGACGGAGTCGGCCTCGCGGAACGTGTCCGCACCGAAGGCCCGGGCTGCGCGCACGGTGAGCTGGCCCTTGCCCAGCTCGTACTGGAACGCTCCGCGGTCCGCGAGCCGGCCCTCGCCGCCGCGGGCCTTTGCGCCGGCGTAGCGGGCGAGTTCGTCGCAGAACCGCTGGCACACCCCGATCGTGAACCCGAGGTTCTCCGGAGCGACGTAGGCCTGGTAGCCGAGGAGGTACATCGGTCCACCCCGGCGCAGCCCGGCCGCGGGGTCGATCACG
>JBEIFW010000027.1:0-26674 GCA_040382215.1 Acidimicrobiales bacterium
GGTGATCATCGTCGGGGTGCTGATGTTCGTGCTGTCCCGCACCCCCGGCGGCCGGGGTGCCATGCAGCTCGTCAAGGCGAAGGACAAGCGGTTCAAGACCGAAGGCCCGGAGGTCACCTTCGCGGATGTGGACGGCATCGACGACGCCGTCGAGGAACTCGCCGAGCTGAAGGACTTCCTCGCCCACCCGGCGCGCTTCGCGGCCCTCGGGGCACGGGTGCCCAGAGGCGTGTTGCTCTACGGGCCGCCCGGCACCGGCAAGACCCTGCTCGCTCGAGCCGTCGCCGGCGAGGCCGGGGTGCCGTTCTTCTCCATCTCCGGGTCCGACTTCGTCGAGATGTTCGTGGGGGTGGGCGCGAGCCGGGTGCGCGACCTGTTCAACCAGGCCAAGGCCGAAGCGCCGGCGATCGTGTTCGTCGACGAGATCGACGCTGTCGGCCGCCATCGTGGTCAGGGGCTCGCCGGGGCCAACGACGAGCGGGAACAGACCCTCAACCAACTGCTCGTCGAGATGGACGGTTTCGAGCAGGGTAACGGGGTGATCGTGATCGCCGGTACGAACCGGCCCGACATCCTCGACGCCGCGCTGCTTCGACCCGGACGGTTCGATCGCCAGATCGCCATCGACCGTCCGGACCTGCTGGGCCGGCAGGCGATCCTCGCGGTGCACTCGAAGGGCAAGCCACTCGACGACGGTGTCGACCTTGCGGTCGTCGCTCGGCGTACGCCGGGGTTCACCGGCGCGGAGCTGGCCAACGTGCTCAACGAAGCGGCGATCGGATGTGCACGGCGCAGCGCTGCCCGCATCACGCAGGCCGACCTCGAGGCAGCGACCGAGAAGGTGATCGCCGGGCCCGAGAAGCGCACCCGGGTCATGACCGAGGCCGACAAACGCCTGATCGCCTACCACGAGGCCGGCCATGCGGTGGTGGGCCACGTCCTGCCCGGCTGTTCGCCGGTGCACAAGGTCTCGATCATGCACCGGGGTCGGGCGCTCGGTTGGACGCTCGCCGTGCCCGAGCAGGACAAGGTCTTCCAGCGGCGCAGCGAACTGCACGACGAGCTCGCGATGCTCCTTGGCGGTCGAGTGGCCGAGGAGGTCGTGACCGGCGACCCGACGACCGGGGCCCAGAACGACATCGAGCGCGCCACCCGGATCGCACGCGCGATGGTTACGCAGTTCGGGATGTCCGACGCGGTCGGGCCTCGCCTGGTCGGCGATGCCGACGGACGCGATCCGCTTGCCGTGCGCGACACCTCGGAGTCGGTGCTCGGCACGGTCGATGCCGAGGTGCGGGCGCTGCTCGACGAGGCCCGGCAACGGGCTCGGGCGGTGCTGACCGAACACCGCGAGGCGCTCGACCGGCTCGCCGACGCGCTCGTTGCGCGCGAGACGATCGCGGACGACGAACTCGTCAGCTTGCTGCCGCCGGCTCCCTGACCGATCGTCGCGGTTCGGCCTCCCACTCGGTCGGGTCGGCCCGGCGGGTGAAGCCGAACAGGTCGACGTTGCGGTAGGGGAAGTTGACGACGACCCGCCCGCGGGCATTGCGGTAGTAGGTCTCCATGCCGGGATGGGTCCACACCATGCGCTCGTGGGCGGCGTCGATGCCGGCGTTGTAATCGTCGTGCACGTCGGTGCGGATCTCGAGGGCGCCGAGGCCCTCGTCGGCGAGGCGGCGAACGAGCTGCAGCAGGTAGTGGACCTGCATCTCGATCACGAAGATCAGGCTGCCGCCGTGGCCCGGCTGGGTGTTGGGCCCGTAGAGCACGAAGAAGTTCGGGAACCCAGGGACGGCCAGGCCGAGATAGGCCCGGGCGTCGTCGTCGTCCCAGACGTCGCGCAGACGCCGGCCGTTGCGGCCGTAAGCCTCGTAGGTGCTGAGGAACCGCAGTACGTCGAAGCCGGTCGCGAGTACCAGCACGTCGGCGTCGTGGGTGATTCCGTCGGCGGTGACCACGCCGGTGGACACGATCTCGGTGATGCGTTCGGTGACGAGCTCGACATTGGGTTGGGTGAGCGTGCGGAACCACCCGTTGTCCATCAGCATCCGCTTGCCGTACGGCGGGTAGGTGGGCAGCACCTTGGGCACGAGATCGGTTCGTTCGCCGAGCTCACTCGTCAGGTACCGGGTGAAAAACTCGCGGTGGGCGTCGTTGTGGGCGTTGAGGCTGCGCTCGGGATGGGCCCAGTGCGGGTCCTTCTGCAGCGTGGGGTGGGCCCGGTCGTTGAAGGTCCAGCCGAGCCGGAGCCGGTACCACGCCCGGTAGGCGGGCACCTCGGCGAGCAGGGTTCGCAACGGGCGGGGCACCTCCTTGCGGAACTGCTCGAACGGCGCGGCCCACTGCGGTGAGCGCTGGAAGATCGTGAGCGCTGCGACTCGAGGTTGGATCTCGGGCGCGGTCTGCATGCAGCTTGCGCCGTTGCCGATGATCGCCACTCGCTTGCCGTCGAGCTCGACGTCCTCGCGCCAGGCGTTGGTGTGGAACGACGGCCCGGCGAAGGAGTCGAGCCCGGGGATGTCGGGGTACTTGAGCGGGTTGAAGATTCCCGTGGCCGAGAACACGACCGGGGCCCGCAGGACCTCGGTGGTGCCGTCGGCGCGCTCGACGGTGACGTCCCAGGCCTGGTCGTCGTCGTGCCAGCGCACCTCGCGCGCAGTGGAGGAGAACCGGACGTGGCGCCGCAGGTCGAATGTGTCGGCGACGTGCTCGAGGTAGGCCCACAGCTCGTTGCGCAGAGCGAAGTACTTGCTCCAGTCGTAGCTGCAGAACGAGAACGAGTAGAGGTGGTTCGGGGTGTCCACGCCCGCACCGGGGTACTTGTTCTCCAGCCAGGTGCCACCGACGTTGTGGTGCCTCTCGATGATCGTGAACGGCACCCCGGCGGCCTGGAGGTTCACGGCGGCGCAGATGCCGGACACCCCGGCGCCGATGATCAGGACGCCGAACCCGTCGGGCACGGCGATCGGCGCAACGTCGGGTGGGGCCAGGCGCAGCTGCGCCCGCATCATGGGCCCGTACTCGGCGGCCACCGGCTCGCCCATCGCGACCGAGAGCATCTCGGTGACCAGTTCCGGGGACGGGTCGGGGATCGCCATCGGCCGGCCCGCCGCCCAGGCGCCGATCGCCTCGTGCGCGGCCTCGTGGATCTCGGCCTGGACCTCGGGCGGCAGACCACCGGAATCGTTGTCCCCCATGCCGATCGAGCGCACTGGGCGGTACGGGTCCTCGAGCCATCGCCGCTCGCCGGTGAGTTGCACCAGCACCATCAGCAACGTCGGGATGTTGGCTACGGCGATGGCGTCGCGCAGTTCTTGATCGTCCACGGGGCCCCCTCCGGTACGACGTAGGGCGATCCTAGGCATCGTTCGGGACACCCGTCCCGGACGTGCGGCGACGGGCGCTACGGTCCGGGGAATCCGCAGGGGGGTACTGCCATGCGCATCGTCGACGTCGACGCCCACGTGCACGAACCGCTCGATTGGGTCGAGCGCACCGATCCCGGACTGGCCGAGGTGCTCGGCCCACCGGCGCGGTTCTTCGACATCGCAAGCAGCGTGTTCGGGGTGTCGGATCCGTCCTTCGCCTCGTTGCCCGAACCCCAACGACCCAAGGACCGCTTCGACCTGGTGCCGCCGGGGTTCGTGACGCACCTGGAGATGACCGACGCCCGCCAGCCGGACGACCACTCGACGCCGGGCGACGACCCTCGCTACGGGGCCGAGGCGCGGTTGGCCTGGTGCGACGAACGCGGGATCGACGTGCAGTTCCTCAACCCGACGTTCCTCGTCGGAGCCTTCGTCCAGGCCGCTCGGGTCCGTCGCAACGATCTGGCCCAACGCATCCGGGCCTGCTGGAACACGTGGTCTACGGATCTCTGCGCCGGCCGTACCGACCGCCTGATCCCGGTCACCCAGATCGACCTCGGTGACCTCGATTGGTCGATCGCCGAGATGACGCGAATGCGCGCCCGGGGCAGCCGGGCCTTCGTGATACCTGAGGCCCCCGTCGGCGGCGGTCGCCGCACGGCCGAAGGTGGCCGAACCCTTGCCCGGTCGATCTCCCACCCTGACTTCGAGCCGATCTGGGATGCCGCCGAGGACCTGGGCATGTCCCCGTTCGCGCACGTCGGCTTCGCCCGGGAGCGGATCAACCCCGGCTGGGCCAACAACGGGGCCGACGACCTGCACACCTTCAACCTCCTCAACTTCCTCGTGACGTCGCAGATCGGCCCGCAGGCCCTGGTCGCGGCGCTCGTCTACGACGGCGTGCTCGAGCGCCACCCGGGGCTCACGTTCGTCGTCGAGGAGGTGGGCATCGATTGGTTGCCGCACCTGCTCACCGCCATGGACCTCTCGATCGGGCGGACCCGGGCCGAGCAGCACGACGACGAGTTCCGCCCGAGCCACCTGGTCACCGGCGCCAGTTACACCCTGCCCTTGGCGCCGGTCGATTACGTGCGGCGCCAGATCCGCGTGACGCCGCTGCCGGCCACCCACCCGATCTCCGGGGTGATCGAGCACGTCCCCGCCGAGATCCTGTGCTTTTCGAGCGACTATCCCCACGTGGAGGGCAGCGCCTCGGCGGTGGCGCTGTGCGAGCGCCAACTCGACGCCATCGGTGCGAGTGAGGCCGTGCGGGCCTCGTTCTTCGGCGGGGTGGGCGAGCTGCTCGGCGTCTAGGGCCGCCGCGCCTGCGTGCCCGAGCTGTCATCGACGCGACACGGGCGGGACACACGACGCTCGTACCGTGCCGGCTCGTGTCGCCTGTCGAACGCCATGACCTCGTCGTGGTCGGGGCGCGACTCGTGGTCACGATGAACGACGACCGGCAGCTTCTGCCGGGCGGGTGGGTCGCCGTGCGCGACGGGTTCGTGAGCGCGCTGGGCGGTTCGGTCGATCCGGTCCCGCCCGCCGACGCCGTGCTCGACGCCGCCGACGGCCTGGTGACCCCCGGGTTCGTCAACACCCACCACCACCTCTATCAGAACCTCACGCGCGCCTTCGCGCCGCCGAGATCCGGGCGGCGCAGGACGTCGGGATGCGCTTCCACCCGACTCGCGGCTCGATGAGCCTGGGCGAATCGGCCGGCGGGCTGCCGCCGGACACCGTCGTGCAACGCGATGACGAGATCCTCGCCGACAGCGAGCGGCTGGTGCACCGCTACCACGACCGCACCCCGGGGGCGATGGTTCGCATCGCGCTCGCCCCGTGCTCGCCGTTCTCGGTGACGCCGGAGCTGATGGCCGAGACCGCCGAGTTGGCCGAACGGCTCGACGTCCGGCTCCACACCCATATCGCCGAGGACGTGGGAGAAGATGCGTACTGCACCGAGACCTTCGGGCGGCGCCCCGTGGAACACCTCGAGGCACTCGGATGGGCGACGTCGCGGACCTGGGTGGCGCATTGCATCCAGCCGAACGCGGACGAGATCCGCCGGCTCGGCACGGCGCAGGTGGGGGTGGCGCACTGCCCCAGCTCGAACCAGTTGATCGGCGCCGGACTCGCACCGGTCACCGACCTGCGCGCCGCCGGCTGCCCGGTCGGTCTCGGCGTCGACGGATCGGCATCGACGGACTGCGCCTCGATGTGGCTCGAGGCCCGCGCTGCGCTGTTGCTCGGGCGCCTGCGCGGTGGGGCTGCGGCGATGCGGTCCCGGGACGTGCTGGAAATGGCGACGCGGGGCGGCGCTGCCTGCCTCGGGCGGGCCGGTGAGCTGGGGGAGTTGCGGGTCGGGGCGGTGGCCGATCTGGTGGTCTGGCCGCTCGACGGGATTTCGTTCGCAGGCGCGCTGAGCGACCCCGAGGAGGCACTGCTGCGCTGCGGCCCAGTGAGCGCTCGTCACACGGTGGTGGCCGGGCGGGTGCTGGTCCGCAACGGGCGCCCCGAGGTGGTCGGGTTGGACGATGCGCTGCGCCGCCATCGCGCAGTGGCGGCCGAGTGGTTGGAGGCTGCTCGATGAAGACGTTGGTGCGCAACGGGTTCGTTCTGCCGATGGAGGGCGGCAAGGTGATCCACGACCCGGGCTCGGTCCTGTTCGAGAACGGGGTGACCCTGGCCGTCGGCCCGGTGGAGGTCGTCGACGCCGATCCCCGTGGACGGCCGTCGACTCGTCGCCGGCGGGGCAGTGGATAGCGTGGGCGCCGAGTTCGTGCGGACCCGAGCCCAGGAGGCGGCCGAGGACTTCTTCGCCCGGCGGGCGGCCCTGCCGCCGTCCTGAACGGACTGCACCTCGTCAGTCAGGGCTAGCCTGCACCGCACGTGCCGAGGGCACCCGGGCCTCTAGCTCAATGGCAGAGCTGCGGACTTTTAATCCGTCAGGTGAGGGTTCGAGTCCCTCGGGGCCCACGTTGGGGTAGCCGGCGCAGCGCGGCGGCAGTTCGGGAGCGTCAGCTCGACGGTGCCTGCTCGAACACGTAGGGATCGAGGGACTGCTGGGCACGCTGCCGCCACTTGTGCCAGGCGCCGCCGCCGTAATAGGCGAGGCTCCCAGGTTCGGCCTCGCCGTGGCCGTTGTAATACGACAGGCAGTCCCGCAACGGGGCCGAGGCGATGTCGGCCTCCCGGCAGTGGGCGGCGTAGGCCTCCTCGGGCTCCTTGAGGACGTCGACGATGCCGTCGCCGCGCTCACGCATCGTCGACAGCATCCACATGACGTAGTCGGCGTGGGCATCGATGGCGTCGGTGAAGTTGAAGCTGCCGCCCCCGCCCTGGGGCCCCGTGACGATCAGCAGGTTCGGGAACCCGCTGCTGTGCAGCCCGAGGAACGTGCGGGTGCCCTCTTCGGCCCACTTCTGGCTGAGCGTCCGGCCGTTGCGGCCCTTGATCATGTTGAACGTCGAGGTGGCCATCCAGGTGAACCCGGTGGCGTAGATCAGCACGTCGAGCGGGTACTCGACCCCGTCGTGGACGACCCCGCGCTCGTTGATCTCCCGCACACCCATCGGGGCGGTGTCGACGAGGTGCACGTGGGGCAGGTTGAACGTCGGCAGATACTCGTCGTGGAACGTGGGGCGCTTGCAGCCGTAGGGGTAGTACGGCTTCAAGGCTGCGGCCGTCTTCGGATCCTTCACGATGGCGTCGACCCGGGCCCGGACCTGCTCCATGATCCGGAAGTTCGTGTCGAGCTGCTTCGCGATCATCTCGTCGGCCGACAGCGGCCGCTCGTGCTGCTTGCGCTCCTTGAACTCGGTCACCTTGCCGGCCAGGTAGTCGTCGTTGGCCTTGATCGCGGTGCGCCCGGCGGAGATCCGGGCGAAGCGGGCGCGCCGGGCCCGGGCCCAGCCCGGTTCGTGCGACCACTCCTCGATCTCCTCGGGCGTGGTGGCCCGCTGGTCGCGCACGTCGATCGTGGACGGGGTGCGCTGGAACACGTAGAGCTCGCCGACCACCTTGGCCAGCTCGGGGATCACCTGCACGGCGGTGGCGCCCGTACCGATGATGCCCACCCGCTTGCCGGTGAGATCGATGTGGTAGTTCCAGCGCGACGTGTGGAACGACTCGCCCTGGAACGTCTCCATGCCGTCGATCCGGGCGAGCTTGGGGCTGGTGAGGATCCCGTTGGCCAGGATCACGAACCGGGCCCGCATGGCGTCGCCCCGGTTGGTGCGCACGGTCCAGCGGGCGGTGGCCTCGTCCCACTCGGTCTGCTCGACGGTGGTGTGGAACAGGCAGCGCTCGTAGAACGAGAACTTCTCGGCCATCTTCTGGCAGTACTCGAGGATCTCGAAGCCCGACGCGAACTTCATCGAGGGGAAGTAGCCCATCTCCTCGAGCAGCGGGAAGTAGCTGTAGGACTCCACATCGCAGGCGACGCCCGGGTACCGGTTCCAGTACCAGGTGCCGCCGACATCGCCACCCTTCTCGCAGAAGCGAACGTCGGTGAACCCGGCCTCGCGCAGCTTGTACCAGAGCAGCAATCCGGCGAAGCCGGCACCGATGACGAGGATCTCGCAGTCGTCGGTGAGCGCTTTGCGCTCGATCGGGGGCGCGGAGTAGACGTCCTCGAGGTAGCGGGCGAACTCGCCCTCCATCGCCATGTAGTCCGCCGCGCCGCGGCGCTGCTCCTTGAAGGCCTGGTACTTGGCCTGCTCCTCGGGGCTGAACGTGGCACCGGCGGGCGCCTCGGGCAGGGTGATGAGGGCCTCGTCGGTGATGATCGAGTACCCCTTGCCCTGGATGCGCTCGGTGGCCTTCGCGGCCCGTGTGTCGAAGATCTTCCGCCCGGTGGCGGGATCGACGCTGATCGCCGGCATGGTCCCCTCCTTGCGCCGAGCCCCGACCCGGCGGGTCGAGATTACGGCGCGGGTCGCCCGCCGGGCGAGCGCCCTGCAGCCGTGGGGTTCAGGCCCACATGTTGGAGCCGCCGCACAGCACCAGCGCCTGGCCGGTCATGTAGCGGCTGGCGCCGGAGGCCAGGAACACGGCGACGCCGCGGATGTCGTCGGGCTCGCCCAGGCGGCGCAACGGGATCTGCTCGTTGGCCCGCTGCTCGGCCTCGGGGTTGTTCCACAGCGCCTCGGCGAAGTCCGTCCGGAACAACCCCGGGCAGATGGCGTTGACCCGGATGCCCGATGGTCCGAGTTCGGCGGCGAGGTTGCGCACCAGCCCGATCACGGCGAGCTTCGAGATGCTGTAGGCGCCGAGCACCGTCGTGGGCGCGAGCGCGCCCGTGCTCGACGTGAACATGATCGACCCGGCGCCCTTGGCCACCATGTCCGGGATCACCATCTGGGCGAGCCAATGGTTCGACTTCACGTTGGTCGCCATGATCTTGTCCCAGGCGCCGTCGGGGATGGCCGACAGCGAGCCGTGGAACGGGTTCACGCCGGCGTTGCCGATCAGGACGTCGACCGGGCCGAGCCGTTCGTGGGTGGCGTCGACGAGGGCCTGGAGCTGGTCCTTGTAGCCGGCGTTGCAGGCGAAGGCGTGGGCGCGCTCGTCGCCGCAGCGCTCGTTGATCGCCGCCGCGGCGGCCTCGCACTGGTCGAGCTTGCGGCTGGACAGCATCACCTTGGCGCCGTGTTCGGCCAGTGCCTCGGCCATGGCGAGGCCCATGCCCTTGGAGGCGCCCGTGAGCAGCGCGACCGATCCGGTGAGATCGAACAACGAGGTGGGGACCATCGCTGCGACGCTACTGGGCCCGCCCGCTCGCCCGCCGGTGCCGCGCCGGTACGCTCGCTGAGCCGCTGGGGGCGGCGAGGGGAGCAGACGATGGAGATCAGGGATCGGGTCGCGGTGATCACCGGCGGCGGTGGCGGCATCGGGTCGGCGGTGGCTCGCAAGTGGGCCGCCGACGGGGCGCGGGCGGTCGTCGTCGTGGATCGCGACGCGGCGGCCGCCGAGGCTGCGGCCGCGACGTACGGCGGGCTCGGGCTCGGGGTCGACGTGACCGACGAGGCCGCCGTGGTGGCGCTCGTCGAACGGGTCGAGCACGACCTGGGGCCGATCGACATCTTCTTCTCCAACGCCGGCGCCGGCGGGGCCGGCGGAGGGGTGGAGGCGTCGAACGCCGCGTGGCAGGCCCAGTGGGAACTGCACGTGATGGCGCACGTCTATGCGGCGCGTGCCGTGCTGCCGTCGATGTTGGCCCGGGGCGAGGGCTATCTCGTGCACACGGCGTCGGCCGCCGGGCTGCTGGCCGCGGTCGGCTCTGCGCCCTACAGCGTCACGAAGGCCGCATGCATCAAGTTGGCCGAGACGATCTCGATCGCCCACGGCGACCAGGGCATCGGCGTGTCGGTGCTGTGCCCGCAGGGCGTCAACACGGCCATGGCGCCGCGCCAGCTCGGCGACGGCGGCACCGACGGGATCGTCGAGCCGGAGTACGTGGCCGAGGTGGTCACCGAGGCCCTCCGCACCGGTCGGTTCCTGATCCTGCCCCACCCCGAGGTGCAGACCTACGTGGAGCGCAAGGCCGCCGACCCCGACCGCTGGCTGGGCGGCATGCGCCGGCTGCGCCGGCGCTCCCAGGACCTCGCCGGCGGCTGATCCCGCCGGATCGAGTTCAGCGCAGTCCGACGGCGTGCAGCCGCTCGGCGCGAATCGCCTCGGGCCAGGTGTCGTCGATCGGCGCCAGGATCTCCATGTCGGTCGACCACCGCAGGAGCACGTCGGCGAGTGCCGGGTTGCGGGCCAGGCACGGTCCGTGGAGGTAGGTGCCGATCAACCGGCCCACCCGGCAGCCGTCGGTGCCGGCGCCGGGCCGGTTGCCGACGCCGTGGACGACATGGCCGAGCGGTTCGACCCCGTCGCCGAGCATGGTCCACCCACCGTGGTTCTCGTAGCCGGTCAGCACCGGGATCCCCAGCCCCGACGGGGTGGTGGCCAGCTCACCAACCGCGCGGGGCGATCCGGGCACCGTGACGATGTCGACGACGTCGAGCCCGTCGACGGCCCCACCGGCGGCCGGGAAGCTGCGCCCGAGGATCTGGTAGCCCGCGCACACAGCGAGCATCGGTGCGCTGCGCTCGACTGCGGCGGTGATCCCGCCGTCGGCGCGCAGCAACTCGACGGCGCGGGCCTGGGCGAGGTCCTCGCCGCCGCCGAGCAGGTAGACGTCGGCGTGCCGGGGCACGGCATCGCCCGGGTCGATCACGAGCACTTCGGCCCGCAGGCCCCGGGCCCGGGCCCGATGGGCGAGCACGAGCGCGTTGCCCCGGTCGCCATAGAGGCCGAGCACCGTCGGGTAGACGAGGGCGATCGAGAGAGCGTCGGGCTTCACCAGCGCACCTTCCAGGCGTCGAGGAGGTCGTGGAACGCGGTGTACGTGGCGGCCAGCACGACGGGGTGGCCGGCGGGCAGCAGCCGGATGCCGTCGGCGACATCGCCGACCACGAGCGGGTCGATCCCTGCGACCTGGAGCCGCAGGGCGAGGTCGGCACGCCGGTCGCCGCTGACGACCACTCGCCGGCCGGCGAGCCGCTCGAACGGGACATCCCAGATCCAACTCGTGTCGCGACCGTCGGCCGTCCTCGCATTGAGGCACAGGGCGAGCTCACGCTCGCCCGTGCCGACGAGCGTGAGCGTCTCGGCCCACGACGCCGGGTTCTTGGCCAGCAACAACTGCACGGGGTGCCCCTTCACCTCGACGGTGGCGTAGCGGCCGTTGACCGAGGCGACCGTGCCCAGCGCGCGAGCGGCGCGCTCGAGCGGGAGCCCCCGGGCCACGGCAGCGGCGAGGGCGACGAGCGCGTTGGTGCGGTTGAATTCCCCGGGGAGGGCCAGCTCGAGCGGTGCGCGCCCCTCGGGCCCGACCGCCGTGGCGCCCTCCAGGGTCCAGTCCGGCTCGGGCCGGTCGAGCCCGCAGGCGCAGGTCCACGAGCCGTCGGCACGCAACGGTCGCACCCTGCCGCAGGCCGGGCACAGGGCGGCGTCCTCGACCCATCGGTAGCCGGCTGCCACCCACACCACGGGCCGGTGGTCGCCGACGGCCCACACGACGAGCGGGTCGTCGGCGTTGGCGACGACCCCGAGCGGATGGGTGACCCCGGCGAGCAGGGCGCGCCAGAGTTCCGCGATGCGGCGGATCTCGGTGATCCGGTCGAGCTGGTCGCGCGAGATGTTGAGCAGCACGAGCACCTCGGGTCGCACGGCGTGGACCACCTCGGGCACGTAGAGCTCGTCGCACTCCAACACGACTTCCTCGGCCCGCCGGCCGAGTGCCTCGATCATCCCGCTGGGCATGTTTCCCCCTCGGTTGACCGCAACCCGGCGCGCCGAACCCAACGCGGCGCCGATCAGCCGGGTGGTGGTCGTCTTGCCGTTGGTACCGGTGACGACGGTGATGGCCCGCCGACCCGCGAGACGACGCAGGGCCTGCGGCTCGATGCGAAGGGCGACCTGGCCGCCGATGACGGCGCCGTGCCCGCGCCCGGTCAACCGGGACACGGCCGATGCCATCCGTCCGGCGACGACGGCGAGCAGGGTGCGAGCCCGTCGTCGGGTGGGGTCGGCCACCGCACGAGCCTACGGCGCCGTCGCTGCGAGGACCCTGCGGTAGCCTCGCCGGGTCGCTGATCGGGGGGTCAACGTGAGCATCGACACTCGGAAGTCCTACTGCCGGTTCTGCCATGCGGGGTGCGCGATCGAGGTGGACGTCGACACCGACGCCAACCGCATCGTCGCGATCCGCGGCGACCGGGACGATCCGTACTACGCCGGGTACACCTGCGTGAAGGGCCGCCACCTGCACCTGCAGCACCATCACCCCACCCGCCTGCGCACCTCGATGAAGCGCGACGCCGACGGCCGGTTGCACGAGATCCCCACCGAGGTGGCCCTCGACGAGATCGCCGAGCGGTTGCGCACGATCATCGACACCCACGGTCCGCGCGCCGTGGCCACCTATTGCGGCACGGCCACGTTCCAGAACGGGGCCACGCAGCCGGTCGTTCGAGGGTTCCACGCGGCGATCGGATCGCCGTCGGTGTACACCTCGGTCACGATCGACCAACCGGCCAAGTCGGTCGCCCCGCTGCGCCACGGCATGTGGGCCGCCGGCCTGCAGCCCGTCGAGACCGCCGACGTCGTGATGCTGATCGGTCTCAACCCGCTGGTGTCGACCTACTCCTACCCGGGCTCGATTTCGTTCATCAACCCGCTGGTGCGCCTGCGTGAGCAGCGCAAGCGGGGCCTCAAGCTGATCGTGATCGACCCCCGCAAGACCGAGACGGCCCAGTACGCCGACCTGCACCTGCCGGTCCTTCCCGGGGAGGACCCGGTGTTGCTCGCCGGGATGCTGCGGGTAATCCTCGACGAGGGTCGCCACGACCGGGCGTTCTGCGACCGGTGGGTCGACGGCCTCGACGCGCTGCACGCAGCGGTTCGCGCGTACGACCTCGACCTCGTCGAGCGTCGCAGCGGGGTGGACCGCGATCTGATCATCACCGCCGCCCGCATGTTCGCCGACGGGCCGCGGGGCTGTGCCAACAGTGGCACCGGCCCGAACATGGCCTCGCACCACACGCTGACCGAGCACCTCGTGCTCAGCCTCAACACCGTCTGCGGCCGGTACAACCGGGCCGGCGAGGTGCTCGGGCATTTCGGTGGCATCCTCAACGGGCCGGCCGTGCCCAAGGCCCAGCCGATCCCGCCGATGCCGCACGTGCTCGACAAGGGGGTCGAGCACCGGGTGCGCGGCCTGCGCGGCTACCGCGGCGAGCTGCTCACCTCGCAGCTCCCCGACGAGATCCTCACGCCGGGCGAGGGCCAGGTGCGGGCGCTGTTCTCGTGCGGGGGCAACCCGGTGGTGGCGTTCCCCGACCAGGAGCGCACGGTCCGGGCGCTGCGCTCGCTCGACCTGCACGTCGCGCTCGACGTCCAGGTGTCGGCCACGGCGGAGCTCGCCGAGTACGTCATCGCCTCGGAGCTGTGCCTCGAGCGGCCGGACGTGCCGATCACGATCGACCGCTGGTTCGAAAAGCCGTACCTCATGTACACCCCGCCGGTGCTGCAGGCCGAAGGCGACGTGCTCGCAGAATGGAAGGTCTACGCCGGGATCGCCGAGCGCCTCGGGGTGCGGATCAACCTCGCCGGCGGTCCGCTCGAGCCGGGCGCCACGAGCGACGACGTGCTCGAGCTGTCCTACCCGAAGAGCCGGATCCCGCTCGCTGCGATGCGAGCCAACCCGGGCGGCCACGAATATCCCGAACTCGGTCCGGTCACCGTGGTCGACGCCGACGCCGACTGCTCGGCGCGGCTCGACGTGGCGCCCGACGGGATCCCGGCCGAGCTCGACGAGGTGCGCCTCGCCGTGGCCGGGCCAGCGGCGCTCGACGGCTTCGACCCGTCCGTGCACCGGTTCCGGATGTCGTCCCGACGCCTCAAGGCGGTGTTCAACTCCTCGGGCCGCGAGGTGGAGGAGCTTCGCTCGAAGGAGGGCACCTCCTACGCCCACATGCACCCGGACGATCTCGTCGAACTCGGGCTCGTCGATGGCGACCTCGTCGAGGTGGCGTCACCGTCGGGTGCGGTACGGGCCCCGGTGAAGGCCGAGGCGGGGCTGCGGCGCGGGGTGGTGTCGATGGCCCACGCCTGGGGTGGGGTGCCGGTCGAGGGCACCACCCCGGACCCGTATGCCCACGGTGACACGACCGGTCGGTTGTCCTCGGTCGACAGCGCCTACGACCCGCTCACCGGGATGCCGCTGCTGTCGGCCATCCCGGTCGCGGTCCGCAAGCTCGCCGACGCCCGGGCCTGATCGAACCGGCGTCCGGGCGGGTCAGCCGTTCGGACGCCGGCCGAGCCGGGCGGTACCGACGCCGACGTCGTAGTGCACGACGATGCGGCGCTCGGCGAAGCGCCAGACCCCGTCGAGCTTCACGAGCGTGTCCTCGTACCGCCCGTGCGAACACCGGGCGTCGTCGCTGCCGGCGAGCACCATCGTCGCCGTGAGGTAGCAGCGCGAGCGGGCGTGCTCCGGGCCGTCGAGGTCGACCATCGGTGACTGGATGTGGTGCTGCAGGAACCGCACGGCGCTCGTGACGCCGGCCCAGTAGCGCGAGTACCAGCCGTGGATGGCGTCGCGACCCTGTTCGGGTTCGTCCTGCATGAACAGCGGCCACAACACGGCGTCGGGCGCGAACAGCGCAACCGCCCCCTCGACGTCGCCCCCGTCGAGGGTGTGGCAGTAGCGGCCGAGGAGATCGAGGATCGCAGCGCGGTCGTCCATGGTGCTCGACCGTAGCCACGGCCGAGCGCATGGCGGGTCGTGCCGGTCGCAGGGATCGTGCCGATTTCGTCAGCCGATCGTCAGGGTCGTGTCCACATGGTGTGCCCCAGGACCGGGACGGTCGATCTGCGTCCCATGACCCGGAACCCCCGTCGGCGTTCGCTCGCCGGTGCCAGCGTCGCGGTCCTTGCGTGCCTCGCCCTCGTCGGGTGCGGTGGCGACTCCGACGCCACCCTCACCCCGCCGAGCGTGACCGCCGGCCCTGCACCGATCGCAGGTGCGCCTGGGGCGACCACCGTCCCGGTCACGCCCGGTTCGCCGGCGCGACCGGCGGCCAAGACCCCGATGACGACCGCAGCACCTACCGGCGACGCCACGCTCGACGCCATCGATGCCGACCTCCGAGCGGCGGAGCAGACGCTCGCCGCCCTCGACGACGCGCTGGCCGCGGCCGGCGGCTGACGAAAGGCGATACCCGTGCAACGAACACTCGCCGCCGCTTTGCTGGCGGCCGCCGTCGGGCTCGGAGCAGCCGGCGTGGTCGGTCCCGCTCATGCCAGCGAGACCGGTACGACCCAGCCGTCCCCCGGGGTGCCGACGACCAAGCCGGGCCGAGCGGCCGAGGTGCTCAGACGCCTCGATGCCATGGCGGGGCGACTCCCGAAGGTGGTGAATGCCGCCAAGCGTCAGGCCCTTGCGGCGAAGGTCGCTGCGGCGCGCAGTGCGGCCTCGACCGGCAATCCGCCGAGCGACGGGTCGCTCCAGGCGCTCGAGGCGGAGATCAAGGCGGCCGTCGAGGACGGTTTGGTCTCCGTGCCCCCGCCGCCCACCGGCTCGATGCCGCCGGGCGGCGGCGGACCGTCGGTGCCGTCCGTGCCGCCCGGTAGCGGCGGTCCCTCCGTGCCGCCGCCCCCCGGTCCCTCGGTGCCCCCCGTGCCGCCCCCTGCGGGTGGCCCCACGTCGGCGCCGGCCGGCGACGCGAAGGGCCGGGCGCTCGCCGCCCTGGAGGGCGCGGCCAAGCGCGTTGCGGGCTCGTCGCTCCCCGAGGCGCAGAAGTCGGCCCTGCTGGCCCGCATCGCCGAGCTCCGCGGCCGGATCGAGACCGGGAAGGACCCGGGCGAGCCGTCGGTCGGCGTCGTGCTGAAGGCCGTCGCCGAGGCGTTCGAGACCGGGAAGGGGGGCGAGGACAAGCCGGGTGTGCCCAAGCCGGTCGACCCGGCGACGGCCCTCGCCACGGCAAAGACGAAGGTGAGTTCTTCCTCACTCGGCGCAGCCGCCAAGGTGGCGCTCCTGGGCAGGATCGACGCCCTCGTGGCGGCGATTGCCGCGGGCCAGAAGCCCTCTGAAGGGGCCGTGCGGTCGGTGCTCGAGGAGGTACATCGCGCGCTCGGCCTCAAGGCGGACGACGGCGCGAAGCGGTCCGACGAACTGCGCCACCGGCTCGAGGAAGCCCGGGCCAAGGTGGCGGGCGCACCCATCGATGACGCGGTCAAGAAGCCGCTGCTCGACAAGATCGATGCCGTGCTCGGTGCGCTCGCCGCCGGGACGCGGCCCAGCGAGGCGGAGCTCGAAGCGCTGGGCAAGGCGATTGCCGCCGCGATCGAGCAGGCGCGTGCGGCCAAGCCCGAACGCCCCGACGCCGCCGCCCGGGCCGCCGAGGTGTTGACGGTCCAGATCGAGAAGATCGCGGCGTCCGACCTGCCCGCCGAGGTGAAGGCCCAGATCACCGCGGCACTGCAGGCCGCGCTCGACAAGGTGGCGTCGGGCGCCGATCCCAAGTCGGTGCTCGACGGCGGGAAGGACCCGGTCCGCGCGGTGCTCGAGCAACAGCGAGCCGCAAAGGTGGCCGAACTGAAGGCCAAACTCGCGACCGCAGCCGACAAGATGCTCGTGGCGATCGACGCCTTGGCCGCCACGGGTGCCGACCCCGCCAAGGTCGATGCCGCCAAGGCGCTGATCGCCGACGCACGGGCGGCGCTGGCCTTTGCCGAGGACCACGAGGATCTGCGGGCGGTGTGGGCGATCCTGCGTGACGCCCGCCTGGCTCTGACCGGAGGGACCCCCGGCTCGTAGCCTGGCCGGCGATGGCCGAGCGCTTCTTGTGGACCCCGATGCGGATCGGGCCGGTGACGGTCCGCAACCGCGTCGTGTTCTCCGCCCATCTCACCAACTACGCCGTCGACGGCCGGCCCTCCGAGCAGCACGCTGCCTACTACGCAGCCCGTGCGGCCGGAGGCGCCGGCCTCGTCATCACCGAGGAGCACTCGACCCATCCGACGGACTGGCCGTACGAGAAGCTGATCCACGGTTTCCACCGCGACGTGATCCCCGGGTACCGGCGCATCAGCGAAGCCGTCCATCGGCACCGGGTGCCGATCTTCGCTCAGATCAATCACAACGGTGGGCAGGCGTCGTCGATGTACACCCGCCGCCCGGTCTGGGCGCCATCGGCCGTGGCCGACCCGCTGTTCCGTGAGGTGCCCAAGGCGGTCGACGCGGCCGAGATCGACGAGATCGTGGCGGGCTACGCAACGGTGGCCGAGCACTGCGCCGAGGGTGGGTTCGACGGCATCGAGCTGCAGTGCTCCCACTCCTCGATCGTGCGGGGCTTCCTGTCACCGGCCACCAACCGACGCACCGACGCCTACGGCGGCTCGTTGGTCAACCGGGCCCGGCTGCTGGTCGAGATCGTCGGTGCGGTGCGCCGAGCGATCGGGCCGGGTCTGGCGCTCGGGGTGCGAATCTGTGGTGACGAGTTGATCGAGGGCGGCACCACCATCGACGAGGCCGTGGAGGTGGCCCGCATCGTCGAGGCGACCGGCCAGGTCGACTACATCAACACCTCGATCGGGGTGGCGACGGCGAGCCTCTACATGATCGAGGCCTCGATGCACATCCCGCCGGGCTATGCGCTGTTCATCCCGTCGGCGATCCGCAAGGCCGTCGAGCTGCCCGTCGTCGGGGTCGGGCGGTTCAAGGACCCGCTGCAGGCCGAGCGGGCGCTCGCCGAGGGTCACTGTGATCTCATCGGCGTCGTGCGGGGCCAGATCGCCGATCCCGAGTTCGCGGCCAAGGCCCGAGCCGGCGCGACCGACGAGATCCGCTTGTGCTTGTCCTGCAACCAGGAGTGCGTCGGCCGGATGGGCCTGAACCGCTGGCTCGGGTGCATCGAGAACCCCCGCACCGGACGCGAAGCCGCCGGTGTCGGTTCGGTGCGGCTGACGGCTGCGCCCAAGCGGGTCATGGTCGTGGGCGCCGGGCCGGCGGGTCTGCAGGCTGCGATCGCAGCCGCCCGGAACGGTCACCGGGTGACCGTCCACGAGCGCGATACCGAACCGGGCGGCCAGGTGCGGCTGGCTGCGGCCGTGCCGTCCCGGGCCGAGTTCGGCGACCTCGTGCGCAACCAGCTCGCCGAGTGTCGCCGTCTCGGGGTGGAGATCCGCTGCGGTGAGGCGGTGTGGCCCGGACTGGTCGCCGAGCGGCGCCCGGATGTGGTTGTCGTGGCGACCGGGGCCGAACCCACCCGGCCGTGGTGGGCACCGGCCGAGGCAGCCAATGTCTGCGACGTGCGTGACGTGGCCTCGGGTGCGGTCGAGCCCACCGGCGACGTGCTCGTCGTCGACGAGCTCGGTTTCCACCACGCCACCTCGGTGGCCGAACTGCTCGCCGATCGTGGGTGCCGGGTCGAGATCGTCACCAACGGCATGGTCGTCGGCCAGGACCTCGGCGTGACGCTCGATCTCGAGACGTGGTGGATGCGGGCCTCGGCCAAGGGGATCGTGCAATCGACCGACCTCGTGCCGATGGGCCTCGAGGGCCGGACCCTGCAACTGCTCCATCACCCGACCGGCGTGATGCACCCGCGCACACCGGACTGGATCGTGCTCGCCGTCCCGGCTTCACCTGTCGAGTGGCTCTACCAGGACCTCAAGTCCGCGGGGGTCGACGTGCGGCGGGTGGGCGACTGTGTGGCGCCGCGCCGGGCGCACGCTGCCGTCATCGACGGCGAGCGGGTGGGCGCTTCGATCTGAGCGCGCTCAGCCGGTCCTGGTGCCGTTGCCGCCCCCGGCGTTCAGGACGGCGGCGAGCACGGCGGCGTGTACCTCGACCTCGCCGGACAGCGTGACGGCTCGTTCGACGGGATCGACTGCGCCCTGCAGCACGTCGGACGTGGCGGCGATGCGATCCGGGAGTTCGGCCATGCGGCGGGCGTCGTCGCGCACCTGATCGACCATGTCGTCGTGCGCGCTGCGGTACCCCTGCACCGCCTCGCGGAACTCCTCGACGAACCCACCGAGCCGGGCCGCCTGCTGGGTGAGGCGCCGCACCTCGGCGCCGATGTGCTCCGCGACCGACGCCGCCTCGGCGGCGAGCGCACGGACCTCACCGGCGACGACCCCGAAACCCGAGCCGCTGGCGCCGGCGCGGGCTGCTTCGATGGAAGCGTTGAGCGCCAACAGGTTCGTCTGGGTAGCGATCCGCCCGATCGCCTCGGCCATCATCCCGACGCGGGCCACGTTCGTGTCGAACCCGCCCGCCACCTCGACCGCACGCGGGACGGTGGCCAGGATGCGCTCGAGCTTGTCCGAGCCCTCCGCCATTCGGGCGGCGAGATCCTGTTGGATCCGGCCGATCTCCGCAGCGTCGCCGACGAGTTCGTCGGCAGCGTCCCGGGCCTGGCGAACGGCGTCGGAGACGGTGGTCGCGGCCCGGGCGAGGTCGGCGGCGTGTTGGGCCAGCGAGACCCGGGTGCCCTCCATCTCGACGTCCTCCTCCGACACGGCCCGGAACAGGAACAGCCGGCCCCGGAACCCGTCGGTCCCTCCGACGACCGAAGTCCGGCCGCGCAGCACGATCGAGCCGATCGGAACTTCGACGGCGCCCGTCGACGGTGCCGGCGGGACGAGGCCGTGCACGGTCTGCCCTACGAGGCTCCCGGCGCCGACGCCGAACAGCCGGGCAAGGTGGGGACCGCTCGAAGCCAGCGCGGTCTCGGCGCTCTGGTTCACGTAGACGACGGTGTCCTGGGTGTCGACGACGACGATGTTCGACGGCACTGCGGCGAGCGCAGCGGCGAGGGACTCGGCGCGCGCCAAACGATCGAGCAGGTTCCGTTCCTCTGTTGCGCTGATGAGTCGCATGTCGCGCCACCTCCGGTCGGACCCCGGCCTGATCGACCCGTCGGCGGCTCGGTTGAGGCGCTACTCGGTGGCGCCGCTGATGAGAACCTCGGTGATGCGCTCGTCGTCGTAGCCGAGGATGCCGGTGAGGACCTCCATCGTGTGCTGCCCCATGGTGGGGCCCGGCCAGGCCACCTCGCCCGGGGTGCGCGACAGTCGGGCCCGGGGGGCCTCGACGGTGATCTCGCCGAGCGCCGGGTGCGGCAGCGTGCGGAAGTGCCTGCGGTGGGCGAACTGCGGGTCCGTCACCGACTCGGGGCTGTTTTGCACCGTGTGGGCCGGGATGCCCTGGGCCTGGAGGGCGGCGGTGGCGTCGTCTGGCTCGAGGCCGGCGGTCCAGGCGGCGATCGTGGTGTCGCCGAGCCCACCGGTGAGCGCGGCGAGGGAGGCCCGCTGGGCGTCGTCGGTGCAGGCGATCGCCACCCAGCGGTCCTCGCCCGCAGCCGGATACACCCCGTGCGGGTGGAATTGCGGATCGTCGTTACCCCGGCGGGGTGGCAGCGTTCCGAGCACCGTCCACTGGAGCAGCGCCGGCGCCAGTGCGTGAATGGCGGCCTCGGCCTGGGCGAAGTCGAGGTACTGACCTTGCCCGGTGCGGCGCCGATGGTCGAGGGCGGCGACGAGCGCTGCGGTCGAGAATCGAGGCGAGATGTAATCCGAGTACGCGCCGAACGGTCCGCAGGGTGCACGGTCGGGCCAACCGGTGATGCCGAAGAAGCCCGATAGCGCCGCTGCCATCGTCCCGTACCCGGCGAACTCCGCGAGCGGTCCGCTCTGGCCGAACAGGCAACTCGAGAGCATCACGAGATCCGGATTGAGCGCCCGCAGGTGTTCGTAGTCGAGCCCCCAGCCCCTCATCGCCCGAGGCGAGAAGCTCTCGGTGACCACGTCGGCCCACCGCACGAGGTCCTCGATGATCGCCTTTCCCTCCGGCATCGACGGATCGACGGTGATACCGAACTTGCCGGCGTTCATCGACGCGAACAGCGAGGAGGTCTCGAGGCCGGTGACGTCGTTCTTGAACGGCTGCAATGTGCGGGCCGTCTCCACACGGTGGCTGGACTCGACGCGCACGACGGTTGCACCGAGGTCGGCGAGCACCCGGGTCGTGGCGGGACCGGCCATGACCCACATGAAGTCGAGCACCTTGAGGCCCTCGAACGGCCGGGCGGTGGGCGCCGGTTGCACCGGTGTCGGCGCCTCGGGGTGCCGGCGGGGCTCGGCCCGCACGGCGGCGGTATCGGCACCGAGGGCGGGTGGCAGCCCGGGATGCTCGAGCGGCGTTCCCGTGCAGCGTACGAAGCGACCGGGCCAGCGGATCCCCTCCCGGTCGAGCCAGTAGTCGCGCTCGGCGAGCTGCGGTGAGCTCGCGACGTCGGCCATCGAGGCGACGGGTGCGATCAGCAGCCGGCGCTCGAGCGCACCGTTGAGAAGCTCGGCCTTGGTCTTGGTGGCGCAGAAGGCCCCGACGACCTCTTTCACGCGCTCGAACTCCGAGACCGGCTCGGCGCCGGTGAACAGCAGCTCGCCGTAGCCCACCCAGTCCTTGTCCCGGGTCGCCTCGTCGCAGTGACCCTCCTCCCAGACCCAGCGCATCAACCGGGCCGTGGCCGGACCGATCGCAGTGCCGAACAGGAACGTGATCGACACGTGACCGTCGGCGCAGGGCCAGAGCAGTTGCAGACGCAACGGTCCGAGCTTCACCGACCCCGCCGAGCGTTTCACGGCGGTCGCGCCGTTGTGGGTGGCCAGGATCATGCACTGGGTGGCCTGGGCCGCAGCCTGCTGGGCGGAGATGTCGACGTGCTGGCCGTGCCCGGACGCCCCCCGCTCGTAGAGCGCGCACATGGTGGCTGCTGCGGCCTCGGCACCGGCGTGGACGAAGGCTTGCGGCACGCCGACCTGTACCGGCGCCCGGTCGTCGTCGCCGGTGAGCGCAAGCGGTCCGGCGGCCGCCCAGACCGTGAGGTCGGTCGCCGCCCAGCCGGCTTTGGGCCCGTCCTGCCCGAAGGCCGTGACGCTCGTGAGCACGATCGAGGGGTTGACTGCACGCAGCGCCTCGTACCCGAGACCGAGGGCCTCGAGGGTGCCCGGGGCCCAGGACTCGAGGACTACGTCGGCGCCGGCGGCCAGCTCGAGGAACCACTGCCGGTCCTCGGCGGAGCCGGCGAGGTCGGCGACGACCGACCGCTTGCCCCGGTTGAACGCCCAGTGGGTGAGGCTGCGGTCCGGATCGGGCCTGTCGCCGGCGAACGGGCCGTCGTGGCGGGTCGAGGTGCCGCCCGGTGGTTCGACGGCGATCACCTCGGCGCCGAGCGCGGCGAGGATCGCCCCGCCGAGCTGCACGCGCCCCTCGGTGAGATCCAACACCCGGTAGTGCGAGAGCACGGTCCCTCCCCTTGGACGTCCTTCCCAGGTGTCCAAGGGTAGGCGGGATCCGAACGACCCCTGACCGGAGGCACCTGCACTTGCCCGGAGGGCCGGCGCTGGCCTAGGAGCAGTTCGTGACGTCTCCGTTGCTCCCTGCCCTGGCCGGTGCCGCCGGTGAGGGCACGATCACCGTTGCCGGCGAGACGATGCGCTGGTCGGAACTCGCCGAGGCGGCGGCGGCGACGGCCGCCGAGCTGCCGGGTGCCGGTGTCGTGACCGTCGAGGCCTTGCCGGCGCTCGACACGGTGATCGCCGTGGCCGCGGCGCTCGTCGCCGGCGTGCCGATCGTGCCGATCCCGCCCGACGCCGGACCCGTCGAGCGTGAGCACCTGCGCACCGACTCGGGGGCGGCCCTGCAGATCGGCCGCGACGTCCCGGTGCGTCGCCGTGGTCCGGCCCCGGGGTTTCCCGAGCCGCCGACCGACGCTGCGGCCTTGATCGTCTACACCTCCGGGACCACCGGTCTGCCGAAGGGGGCCGTCGTATCGCGGCGGGCGCTCGCCGCTGGGCTCGACGCCCTCGCCGACGCCTGGGCCTGGACCCCGGCCGACGTCCTGGTGCACGGCCTGCCGCTGTTCCACGTGCACGGGCTGGTGCTCGGCGTGCTCGGCCCGCTGCGCGTGGGCTCCGGCCTCGTGCACACGGGCCGTCCGACCCCCGAGGCCTATGCCGCAGCGGCCGGCTCGATGTACTTCGGCGTGCCCACGGTGTGGCACCGGATCTGCGAGCAACCGGCTGCGGCGAGGGCACTGGCACCGGCGCGGTTGCTGGTGTCGGGCAGTGCTGCGCTCCCCGTGCCCGCCTTCGAGCGGATCGAGGTGCTGACCGGGCATCGCCCGATCGAGCGGTACGGCATGACCGAGACCCTGATCACCGTGAGTGCCCGCCACGATGGTGAACGCCGACCCGGTCACGTGGGGCTCCCGGTCGCCGGGGTCACCACGCGTATCCTCGGCGACGATGGCGCCGTGACCACGAACGACGGAGCCGCCATCGGCGAGCTCCAGGTGCGGGGGCCGATGCTGTTCGACGGCTACCTGCACCGGCCGGAGGCGACCGCTGCGAGTTGGACGGCCGACGGGTGGTTCCGCACGGGAGATGCCGCAACGATCGGCGCCGACGGGTTCCACCGCATCGTCGGGCGTCAGTCGATCGACGTGATCAAGACCGGCGGGTTCAAAGTCGGCGCCGGTGAGGTGGAATCGGTCCTGCTCGCCCACCCCGGAGTGGCCGAGGCCGCGGTGATCGGCATACCCGACGACGACCTCGGCCAGCGCATCGTGGCGTTCGTCGTGGGTGACGGGCTCGCAGGTGTCGACCTGTCCGGCTTCGTCGCCGAACGGCTCTCGGTGCACAAGCGTCCGCGGCGGGTCCATGTCGTGGACTCGCTGCCCCGCAACGCGATGGGCAAGGTCACCAAGGGGCAGCTGCGCGAACCGGACTAGGGTCCGCGGCCGTGTCCATCCGGGGGAAGGCCTTCATCGCCGGCGCGTACGAGCACCCGCTGCGGGTGATCCCGGACCGCACGCTGGCCGAGATCCATGCCGAGGTCGCGCTCGGAGCGCTGGCCGATGCCGGCCTCACGCTCGCAGACGTCGACGCCTACTACTGCGCCGGTGACGCTCCGGGCTTCGGTGGGCTGTCGATGGCCGACTACCTCGGTCTCGGGGTGCGCCACATCGACTCGACCGAGACCGGCGGGTCGAGCTACCTGATCCACGTGTCGCACGCGGCGCAGGCGATCGCTGCGGGCCACTGCCAGGTTGCGCTCATCACCCTGGCCGGCAATCCGCGCAGCGGTGGCCCGCCCCCGGGCGGCAGCGGCCGTTTCGACGAGGCGCCCGAGGCCGAGTTCGAGAACATCTGGGGCCCCAGCGTCCCGGCGAACTACGCGCTCGCCGCCACCCGCCACATGTACGAGTTCGGCACGACGTCTGCGCAGCTCGCCGAGATCAAAGTCGCCGCCTCGATACACGCCCAGCACAACCCGCACGCGTTCCTGCCCGACGTCGTCAGCGTCGAGCAGGTGCTCGAGTCGCCGCTGGTGGCCGACCCGCTCCACCGTCTGGATTGTTGCGTGATCACCGACGGCGGAGGTGCGGTGGTGGTCGTGAGCCCCGAGGTGGCCCGGTCCCTGCCCCGGCAGTCGGTGGCGGTGCTGGGCGCCGGCGAGGCGATCAAGCACACGACCAACGGCCGGCCGGATCTCACCTACACCGGTGCCGTGTGGTCCGGCCCGAAGGCATTCGCCGAGGCCGGCGTCACCCCGGCCGACATCGACTACGCGTCGATCTACGACTCGTTCACCATCACCGTGCTGCTCACGCTCGAGGATCTCGGGTTCTGCGCGAAGGGTGAAGGCGGACGGTTCGTCAGCGACGGCGGGTTGGTCGCGCCGTTCGGTCGCCTCCCGTTCAACACCGACGGCGGGGGGCTGTGCAACAACCACCCGGGCAATCGCGGCGGGATGACCAAGGTGATCGAAGCGGTCCGGCAGCTGCGCGGCGAGGCCCATCCGGCGGTGCAGGTACCCGACTGCGAACTCGCGCTCGCGCACGGCACGGGCGGCTCGCTGTCCACCCGTATCGGGTCGGCCACCGTGATTCTCGGGAGGGACGCGTGAGCGCTGATCGCACCCCGACGGGGCTGCCCACCCGGGCTGCCCGGCGCACGCCCGAGACGGCGCCGTTCTGGGAGGCGGCCGGCCAGGGCCGCTTGGTGCTGCCCCGGTGTGACGCCTGCGGCGAGACCATCTGGTACCCGCGCCGGTTCTGCCCGTTCTGCGGCGGCCGGGAGATCACGTGGGTGGAGGCCTCCGGCCGGGGCGTCGTCTACACCCACACGACCGTGCGCAAGGGGGTCGGCCCCTACGGCAAGGTCGGTCCGTACGTGCTCGCCTATGTCGAGCTCGAGGAGGGCCCGCGCCTGCTCACCAACATCGTCGGCATCGACCCGGCCGAGGTGCGGTGCGGTCTGCCGGTCGTTGCGGTGTTCGACCCGGCGGGCGACGACGACGCCCTCGTGCGGTTCCGACCGGCCTGACGGCCGGGCGGCGCGGTTGCCGGGAACCCGCTGCGCTCTAGCGTCGTTGGCTCGGGGCACCGCCCTGCCACGAGGAGCGCCATGGAAGCAGAAGCCCGCCCGGCCTCGCCGACCGTCCCGGTCGACGCCGCTCTGCTCGAGGACGCCCTGTTCCAGATCAAGCGGGTGATCGTCGGGCAGGACCGCATGGTCGAGCGGGCGTTGCTGTGCCTGCTGGCCCGGGGCCATTGCCTGCTCGAAGGGGTGCCGGGGCTGGCCAAGACCCTCACGGTGTCGACGCTGGCGACGGTGGTCGGGGGCAGCTTCACGAGGATCCAGTTCACGCCCGATCTGGTGCCCGCCGACATCGTGGGCACGCGCATCTGGCGGCCGTCGAGCGAGTCGTTCGACATCGAGTGGGGCCCGGTGTTCGCGAACGTCGTGCTCGCCGACGAGATCAACCGGGCCCCGGCCAAGGTGCAGTCGGCGCTGCTCGAGGTGATGGCCGAGCGTCAGGTGTCCATCGGCGGGGTCACCCGCCGTCTCCCGGCGCCGTTCCTGGTGCTCGCCACCCAGAACCCGATCGAGTCCGAAGGCGTGTACGCGCTGCCGGAGGCGCAGCGGGACCGGTTCTTGATGCAGGTGGTCGTGCCCCAGCCGAGCTACGCCGAGGAGACCGAGATCGCCCGGCGGATGGGCGTGCGGCCTCCGGTCGCCGAACGCGTGCTGTCCCCCGGGCAACTCCTCGCGCTGCAGGATGCCGTCGACGACGTGTTCGTCCACCACGCAGTCGCCGACTACGCGGTTCGCCTCGTGATGACCACCCGCGACCCGCTGCAGTGGGGCCTGCCCGATGTGGCCCGTCACGTCGCGCTCGGAGCGAGCCCTCGCGCGACGCTCGGCCTCCTGGCGGCGGGCCGGGCGCTCGCGCTGCTGCGCGGTCGGCGTTACCTCGTCCCGCAGGACGTCTACGACGTTGCGCCCGAGGTGCTGCGGCACCGGTTGCTGCTCACCTATGACGCGCTCGCCGAAGGCGTGAAGGTCGACGACGTCGTGCGACACGTGCTCTCGACGGTGATCGCCCCGCGTGTCTCGGCGAGCCAGGACGGTACCCACGCCGTCACCTCGTCGGTCGTGCCGCCTCCGCCCCGGGGGATCCCCGCGTGACGCGGCGCCGTTCGTCGGTCGTGCCCTCGGCCCGACCGGCGCAGGTGGCGGCCCGGGCCGCCGAGCTGCGCCGGCTCGAGGTGCGGATCAGCCGCCTGCTCGACGGCGTGCTCGCCGGCGAGCACCGCACCGTGCGCGCCGGCCCGGGCAGCGAGCGGGCGGCACCACGCCGCTACGAGCCCGGCGACGACGCCCGGCGCATA
>JBEIFW010000028.1:0-26417 GCA_040382215.1 Acidimicrobiales bacterium
GCCGGTCGGCTGACGGTCGGCGGCTGCGATCTGCTCGAGCTGGCCGGTGAGTTCGGTACGCCGGTGTTCGTCTACGACGAGGCCCACCTCCGAGCCCGCTGCCGGGAGGCCGTCGCTGCCTTCGGCCCGGGCAACGTCGCCTACGCCACCAAAGCGTTCCTGTGCGCAGCCATGGCCCGCCTCGCCCACGAGGAGGGCTGCCTGCTCGACGTCGCCACCGGTGGCGAGCTGCACGTGGCGCTCGCTGCTGGCGTGCCGGCGGACCGCCTGGTCCTCCACGGCAACAACAAGTCCCTCGAGGAGCTGCGCCGGGCCTGCACGGTCGGGGTGCACCGGATCGTCGTCGACTCCTTCGACGAGCTCGACCGGCTCGATGCACTCCACGCCGAGGGGGTGCCCGTCCCTTCGGTCCACCTGCGCCTCACCCCGGGGGTCGAGGCCCACACCCACGAATTCATCCGCACCGGCCAGGACGACTCGAAGTTCGGCTTCACCGTGTCCTCGGGTCTCGCCGCCCGGGCCGTGGAGCGGGCGCTGGCCTCGCCGTCGGTCCGTCTCGTCGGAGTCCACTGCCACATCGGCTCGAATGTGTTCGCCGTCGACAGCTTCGCCGAGGCGCTCGGAGTGATGGCCGAGGCGACCCGGGGTTTCGCCCTGCCCGAGCTCACGATCGGCGGTGGCCTCGGGGTGCCCTACGTGGTCGGGGAGGAGGGCTCGACGTTGTCGCAGTGGGCGGTTGCGTTGCGCCGCGCCGTCGCCGCGCAC
This sequence comes from Acidimicrobiales bacterium, assembly GCA_040382215.1. Classification (GTDB taxonomy): domain Bacteria; phylum Actinomycetota; class Acidimicrobiia; order Acidimicrobiales; family Ilumatobacteraceae; genus JBEIFW01. The sequence goes on from JBEIFW010000028.1 coordinate 766, forward strand.
GGGATCACGGCCCGGGTCGGTGTCGAGCCGGGGCGCTCGATCGTGGCCTCGGCAGCGGTCACGCTTTACACGGTGGGCACCATCAAGGAGCTGCCCGGGATCCGCAGCTACGTCTCGGTGGACGGCGGCATGTCGGACAACCCGCGCCCAGTGCTCTACGGCTCGGGTTACGAGGCGTTCCTGCCCCGAGCGCCGCTGGCCGAGCGGGGACGGACCGTCCGGCTCGTCGGCAAGCACTGCGAATCGGGCGACGTGCTGATCGACGACGCAGCCGTGCCCGAGGACCTCGTGGTCGGCGACGTGCTCGCCACCCCGGTGACCGGCGCCTATGGGTACTCGATGGCCTCGAACTACAACAAGGTGCCCCGACCGGCCGTCGTGTTCGTGCGGGACGGCGATGCCCGGGTGGTGGTGCGGCGCGAGACCCTTGGCGATCTCGTGCGTCTCGACGTCGGGTGAAAGGGCCCGGGGGAATGGGTCCGGTGCCTACGGCGTCCAGACCTGCTCGAAGCGGGTGATCACCCCACCGGCCACCTCCACGCGGACCCCGAATGGCGTGTACTGGTAGCCCGACGGCGTGTTGGCGACCGGGCCTCCCCGGTTGAGCAGGCGCACCAACTCCGCGGCGCTGATCCGGTAGCTCACGCCCGGCTGGGGGGCCGAGACGCTCACGAACGCAGTGCGCAGGTCGAGCGTTGCGGACCGCTTCGGGGTGGCCAGCACGTAGTAGTCGTTCAGGCACTCGTCGCCGAATCGGGCTGCGGCCGCCTCGCAGGCGGCGCCCCCGAACCACTGCAGCACCTGTACTGGCACGGCGTTCGCCGCCCCGGACCCCGAGATCGTGGCGTAGTAGACACCGTTGGGCAGTGGCCCGGTCGCCGGGATCGGAGCGCTCGTGTCGGGCATCGACGGAGTGGCGACCTTCGCGTACTGCTGGAAGCCGACCGGCGCGGCCGTGGTCGTCGTGCCTGCAGTCGTTGCGGCCGTGGACGCAGTCGTTGCGGCCGTCGCCGGCTTCGTCGTGGTCGGCGCGGCCGTCGTGGTGGGGATCGTGGCGACGGTGGTGGCCGGTGCCGTCGGCGCCGTGGTGGGCGCAGTAGTGGGTGCCGCAGCCGTCGTGATCGTGACCGGCGCGGCGGTCGTGGTCGTCGTCGAAGCGGACCCGCCCTCACCGCAGGCACCGAGCAGGACCAGGCACCCGACGGCAATCATCACCGTGCGTCGCATTGCACCCAGCCTGCCAGGTGCCCGGTGGGGTCAGGCTCCGAACCAACTCCGACATGCGTCGAGGCCCTCGATGGTCACCGACGGCCAGCGGTCGCGGGTCGATGACCAGTCGGTGCCGTCGAGCCGGAAGCGGTCCGAGACGACGGGTTGACCCCGTGGGGCTTTCATCTCGATGCCGTCGGGTCGATAGCCCAGCTTCTCGCTGACGCGGCGGGAGGATTCGTTGTCCCGGAACGCTCCGGAGCGTGCCCACCGTGCGCCGAGGCCCTCGAAGGCAAGGGCCAGCACGGCGACGCGCATCTCGGTCCCGATGCCGCGCCCCTGCTCAGCTCGGCGCAGGTACGAGCCGGTCTCGACCTCCCGAACCGCTGGGAAGTCGTGGGCCCGCAGCGACTGCACCCCCACGGTGACGCCGTCGAGTCGCACGGCGAAGGCCGCTTCCCAGGCGTCGGGTCGCCAACTGGCTCGCGCCGTCCAGAAGTGCCGGAAGGCGCCCTGCTCTCGCTTGGGAGACGGCTGATCGGTGAAGGCCCGCTCGAAGGGCATGACGGCGGGGTCGTGCAGGTCACCGAGGAATCCGCACACGGCGAGGATGTCGTCGTCGGTCAGCAGCCGCAGTTCGAGTCGGGGGGTCCGCAGGCGCAGTCCGAACAGCGGCCACCAGGGGTTGTCCATACCGCATGGTCGCGCCCGGTGTTGCCCGGCTTGAATGGATTTCCGCATGGCCGATCTCGCTTCCCTCGTCGCTGCCCGTCTGCAACCCGCTTTCGATGCGCTGGAAGTGGGCGCCGATCCGGTGGTTCGGCCGTCGGACCGAGCCGACTTCCAGGCCAACGGCGCACTCGGGCTGGCCAAGCGACTGAAACGCACACCGCGTGACGTCGCAGCCGATGTGGTTGCAGCGGCGGCGCTCGACGACCTTTGCTCGACGGTGGAGATCGCCGGGCCGGGCTTCGTCAATCTGACGTTGCGCGACGACGTGCTCGCAGGGCTCGTCGCTGCGGTCGCCTGCGACGACCGGCTCGGCGTGCCGGTTGCGGCGAAATCCGAGACGGTGGTCGTCGACTACTCGGCGCCCAACGTGGCCAAGGAGATGCACGTCGGGCACCTGCGAACGACGATCATCGGTGACGCCTTGGTGCGGATCCTGGGCCACGTCGGACACACGGTCATCCGGGAGAACCACATCGGCGACTGGGGCACGCCGTTCGGGATGCTTATCGAGCACCTGCTCGATCTCGGCGAGACCGCCGGTGCCGCCGAGTTGTCGATGGGCGACCTGAACGGCTTCTACCAGCAGGCTCGGCGCAAGTTCGACGGCGACGTGGGCTTCGCCGACAGGGCCAGGGCCCGGGTGGTTGCGCTGCAGGCCGGCGATGCCGAGACGATGCGTCTGTGGACCGTGTTGGTGGAGCAGTCGGCCGCGTACTTCCAGGTGGTCTACGAACGGCTCGGGGTGCTGTTGACGCCGGGCGACCTGATGGGCGAGAGCGTCTACAACCCGATGCTGGCCGGCGTCGTCGAGGACCTGGCGGCGGCCGGGCTGTTGGTCGACAGTGACGGGGCGCAGTGCGTGTTCCCGCCCGGGTTCACGAACCGGGACAACGAGCCGTTGCCGCTCATCGTTCGTAAGGGCGACGGCGGGTACGGCTACGCAGCCACCGACCTCGCCACGGTGCGCGACCGGATCGATCGTGTCGGTGCCACCTGGCTGCTCTACTGCGTGGGCGCGCCGCAGGCCCAGCACCTGCAGATGGTGTGGGTGGTGTGCGAGATGGCCGGTTGGCTTCGACCGCCGGCGCGGGCGGTGCACGTGGCCAACGGCAGCGTGCTCGGCGCGGACGGCAAGCTGCTCAGGACGAGAGCGGGAACGTCACTGCGGTTGGTCGACCTGCTCGATGAAGCGGTGGCGCGCGCGGCAGAGGTGCTGGCGGCCCGGGGCGGTGCACCCGACGGGGTCGACGCAGCGGTGCTGGCCCGCCAGATCGGGATCGGGGCGGTGAAGTATGCGGACCTGTCGACGGACCGGTTGCGGGATTACCAGTTCGACTGGGACCGGATGTTGTCCTTCGACGGGAACACGGCGCCCTACCTGCAGTATGCGCGTGCGCGGATCCGGTCGATCTTCGCCCGGTCCGGTGTTGATCCGCTTGCCGTGGCCGGCACGGTCCCGACCCTGGCCGAGCCGGCCGAGCGGGCGCTCGCACGAGAGCTGCTTGGCTTCGAGGCGGCCGTTGCCGACACGATCGACAAACTGTCGCCCCACCGGTTGTGCAGCTACCTGTTCGGTCTGGCGGGGGTGTTCACGGCGTTCTACGAGGCGTGCCCGGTGCTCAAGGCCGAAGTGTCGGTGCGCGACGGTCGCCTCGTGCTGTGCGACCTCACTGCTCGGGTGCTGCGCACGGGACTCGACCTGCTCGGTATCGAGACCCCGGACCGCATGTAGCCCCGACTGGCCCGTGCCCCCCGGCCCCCGACACCGGCCCCTGCGAGGCGATTCGTCAACGATTCGTCAGTGGGCGACGGCGGAGTGTGACATTCGGGACGCCGACCGCGCGAGGAATCGGCGATTCGTCAACGATTCGCTCCAGAGGGGTCGGTTGTCGTGCCAGGTGCCAGGGGTCAAAGGGGGGCCGGCAGCAACGGGACCTGGGAGCTGGCGACGACCCGAGTGTTCGTCTGCCCACGGCCCGTGCCCCTGCGCCCGCTAGCCTGCGAGGCCCGTGACGCAAATCGAACGGACCCGTATCGGAGTACTGGGGTGCGGGAACGTCGGTGCGGCGTTCGTCGACCTCGTCGCCCGGCGGTCCGCCGCCATCGAGGCCCGCACCGGCATCCGCCTCGAGGTGACCCGCGTCGCCGTGCGCAACGTCAGCCGTGACCGGAACGTCGCACTCCCCGACGGCCTGCTCACCCGTGACGCCGCAGCCGTCGTCACCGATCCCGACGTCGATCTCGTCGTCGAGGTGATCGGTGGTATCGAACCCGCTCGCGAGTTGATCCGTACCGCTCTGGCCAACGGCAAGCCTGTCGTCACCGCCAACAAGGAACTGCTCGCCAACGTCGGCGCCGAGCTCTTCGAGGCTGCCGACGTCGCCGGCCGAGACCTGTTGTTCGAGGCCGCTGTCGCGGGTGGCATCCCCCTCATCCGTCCCTTGCGGGAGAGCCTGCGGGGCGAGCCCATCCGGCGTGTGATGGGCATCGTCAACGGCACCACCAACTACATCCTCACCAAGATGTCGGAGGAGGGCGCCAACTATGGCGTCGCCCTCGCCGAAGCCCAGCGGCTCGGCTACGCCGAGCGCGACCCCACCGCTGACGTGGAGGGTTTCGACGCCGGGGCCAAGGCCGCCATCATCGCCACGATTGCGTTCGGTGTGCGCGTCGTCGCCGGCGACGTCTACCACGAGGGCATCTCGGGGGTCACCCAGGCCGACATCGCCCTTGCTCGGCGTCTCGGATACGTGATCAAGCTCCTTGCGATCTGCGAGCGCGATGACGGCGGCTCCGTCGCCGTCCGGGTCCACCCGGCGATGGTCCCCGCCGGCCACCCCCTCGCCGGGGTCCGCGACAGCTTCAACGCCGTCTTCGTCGAGGGCGACGCCGTCGGCCAACTGATGTTCTACGGCCGCGGGGCCGGCGGCTTCCCTACGGCGAGCGCCGTGCTCGGCGACGTCATCGATGCTGCCGTCAACCTGCGCCAAGGCACCCACGCGCCGATCGGTCGATTGCCCCGGGCGACGATCACCCCGATCGACGACGTCCTCGCCGAGTACGAACTGCCGCTCGAAGTTGCCGATCGCCCCGGCGTCCTTCACGCCGTGACCGGCGTGTTCGCCCGTCACGGGGTGTCGATCCGGGCGGCCGAGCAGGAGGGGCTCGGTGACGAAGCCCGCCTCGTGTTCATCACCCACGTCGCCCGGGAGGCCGACGTTCGGGCAACCCTCAAGGACCTGCGCGATCTCGACGTCGTGAAGCGGGTCGGCGCCCCCTTGCGGGTGATCGGAGGCTGACGTGCGCTATTTGTCCACCCGCGGCACCGCCCCGGAGCTCGGCTTCGCCGACACTCTGCTCGCCGGGCTCGCCGACGACGGCGGCCTCTACGTTCCCGCCGAGTGGCCGAACCTGCCGAGCGGACTCCACGGGGGACTGCCCTATGCCGAGGTCGCAGCCTCCGTGCTCGGCCCGTTCGTGGGTGACGAAGTCGACCCGGCCGAGTTCTCGGCCATCGTCGCCGACGCCTACGACACCTTCCGCCATCCGGCCGTGTGCCCGTTGGTCGAGCTCGATGCCAACCTGTGGATCGCCGAGCTGTTCCACGGTCCCACGCTCGCGTTCAAAGACGTCGCCCTGCAGCTCGTCGGCCGGCTGTTCGACCACGTGCTCGCCCGGCAGGGCCGACGCCTCGTCATCGTCGGTGCAACCTCCGGTGACACCGGCTCGGCGGCGATCGACGGCGTGAAGGCTTGCCAGCACGTCGACATCGTCATCCTCTATCCCGAGGGTCGGGTGTCGGAGGTGCAGCGTCGCCAGATGACGACCGTCGACGCACCCAACGTTCACGCCGTCGCGGTCTCGGGCACCTTCGACGACTGCCAGGACCTCGTGAAGGCGATGTTCGCCGACACCGACTTCCGTAACCGGCTCGGCACCCCGCTCTCTGCGGTGAACTCGATCAACTGGGCTCGGGTCGCCGCGCAGACCGTGTACTACGTGACCACTGCGCTTGCCCTCGGTGGCGGTCCCGGCGGGCGTCCCGTGTCGTTCGCCGTGCCGACGGGCAACTTCGGCAACGTCCTCGCCGGATGGGTCGCCGAGCGGATGGGTCTACCCGTCGGGCAGTTCGTCATCGGATCCAACCGCAACGACATCCTCACCCGTTGGTTGGACTCGGGAACCATGGCGACCACCGTCGTGCTGCCCAGCCTCAGCCCGAGCATGGACATCCAGGTCTCCTCCAACGTCGAGCGGCTCTTGTTCGAGCTGAACGGCCGGGACGGTGGGCGCACCGCCGAGCAGATGCGTCGGTTCCGGGCGTCGGGCTCGCTCGCTCTCGAATCCGACCAGTACGCCGCGCTCACCGCCCGGTTCTCCGGCGCCCGAGTGGACGACGACGCCACGCTCGCCACGATCGCAGCCGTGCACGCCGACGCCGGCCTGCTCATCGATCCGCACACGGCCGTCGGCATCGCCGCGGCCGAGGCCCGTTGGCTCGACCGTTCGGTCCCGATGGTCTGCCTTGCGACCGCACACCCGGCCAAGTTCCCTGATGCCGTCGAGCGGGCCACCGGGGTGCGCCCCGGCCTGCCCGACCATCTGGCTGGCCTCTTCGAGCGGCCGGAGCGCACGACCGTGCTCCCCAACGATCTGGCCGCCATCGAGGGCTACGTGGAGCACGCCGTCCGACGGTGAGCCGGGCCGCGACGACGCGATGCTTGGCCCTTGCGACCCGGCGTCGGTACAGTGCCGCGGCCCGCACGGCGGGCCGTGCGCGGGGATCAGCCCGGGAAGCGACCCGATCGAGGAGCGCCGATGAGCGAGGGGTCCGAGACGCTGGAACGTTCCATGCTCGAGGGCAAGGATCGTGAGCAACTGGTGGCCATCGCCAGTGCCCTGGGCGTGAAGGCGGGTTCGCGGGCGAAGAAGTCCGAGATCATCGACCGGATCCTCGAGTCCACCGGCGTGACCGTGGCCGCGTCTGCGGCTCCCGCCCGGCTGCCGCTCGACGAACCGGCCCCGGTCGCCGATGTGGCCCCGGCCCCACCGGCCCCAGTGCCCGCAGCTCGACCCGGCGCCGACACGGACACCGACAACGATGACGGCGACGACGATGCCCCCGACGGCAACGACGCCGAGGAGGCTGAAGGCCCTGAGGGCGCCGAGGGGGCTGCGGGGTTCGACGGTGAGAGCCGCAGTGCACGCCGCCGTCGTCGCCGACGCAAGGGCGGCGGTGGCGAACCGGGTCAACCGGGTGTACCGGCCCCGGCCGGCAACGTCGCTGCGTCTGGCCCCGCCGTTGGCGCCGAGGCGGAACGTCGCCTCGAGCGGGCCAACGACCGGTTCGCCGACCGTGAGCGCGATGTGTCCGATGCCGTTGCCGTCGAACCCGTCCCGGTGTCCGGCCATCTCGACCTGCGTGACGAAGGCTTCGGATTCCTGCGCGTCGCCGGCCCGCAGCCGAGCCGGGACGACGTCTACGTCTCCGTTCGTCAGATCCGCCAGTTCGGGCTTCGGCGCGGGGACCTCGTCACCGGCACCTGCCGGCCGGCCGGCCGGAACGAACGGAATCCGGCGCTCGTCCAACTTGCCTCGGTCAACGGCGCCGATCCCGAGCTGTCGCGGGGTCGCCGCCGGTTCGAGGACCTCACGCCGCTGTTTCCTGACCAACGCATCCGGCTCGAGAACGTCAACGCCCCCTACGACCTCACCGCCCGGATCATCGATTTGGTCTCGCCGATCGGGAAGGGTCAGCGCGGGCTGATCGTGGCCCCACCCAAGGCGGGAAAGACCTCCGTCATGAAGACGATCGCCACTGCGATCGAACGGAACCACCCCGAGATCACGCTCATGGTGTTGCTGATCGACGAGCGTCCCGAGGAGGTCACCGACTTCCGACGTTCGATCAAGGGTGAGGTGGTCGCTTCGACGTTCGACCGCCCGAGCGAGGAGCACCTCGCCGTCGCCGAGCTCACCGTGGAGCGGGCCAAGCGTCTGGTGGAAGCCGGCAAGGACGTCGTGCTGATCGTCGACGGCATCACCCGCCTCGCTCGCGCCTACAACCTCGGCCTGCCGCCCACCGGGCGAGTCCTGTCCGGCGGCATCGACGCGGGTGCCCTCTACCCGCCGAAGCGGTTCTTCGGCGCCGCCCGCAATCTGGAGGAAGGCGGATCACTCACGATCCTGGCCACGGCACTCGTCGAGACCAACTCCCGCATGGACGAGGCGATCTTCGAGGAGTTCAAGGGCACCGGCAACATGGAGCTCCGGCTCGACCGGCGCCTGGCCGAGCGGCGGATCTACCCCGCCATCGATCTCGACGCGTCGTCGACCCGGCGCGATGACCTGCTCTACGAGCGCCGGCAGTTACAGCAGCTCCTGAAGCTGCGCCGGGTGCTCTCGGCGCTCGGTGGTGACGGCTCGGCCGGGATGGAACTTCTGCTCGACCGGCTCAAGACCTTCCGGTCGAACGAGGAGTTCCTGACCGAGATCGCCAAGCAGCCCGGCTGATCGCTACAATTTGCGTCCCCCGGATGGCCCGTCTCGAGGAGCACCGATGAAGACCGACATCCATCCCCGCTACGACACCGTTCTGGTCGTCTGCTCGTGCGGCAACCGCTTCGAGACGCGTTCGACCTACAAGGGCGAGATCCACGCCGAGCTCTGCAACGAGTGCCACCCGTTCTTCACGGGCAAGCAGAAGCTGGTCGACACCGGTGGCCGCGTCGAGCGGTTCAACAAGCGGTACGGCGAGCGCAAGGGCGGCAAGAAGCAGTGACCTCGGGGCCCGGTTCGCCGGGCGCCGATCCGGCTCGCAGGAGCCGGCTGCTGGGCCTGAAGCTCGCGGCCCTCGTGCGCGACCACGTCGGCGATGGACCTGTCACCCCCGGGGTGTTCCCCGGTGGGGCCGCGTTGGTTCGGGATGGTGAGGCCTGGGTGCTCGTGGAGGACCGACCCGAACGAGGGCTCGGCCCGGCGCTGGCATGGGCCCGTCAGCAGGCGGCCGGTCATCTGCACGTCCTCGTCGAGGAGGCAGCGGGAACGCTCGCCCGCCGGGCAGCCGCCTTCTCGAGGCCGCCGATCGTGTGGCGGGTGGAGGGTCGCACACTCGTGCCGGCGTCACCCGATCCGCTCCCGGTTGCACCACCGGTCGAGCCGGCGCTGCTGGAGCTGGTCGCGCTGATCGAGGCCGCTGGCGCCACCCCGAGCGTCGAGCACGGCGTGCTGGCGGGCGAGGTGGCCGGGCTCGAGGTGTGCCGAGCCGTGCGCGACCCCGACATCGGCGCCGTCCGGCTCGAGGTCGGGGTCGGTGCCCACGATCGGGAGGCCTTCGGCCTGCTCCACGGCGACCGACCACCGGCCCGCGCCCTGGCCGCCGTGGTCGACACCGTCGCCGCCCACCGGGCTCCTGGCGCAGCGCCCCACCCGCTGAACCGGCTCGGGGCGGAGCGCCTACTGCGCCATCGGCTGTTGGAGGCACCCGGTCTCGTGGGTGCCACTCACCTCGCCGCTGCGCCGGCACCGCTGCCGCGAGCGAACCTGAAGGACCCGGTCCCGTGCGTGGCTGTCGGCGAACGCACCGGTGCGGGCCCGATGGTCGTCGTGTGCTCGGTCGGGATCGACCTCGATCTCGTGCCCTTCGCAGCCGATGCCATCGCGCTGCACGGTCCGGCCCGGCTCGTGCTCGCCGTGCCCGAACGCGACCGTCACCCGGTGACGGTCGCCCTCGCCGAGGCGTTGTTCGCGCCGGCCGAGGTGGTCGGGGTCGCGCCCGATTGAGCCCCGGCGAGCCCTTCGCTCAGGCGCGGTCGTCCTGCTTGAGCGCGGTGTCGACCGAGACGGCGGCGGCCACCACCAGGCTGCGCAGCGGCTGGGGGATATCGGTGTGGAGGCGCACGACGTAGTTGTCGGCGGTGGTGAACATGGCTTTGGCCAGCCCCTCCCAGGTCTTGGTGATCCGAGCCACCTCGGCTCCGGTGTGGTCCTCCACACGGAAGTCCCACGCTCGCCAGTTCTCGGCCTGGATGGCGCCGAGCTCCTGGCCACCGGCCTCGAGGCCGAAGCGGATCTTTCCGATCATGTTGCGCTGCACGATCCGGCCGATCTCGGTGCCGTCGGGCGCCTCGACCACCACCGTCGACTTGAACACCTTTGCCGGCCGGGTGAGGCGCAGCACCACCTGGCCCGCAGCATCGCTCACCTCGAGCTTGTGGGTGAGGAACTGATCGACGTTCGACACGAGGCGCAGCAGCTTCTTCGCCGTCGACTGCCCGACCTGATTCACCGAGCCGACCTGCCGGCCGTTCTGGTCGAACACTGCGTACTGGTTGGTGACCTCGATGATCTTCGCCTTCTGGTTCACCACGAGGACCGGCTCGGTGAGCAGCGTTCCCCCGCCCCCGGCGACGGGTCCGCTGACGCCGGCCCGGCCCAGCTGTTCGTGCACCTTGCTGCCCCCGTCGTCGCCGAAGCTGAGGGCGTTGTCGAGCCGGTCGATGCGACCGGACGTGGCCGACGGCGCACCCGGACCGTCGACCGGGTCGACGCTCTGACGGCCCTGGTCCGACACGTGCTCGGTCCAGGCGTTGCCGTCCCAGTAGCGGAGCTGGTGACGGCCGGTCGGATCGGGGTGCCAAGCAGCCGGTTTGGAGGACATGGCCCAACGCTAGGCCCACTCGGGTCCGATCGGGGGGACGGGTGGTCCTCTAGCCTGCGCGGGTGGACACGCCCCAGCAGCGCACCATCAGTGGGTTCCGGTCGCTCGTCGAGTCGGTCGAGGCAGCGGCGGACCGCGGACCCAAGGCCGAACTCGCCCGCTTCCAGCTCCAGGGGCTCTCGGCCACACTGGCGCAGGTCGCCACCGACGGTGTTCCGGCCGAGGTGTCCTCCGCGCTCGACGTGGTCCGTTCCTTCGTGGAGTCCGTCGGCGGGGCCGACCGCTCCGAGGGTGTCCGACTCCGGGACAAGGTGCAGGCCTACGCGGTGGTGGCCGACGACCTCGGCCTCGCTACCGACGAGTTGCTCGGCCTCGTGCGGCGCTGGGATGCCGCCACCGCACCGGCCCCGGCGCGCTCGGGTGCCGCTCGCCGGTCCGCGTCGCCCCGGCCGGCGCGAGAGCGCAATGCCGGACCCGCCGGCGATCAGGAGTGCGACGTGTGCGGGATGCGGTTCAAGCGGGTTGCGAAGCACATGAGCTTCGCTCACCCCGAGGAGTGGGCCCGCCGCAAGGGCGGCTGATCCGACCGGGGCTGCTCGAACGGCGGACCGGGTCAGGCCGGGATCGAGATGCCCAGCCCGCCTCGGGTGTCGCCCCCGTAGCGATGCCGGGCCTCGTCGAGATCGAGCGGCAGGATCCGGGTGCGCCCGGCGAGCGTGTCCTCGTCGAGGAGACGCGCCGGCACTACCCAGCAAAGCTCGAACTCGAGCCCGTCGGGGTCGACCGCATAGAGCGATTTCGTCGTGGAGTGGTCCGACGCGCCGACGAGGTTTCCGTGCTGGGACAGCACGCCGGCGAGGCGGGCGAGATCATCGAGCGTCTCGACTTCCCATGCCAGGTGGTAGAGCCCGACCCCGGCCCGCCCGGCGTTCGACGCCGCCGCGCCCGAGCCGATCTGGAACAGACCGAGGTCGTGATCGTTGGTCGAACCGGGGGCCTGGAGGAACGCTGCGCCCGGCAACGCCATCACGGTCCGGAATCCGAGGAGCCCGCCGTAGAACGCCACGCTGCGCTCGACTTCCCGGACGTAGAGGACGGCGTGGTTCAGGCGCGCGACCATGCCGGCAGGATACTTGCGTCCGCAAGGTTTCCAGCCCGACATCCTGTTCGGTCAAGTCGGGGCGGTGCCTCCGCGGCGGGGCACGACCGCCGTGGAGCCGTCGGGTAGCTCCACCACGTGCACCCGGGCGCCGTAGTGCTGTTCGATTGTCTCGCGCGTCAGCACCTCGTCGGGTCGGCCCTGCGCCTGCACCCTCCCCTGGCGCAGCAGGACCACCTGGTCTGCGTACTGACCAGCGAGCGTGAGATCGTGCATGGCGGCGACCACGGTGAGTGAACGATCCCGGCGGAGCCCGGCGACGAGGTCGAGCACCTGCTGCTGATGCGCAACGTCGAGGGCCGAGGTCGGCTCGTCGAGGAGGAGTACGGGCGCCTCCTGGGCGAGCGCCCGGGCCAGCACGACCCGCTGCAACTCACCGCCGGACAAGGTGTCGAGCCGCCGGCGTTCGAAGCCTCCCAGGTCGAGCCGGTGCAGGCAGGCGGAGGCCACGGCGCGGTCCTCGTCGGAGTCGACGCCGAAGGTCGGTACGTATGCCGTCCGGCCGAGCAGCACGTAGTCGAGCACGGTGGCGTCGTCGGGCACGGTCGGCTGCTGGGGGACGTAGGCGATCAGCCGGGCGCGCGCTCTCGGTCCGAGCCGGTCGGGTCGGTGTCCACCGACGGTCACCGAGCCGGCGCTCGGTCGCGCCAGGCCGGCCAACGCCCGCAGCGCCGTGCTCTTGCCCGCCCCGTTGGGACCGATCAAGCAGGTCCACGACCCCTCGCGGAGCGTGACGTCGATGCCGTCGACGGCGTGCTGGCGGCCGTAGGCGACGACCAGGCTCTCGGCCCGCAGCTCCACCGCCGCCTCAGGCGCGTCGGCGCGATCGCAGGACCAGCAGGAAGAACGGTGCGCCGAAGAACGCCGTCACGACGCCGATGGGGATCTCGGCCGGCGAGGCGAGCGTGCGGGCGAGCACGTCGGCGAGCACCAGGAAGGCACCGCCGCACAGCATCGACAGCGGCAGGACCCGGCGATAGCTCGCCCCGGCCACCAGCCGCACCGTGTGCGGGACGATGATGCCGACGAAGCCGATCAGACCGGTGACCGACACGGCGGCGGCCGTTCCCAGGGTGGCGAGCGCCACGGCGGCAAGTCGTACACGGGCCACGTGGAGCCCGAGCGCGGCCGCCTCGAGTTCGCCCACGCGCAGTACGTCGAGCATCCGACGCAGCGCGAGCAGCCCGCCGGAGCACACGATGAGATAGGGCATCACGAGCCGCACGTCGTCCCAGGTGGCCGTCGACATCCGGCCCAACAGCCACGTGTAGACCCGCTGCACGGTGTCGGTATCGCGCTGTTGGACGTAGGTCTGCAGCGCCGTGAAGAACGCAGCGACGGCGATGCCGGCGAGCACGATCGAAGTCGCCGACCGGGAGCGGTCGACCCCGGTGCCCAGCATGTAGGACACGGCGACGGCGAGCAGCGCGCCGGCGAAGGAGGCGACGGGCAACGGATCGAGTGGCCACGATCCGGTCGCCGGGCCGTAGACGATGGCCAGGGTCGCCCCCAGGCCGGCACCGGCGGCCGAGCCGAGGGTGAACGGGTCCGCCAGCGGGTTCCGGAACACCCCCTGGTAGGCGGCGCCGGCGCCGGCCAGGAGCCAGCCGACCGCAGCGCCGAGCAGCACCCGCGGCACCCGGATCTCCCACAGGATCGTCGCCTGGGCGGCCGTCAGGCCGCTGTCGAGATCGACGGGGAGGACATGGTCGGCCACCTCGACGAGCGACCCGCCAAGTGGGAGCCCCGCAGGCCCGGTGAGGATGCCGATCACGACGGCCCCGGCGAGCGCCGCGACCCCGCATGCCAACCACGGTGCGATGCGGGAACCCGCGACGGGGGCCCGAGTGCCGATACCGAGCGGGCCGACGGCGACGGCCACCTCAGGACCTCGGCAGCCCAGCGGCGACGGCCCGGGCGAACTCGACGATCCGGGGACCCCACCGCGAGGCGAGGTCGTCGTCGAGTTCGACGACCGCGTTGGCCTTGACCGCCTTCAGGGTCGACCAGCCGGGTCGGGCGGCGACGGTCCGGGCCGACTGCTTGCAGCACTTGGTGTCCGCCAGGAAGATCACGTCGGGGTCGGCGGTCAGGATGGCCTCGGCCGACAGCTGCGGGAACCCGGACCCGTCATCGGCGGCGTCGGCGATCGATGTCAGGCCGAACAGGCGGTAGAGCTGCCCGGCGAACGTCGTCGAGGTGACCGTGTAGTACGTGTCGTCGAGCTCGTGGTAGTAGCGCAGCGGCTTCGACGGCTTGGGTGCTGCCGCCACGGCCGCAGCCAGATCGGCCTTCATCCTCGCGGTCAGGGCATCGGCCTGGGACCGCCGTCCTGTCCGCGTGCCGAGCTCGCCGATCTGGGCGTAGACGTCGTCGATCGTCTTGGCCGGCAGCTGCACGAGCACCGGGATCTTCAACTTGCCGAGGGCCTCGGCGAGCTTCGCCGAGTCGTCGGCGATCACCACGAGGTCGGGATTCTTGGCGGCGATGGCCTCGACGTTGGGCCGAAAGCCCGACAGTTCCGTCCGCGGGGCTTCGGCCGGGAAGTTCGACTGGTCGTCGACGGCCACCACCAGCGGACCGGCCCCGATGGCGAACAGCGACTCGGTGGCGGTCGGCGACAGCGAGACGATTCGCTTGGGCGCCGAAGGAGCGGTCGGGCCGGAAGTGGTCGCTGCACCCGGGGCTCGGGACGTCGACGACGCCATCGTCAATGGGGCCGCTGTCGTCGTGGAGGTGGTCGCCGGGGCAGGAGTGCCGCCTGCGGCGTCGGGCCGATCGGCCCCGCAGCCGACCACGCCGAGCAACGCGACCGCGAGCGCGATCGGACGCCAGGGATGCTTCATCGGTTGTCCTTCGTAACCCTCATCCGTCGTGAGGTTCGTTCGGTTGCCTGCGATCCCAGCCGGTCTCCTGGCTCCCGGATCACCGCTCGCCCCGCCTTCCCAGGCTCTCGCCCAGTGGCTTCCCGAAGGATGGAGGTCGCTCCCCGGTCACAGTGGCGGGACCGCGCCGGAGTCGCACCGGCTTCCCGAACACTGAGATCACCGGGGACCGTATGCCCGGTGCGGGCCGACCGGCAACACCACGGCCGGTAGGGTCGCCACGATGAGCGCGAACGAGCTGGAGGCCTTGGCCGAGGTGCAGGAGCTCGATCGGCGGGCGGATCAGCTCCGCCATCGCCGTGCCAACCTTCCCGAGACGGCGGCGCGGCGGGCGATCGAGGGCGAGCTGGCAGCGGCCCGGGCCGAGGCCGAGCGATGCTCGACGCGCCGTCGATCGCTCGAGGCGCTTCGCGACGACGGGGAACGCACGACCGCGGCCAACGACGCCCAGCGGCGCCAACTCGAACGCAAGTTGGCCGGAGCGTCGAACACCCGGGAGGCCGACGCACTCACCGGTGAACTCGCCGCACTGCGGGCTCGCCAGTCGACGCTCGACGACGCCGTGCTCGCAGCGCTCGAGGAACTCGATGACCTCGAGGCGGAGCTCGCCACGCTCGATCCCCGGCTCGGTGAACTCGGCGCGAGCGCCGCCGAGGCGGCGGGGACCGAGGCGGCTGCGCTGGCGGTGGTCGACGCCGAGCTCGCAGAGACCGTCGAGCGGCGGAGCACGGCCGTCGCCGGGGTGAGCGCGAGCCTGCTTCGCCGGTACGAGACCCTGCGGACACGGCTCGACGGTGTCGGTCTCGCCCGAGTAGTCGACCGGCGCTGCAGCGGCTGCAACCTGGCGCTGCCGTCGGCCGAACTCGAGGCGCTGCGCCACCTCACCCCGGGTGAGCTGGGCGAGTGCAGCCAGTGCGGGCGGATGCTGCTGTTCTGACCATCGGCAAGCGCGCCGATCCCCGGTGACCCTGCCGGTGTGACTCATGTACCGAGCACCCCTGGCGGAACCGAGTCCGCCGGGGGTGCGAGGTCATCGGGCGCCGGCGGCGTCCTGGCCTGCCACCCACGCCCAGGTGAGCGCAGGTCCCAGAGTGCCGCCGGCGCCGCCATACACCATGCCGGTCGTCCCGGCCATGACGTTGCCGACGGCGTAGAGGCTGCCGATGACGCCGCCCTTCACCGACAGGACCCGGCCCCGGGCGTCGGTGCGGGGGCCGCCCTTGGTGCCGAGCGTGCCGGGCAGGATCGGCACGGCGTAATAGGGCGGCTCGTCGAGCGGTCCGAGCGTGGCGGCCCGGCCGGTCCGGGAGCCGTCGCCGTTGAAGCCGTCGTAGGCCGAGGCGCCGCGATGGAAGACCGGATCCTCGAGCGCCCGGGCGTGCTCGGAGAACGACACGATCGTGTCGGCCAGCGCGGCGCCGTCGATGCCGAGGGCGGCCCCGAGGGCTTCCGGGGTGGGGGCGACGGTGAGCCAGTCGGGATCGGGGGCGCCGGGCGACAGCGGCCCGACCGGGTACCGGGTCCGGTAGCCGTGGTCGAACACCAGCCATGCCGGGACGTTCGCCCACGTGAACGACACCGGGTCGAAGGCCTGGAAGACGTTTCCGAGCGCGTTGTAGTTGGTGGCCTCGTTGCAGAAGCGCCGACCGGTGCGGTTCACCATGATCGAGCGCGGGTAGGTGCGCTCGGCCAGCACGAGGCGGCTGCGGGGCTGGCCCTTCCACGTCTCGCCGGGGATCCGAAGGCACGGCACCCACCACGCCTCGGCCATCGAGCCGAGGGCGGCGCCGAGCGACATGGCCATGCGAAGGCCGTCACCGGTGTTGTCGGGCGGCGACGCCGGCGCCTCCAGCGGGGCGTGCAGGAACTCCCGGCGCAGCGACTCGTCCCACTCGAAGCCACCGGTCGCGAGCACTACGGCCTTGCGGGCCCGCACCCGGATCTCGACGCCGTCACGCACGGCCACGACGCCGACGACGCGACCGTCCTCGCTGAGCAGCTCGCGTGCCGGGGTGGCCAGGAGGGGCTCGATGCCCCGGTCGAGACAGCCCCGCAGCATGGCGCCGACGAGGGCCTGGCCGAGCCCACGCTGGTCGCTCTCTTGGCGGGCCTGGTACTCCTCGGGCGCCACCTGGTAGCGGCCGCCGCCGAGCGGGGTCTCGGTGAGCGTGAAGTGGTGCACGCGGTCGCTGCGCAACACCCGGTCGGACCACTCACCGAGCTTGCGGAACGAGAACGGCAGGTTGTCGAGCGACCGGCCGCCACCGGGCTTCCCCCCGGGATGTTCCGGGTGGTAGTCGGGATAGCCGGGCACGACCTGGAACTTCGCGGGCGTGTGCTCCTCGACCCACCGCAGCATCCGTGGGCCGGCGTCGACCAGCACGGCGGCGAGGTCGGAGTCGATGCGCCCCAGGGAGAGCGCGCCGAGGTAGGCGAGCGCCTCGTCCCGGCTGTCGGACAGGCCGGCCTCGTGCAGATGGTGGTTGTCGGGGATCCACAGGATTCCGCCCGACACCGCGGAGGTGCCGCCGACGGTGTCGGCCTTCTCCAACAGCACCACCGATGCGCCGTGATCATGGGCGACGATGGCGGTGAGCAGCCCCGCTGCACCGCTGCCCAGCACCACGACGTCGGCCTCGAGATCCCACGGTTGCGTCCCCATACACGCCGAAGGTAGCGGCAAGGCAAGCTGTCGGGTCGATGCGCCCTGCACCCGCCGGTTCTCCGCCCGATCCCCGCCCCGCCGTCTCGGGTCTGCCGGCCTACAAGCCCGGCAAGGCCCTCGAGGTGGCCATGGCCGAGCACGACCTCACCTCGGCCGTGAAGCTGGCGTCGAACGAGAACCCGTACGACCCGCTCCCCCCGGTGCGAGAGGCCCTCGCAGCTGCCCTCGGCGGCCTGCCCCGCTACCCGGACCATCGCGCCACCGCGGTGCGTGAGGCGCTCGCCGACCGGGTCGGCCTCACCCCCGACCGGGTGACGGTGGGCTGCGGCTCGGTCGGCATCCTGCAGCAGCTGCTGCTCACCTATGTCGACCCCGGGCAGGAGGTGCTCTACGGGTGGCGCAGCTTCGAGGCGTACCCGATCTACACCCGCACCGTCGGCGGCACCGAGGTCACGGTCCCCAACCGCCGGGAGGCCCTCGACATCGCCGGCATCACCCGGGCCGTCACCGAGCGGACCCGGCTCGTGATGGTGACCTCGCCCAACAACCCCACCGGTACGGCGGTCGGCCACGACGATCTCGTCGGGCTGCTCGACGCCGTGCCTTCGACCTGCCTGGTCGTGCTCGACGAGGCCTACCACGAGTACGTCACCGGCGGGCACGTGCACGACGCCCTCGGGCTGCTCGAGCGTTACCCGAACCTCGCCGTGCTGCGCACGTTCTCGAAGGCCTACGGGCTCGCCGCGCTGCGCATCGGCTACCTGGTCGGCCATCCCGAGGTGATCTCGGCCGTCGACCGCACCCTGGTGCCCTTCGCCGTAAACGGCCTCGCCCAGGTGGGTGCGCTGGCCAGCCTCGCGGCCGACGAGGAGCTCGGCGAGCGGGTGAACACGACGCTGGCCGAGCGGGCCCGGGTGCAGTCGGGGCTGCGGGAGCGGGGCTTTTCCACCCCCGACGCCCAGGCCAACTTCGTGTGGCTGCCCGTGGGTGCGCCTGCGGCCGACCTCACCCTGGCCCTCGAGCGCCGCGGGGTGGTCACCCGGCCGTTCCCGGGTGAAGGGGTGCGGGTGACGATCGGCGCCGAGTCCGAGAACGACCGGTTCCTCGACGCCTTCGACGAGGTGGCGTCCTCCCTGCCGTTGGCCGAGCACTGGCGCCTGCCCACCGGGGCCCGGGCGGCGACCGTGCAGTCCGTCCTGGAGCGCATCGACGAGCTGTCGGTGCGGGCCGTGCTCACCGCCACGCGCGGCGCCGGTCCTCGGGCGGCGTCGTCGCCCGAGGAGGCCTGGGACGTCGCCCAGCTCTGGGCCCACCTGGCCGAACTCACGGCGTACTGGCCGAAGGAACTCGCCCGGCTCATCGACACCGACCCGGCGGCCGGGGCCGTCGTCGTCGGCCGGGCCCTCGACGCCGCATCGCGTCTCGACCCGGTGCGGGCTGCTGCCGGTGCGACGGACTGCTCGGCCGACGTGACGGCGGTCGCTCGGCACCTCGATGCACTGCGGGCCGTCGTGGCCGGCCTGACCCCGGCGGACTGGGGGCGCTCGGCCGTCCTGGTCTCCGGCGTCGCCCAGCGGGCCGAGGACCTCGTCGTGGCCCGGGTGCTCGACCACGTCGTCGAGCATCTCGATACGCTCGACGGTCTCGGCGGCCCCGAGGTCTGACCAGGACCGGGACCTCTGTCCGTACGCCGGCGCCCGCGCGGTGCGCCATGCTGTCGCCGAACGCCGGGTCGCCGGCGCCGTCGAGGAGGACATCGCCATGGCCGACCAGGAACGCCCCCGGATCGTCGTCGGGGTCGATGGATCCGACACCGCTCGGCGCGCGCTGCGGTGGGCCGTCGCCGAGGCTCGACTACTCGGCGCCGTCGTCGAAGCGGTCTCGGCGTGGAGTTATCCGTGGGTCGTTGCGGCCCCGGGTGCGGTCGTGCCGCTCGAACCCTTGGCCGACCAGGCGATCGATGCCAAGTCTCGCCTCGACGACGCGATCGCCGGACTCGGCCGGGATGGCGAGGGTGTGGAGATCCAGCCCACCGTCACCGAGGGTGGCTCCGCCGCCGTTCTCAACGATGCCGCCCAGGGTGCTGCGCTGTTGGTCATCGGGACCCGGGGCCACAGCCGGGTCGAGCGACTGTTGCTGGGTTCGGTGAGCAACCAGTTGGCCCGCCACGCGTCGTGCAGCGTCGTCGTGGTGCCGCCGAGCGCCCAGGTCGGTGCCGACGCCTCGGGCCGCATCGTGGTCGGTGTGGACGGCTCGGACCATTCGGTCGACGCGCTGCGTTGGGCGCTTGCGGAGGGGGAGCGGCGGGACTGTCCGGTCGAGGTGATCTACGCCTGGACCTGGGTCGACCCCTTTGGTGAAGCGGCGATGGCGGTGTCCCGCACGCAGCTGGCGGAAGGGGCCCAGGCCACGCTGGACGCAACGTTGGCAAAGGCGCTCGGCGCCGGCGATCGGCCCGCCCGCGTCAGCGGGGTTGTCATCGAGGGCGACCCGGCGTCCACGCTCACGACGCAGGCCGGCCCGGCCGATCTGCTCGTCGTCGGGGCGCGCGGGCACGGCGGGTTCCTCGGGCTGCTGCTCGGGTCGGTGGCGACGAACTGCGCCCACCACGCCACCGGGCCCGTCGTGATCGTCCGTTCGGCGGCCTGACCCCAAGGGTCGGGCCGGCCGGCCACCGCCGGACGGCGGTTCAGCCGGCCGGTTCGCGCGGGTGAGCTCCCGCAGGCGCTCGAGTGCTGCCGCCGATGGGGTGGTCGCCGCGGCCCGGTTCTCCCGGGCCAGTTCGGCGTACACCTCCTCGCGGTGGACGGTCACCGAACGGGGAGCCTTGATACCGATGCGAACCTGGTCGCCTTTGACTTCGAGCACGGTGACCACGACGTCGTTGCCGATCATGATGCTCTGGTTGGCGCGGCGCGTGAGCACGAGCACGAGGAATCCTTTCCTGGCGTGCGAAGGACCCTACCCGCCGACCGTGGCGAGTGGACCTCGGTGAGCGAACAGACGAGCACGGCTGGTGAGCGTCGGGGAGATCTGCACCGCTTGGACGGCGCGGCCGTCGACCGTGTTGACCACCACCGGGCCGAGCAGGTTCGCCGTGGAATCCTCGACCGGGTCGCCCAGGGTGACGATGACGAGCACGACGGCGTCCTCGGAATGGGCGATGCCGATCAGGTCGGCGTCGGGGTCGTCGAGCTCCACTTCGTAGTCCTCGAAGAACAGCGCCGGGTCGACGACGACGAACTCCGGACCGCCCTGCTCGAGCGACCGCATGAGCCGGTAGGGGCTCCCATCCCCGCCCCAGGCGCGCACTTCGTAACTTTGGATCTCGGGGAAACCGCAGAGCCCGAGGGGGAAGGTGATCACGGTGGGGTCGGCGAGCACGGTGGAGGACCTTTCGGGGCTCATCGCAGGAAGTCCATCAGCGAGTTCCGGGACACCTTTGCCGCCGCGCTGAGGGCGGCCTGGAAGGCGACCTCCTGCAGCTTGATGTTCAGGGTCGCTTCCGAGATGTCGATCTGCTCGACGTCGGCCAGGCCGGTGGTGATGTCGAGGCGGGCCGCCTCGTTGCGGTCGATCACCAGGTTCATCTGATTGGCTCGGGCGCCGACGGTGGCGAGCGCAGCGCGCATCTGGGCGTTGGCGGCGGCCATGGCATCCAAGCTTGCACCCAGACCGTTGGGATTCGAGCGCAGGTTCGTCGCAAGCGTGGACAAGGCGGTGAAGACGTCGGCGCCGGGAGCGCCGAACGCCTCGGGGCCCGTCAGGTTGATGCGAAGCGCCGAGTCCGGGCCCACCTGGCGATCGATCCGATCACCGGCCGTGCCTGGCGGGGTGCCCTGGTACGCGCCGGCGCCGCTGTAGGCGAACGCGACGTCGGCGGTGCCGGCGAACAGTGAACGGTCGCCGACCTTGGTGTTGGCGAGTGCCAACAGCGAGTCGCGCAGCGCTTCGATCTCTTTCGCCATGCCCTCCCGGGAGCCGGCGTCCACGGTGCTGTTGCGGGCCTGGATGACCAGGGTGCGGGCACGCCCGACGGCCTCGAGGCCCTTCTGCAGGGTCGTGTCGGTGATGTTGAGCCAGTCGAGCCCGTCCTGGGCGCTCGCCTTGTACTGGTCGATCCGGCGTAGGTCGTCGCGGTAGCGCAGTGCGTTCACAGTGCCGTCCGGCGAATCCGACGGCTTGTTGATCTGGCGTCCGGACGCCACCTGTTCCTGGAGTCGGGACAACTTCTGCAGGGATGCCTGCAGGTTGTCGAGCATCACGCGGTTCGCTCCGCGCTCGGTCACCCGCGTCACGAGCGGACCTCCTCAGCGGTGTGCCGTTCCGGTGCTGGTCGGCAGGGTGTGGAACCGGGGATCGTCATCGCACCAACCGGTTGACGAGCGTGTCGAGGACCTCATCGAGGACCGAGATGAACCGGGCGGCGGCCTCGTAGGCGCGCTGGGTTGCCAGGAGGTTCGCCATCTCCTCGTCGACGTTCACGCCGGAGGTCGAGTCGCGGGCGTTCTCGATCTGCTTCACGACGTTGGCCTGCACGTCGACGCGACGCGACGCTGCCTGCGCCTCGACGGCGACGCGCACGACGGTGTCGCCGTAGAGCTTCTGCGCTCCGGTCTTGCGCGAGATCTCCCGGGCGGCGCTGCCGTCGAGGTTCCCTCCGGGGATTGCCGACGCTGCGACCTTGTTCGGATCGGCCCGCACCACCGGGTTCATGGTGATGCCGTTGGGGCCGAAGGTGAAGAAGGCCTGCCCAGGGTTTCCGCTTCGGTCGTAGGACGCAGTGTGGACGGCGTTGACCTCGTCGGCCAGCTTGGTGGCGATGGCAGCCAGCTCGGTCCGGTAGCGGGGGATCACCTCGTTGATTCCCTGGATCGCGGCAAGCGCTGCGCCACCGACGCTCGCGCCGGTGCCGTTTCTCACGAAGTTGACCGACACGTTCCCCGTACCGGGCGCTGCGGCCACCCGCAGTTCCTCTGCGCTCTCGGAACGTACGAGCACCTGCGCACCCAGGTAGACGTCGACGGCCCCCTCGGTGCCGGTCACGAAGCGGGCTCCGAGCGTCTGGGCCAGTTCGACGGCGAGCTGGTCACGCTGGTCTCGCAACTCGTTGGCGGGATCACCGTCAGCCTGGGCGCTGCGGATGCGGTCGTTCAGGGCCGAGAACTGGCGCGTCTTGAGGTTGACCTGGCTGATCTGGTTGGACAGCTGGTCGGTGGCGGCCCTGCGTTGGCCCTGCAGGTTGCTGTCCTGGTTGCGGATCGCCGCTGCCAGCGTCTCGCCGCGTTCGACGACCTGGCTGCGTGAGGCGAGCTCCCCGGGCGAGTTCGCGAGCGACGACCACGAGCCGATGAAGTCGCCGAGCAGGGCGCCGAGACCGTTGTCAGAAGGCTCGGAGAACGTCGTCTCGACGCCGTCGATCAGCTCCTTGGTGCGGTTGAGCTGCGCGTCGTAGGCGAACTCCTGGTGGGCGCGCGCCTCGAGGAACTCGTCACGCAGCCGGGTGATCCCGTTGATCCGAACACCGCTGCCGGTGCCGTCGTAGATCGAGAACACGGCCGGGCTGATCGGCCCTGCGTCGGGCTTCAGGTTGACCCGCTGGCGCGAGTACCCCTCCGTGTTGACGTTGGCGAGATTCTGTCCGATGACGTCGAGCGTCTGGCGATGGGCGATGAGCGCAGTAAGCCCGATGTTGAAGCCGCCGGTGCTGCTCATCAGAGCACCTCGTTGATCATCGTCCCCGTCGGCCGACGCTCCGGCCGGCGCGACAGGGCATCGGGTTCGGCGGCGCCGAGGCTTTCGAGCAGCTGGCGAACCGCCATCGCTCCCCGCTGGATGAGTTCCCGGTTCGTGCGGGCCATCTCCTCGATCTCGGCGGTGAGCTCGAGGAAGGCATTGCGGTGTTCCTGGAGCACGGCGTCCCAGGGAGCAGGCGCCTGGGGAATCAGTTCGCGCAGCGTCGGAGCGGCGCCGAGACCGAGCCGTTCACCCACCTCCCGCACGGCCATCGCCCGCAGCAACTCGGCCCGACCGATCGATTCGAGGACGAGTTCGACCTCCTCGGTCGCCTTCGGCAGCCAGCGCGTGTCGCCGGTGGAGAGCACCAGGTGTTCGACGGTCATCTTGAACAGCAGCTGTTCGAGCATCTGACGCTCACGCCACAAGATCGTCGAGATGTCGGCGAGGTCCACCAGGCACCGATCGGCAGACCGAGAGCCGCACTTGAGCCCGTCGATGGTTTCGGTGGCGATCATCCGACCAGACCGAGTTCGGCGGCCCGCCCCACGGCTTCACGCCGCCCCCGGACCTCGAGCTTCGCGTAGATGTTCGCAAGGTGGGTCTTGACGGTCTCCTCGCCGATGAACAGGGCTCGGGCGATGCTCCGGTTGCTGGCCCCCCGTGCGAGTTGGGCCAGCACCGCCCGTTCCCGGCGGGTCAGCCCGAGGTTCGAGTCGTCGGGGGTGTCGGATCGACCCACCAGGGCCAACGCGGCGGGGGTGAGCGCGCGTTCACCGCGGTTGATGCGCCACAAGGCTTGGTGGAGGTCGTACTCGGAGTCGAGTCGTGCGACCACGCCTGCCGCGCCGAGCGCGAACAGGTCGAGCGGATCGCTCGGCTCATCGGGCGGCAGCACAGCGATGACGGAGCGCCCGCTACCGGCGGCGGCGCGCACCGCGTCGCCGAGTTCGAGGTCCGTGCACCGACCGACCACGACGACGCCGGCGTTGAGACGTTCGGCGTCCTCGAGCACCGGCAGGACGTTGGCCCCGTCGGCCACGACGCGGATGGCGGTGTCCGCCAGGACGGCCCGAAGGCCGAGACGCAGCAGCGCCCATTCCTCGGCGACCACGGCTCGGGCCGTGCGGTTCGATTGCGTTGTCCGATCCGATCCGCGCTCCACGACACGACAGGCATCGACCGGTCCGCGGGTCGGCTTGAGGGTGAAATGGGGGAGGACGGGGGAGGGCTCCGCCGACCGATCACCCATCCGGGGGATGGAGTGCCCCCGACAGCGGGCCGACCGGTTGGACATGCGCACCGGAGACCAGGTCGCGCCCGGGTCGGTCGACGACCTCGTGGCAGCTCATGTCAATCTCGTCCGCGCCATCGTCGGTGACGTGGCCGCCCGCGTGCCGCGGCACGTGAATCGGGACGATCTGTATTCCGCCGGCCTCGCCGGACTCGTGCAGGCCGCCCAGACGTGGCGCAGCGACCGAGGTGTTCCCTTCGACCGGTTTGCCCGTGTCCGAATCCGCGGTTCCATCGTCGACGAACTGCGCTCGCTCGACTTCCTTTCCCGCACGACCCGCACGAACGCCCGCCGCGTCGAGGCGGCCGACGAGCGTCTGCGGGCTCGGCTCGGGCGGGATGCGTCCGACGACGAGGTCGCGGCGGAGCTCGGCTGCGGTCGTGACGTCGTGGCGCAGCTTCGTGCCGACATGTCACGCGCCAGCATGGTCCGTTTCGATGCCGACCCGTCCGGGCCGGTGCAGCCGCCGGCGGATCCGTCGGACGGACCGGACGCGCTGCTGCTCGACCAGGAACTCCGGGGCTACCTGCACGACGCGGTGCTGTCGTTGCCGGAGCGCCTGCGACACGTAGTGGTCGAGTACTTCTTCGAGAACCGCGAGATGCAGAGCATCGCAGTGGACCTCGGGGTCTCGCTGTCCCGGGTGTCGCAGCTCTGCGCAGAGGCGCTCGACCTGCTGCGCGAGGGCCTCGATGCGCAGCTGAGCCCGCCACCGGCGCCGGTCGAGCTGCCCCGAGGTCGTGCGGCCCGACGGCGGGCCGCCTACGTGGCGGCCGTGTCCGAGGCCTCCACGCACCGGACCCGGCTGAACGCCGACCCCGAGCAGTTCGCCGAGCGCTTGGCTCGGCAGCGCAGCGCCTGATCCTTCGATCCCCCCAAGAACGACGCGAACGAGACCCCGCTCGGCGGGGTCTCGTTCGCGTTTGGCCCCGGCCGCAGCCGATCAGCTGGCGAACCCGAGACCATGACGAAACCTGGAAGGAGCGTTAGGGCCTCCTTGCTGGAACGGGTGCATCGGATACCCGATTGCGCCCATAGCCGCCGCAGGAGGCGACGGCGCCGGCCCACGGATGGACCGGGATCATCACGGAGGAGATGCAGTGGCTCTTCGGATCAATACCAACGTTGCGGCGCTGAATGCGTACCGCAACCTCAACGCCACCGACTCGATGATGTCGAAGTCGTTGGAGAAACTGTCGTCGGGGTTCCGGATCAACCGGGCGGCCGACGACGCAGCGGGCCTGGCCATCTCGGAAGGCCTGCGCAGCCAGATCAACGGCTTGAAGGTGTCGGTGCGCAACGCGCAGGACGGC
>JBEIFW010000029.1:0-25840 GCA_040382215.1 Acidimicrobiales bacterium
GAGGTCAACCTGTCCGGAGACCTGTGGGGCAGCCGGCGCACCGTCAGCGAGCACACCACCTACCGACGCGCCGCACCCGCCGACGCGCTGCGCCGTCTCCACGACGACCGGGCCGTGCTCATCTACGGCAACCACCTCCCGGTCCACGTCCGGCTGCGGCCCTGGTACCGAGAGCCTCGCGCGCGGGCCCGCGCACGCCGGCGGACACGTCGCTGATCGATGTCGAAATCGGGCAGGCCGACGCGCTTAGCCCCCGCATGGAACGCAGCACCCGAGACGACGCCACGTCCGCTGCTCCTGCGCAGGCGAGCGAACTCGTCGCCGCATGCGAGGCAGCATGGTCAAGCATCCAACGCCAACACCCGGGTCTGCCCGACGCGGTGATCATCCTCGGCTCCGGGGTCGAGCGGGGCCGGCTCGTCAAGCTCGGCCACTGGTGGTCCGGACGATGGATTGCCGACGGCCAGGTCCGCGGTGAGGTGCTGCTCGCCGGAGAAGCGCTCCACCTCGAGCCCGAGGACGTGTTCGAGGTCCTGCTCCACGAAGCGGCACACGGCCTCAACGCGCACCTCGGCATCAAGGACACCTCCCGCGGAGGCCGCTACCACAACGCCCGCTTCCGCCAGACCGCAGAGGACTTCGGCCTCTGCGTCGCGACGGCGCCGCCGTTCGGCTGGGCGAGCACCGCGCTCACCGAACAGGCAACCGAGCGCTACCGGACCGAGATCACTGCGATCGGGGAGGCACTGCGAATCGCCCGCCGCCTCAACACCTCAACCACCATCGGGGTCGACGGCACGACCGGTGGCGAGACCACGAGCGAGAACGGCGAGCGTGAGACCGGCTCCAAGAACCCGCCGGCGCAATGCGGATGCGGGCGCAAGATGCGAATGGCCCCTGCCACCCTCGCCGCCGGCCCGGTCATCTGCGGGCTCTGCAACGAGCCGTTCACCACCACGCCGCATCGGCAGCAGCAGTTGGAGCAACAACAGGAGACCGTGGTCGACGACAACGTCGATCGCACGTTCATCGACCGGCGGCGGGAGGCCCTCGGTCAGTCCCGCACCCTGCACCCATCAGCTGGCCTGAGCGCACCTCGCCGGGAGCGCAGGCCGAACGAGGCCGACGGACTCCGCATCCTGGCACTGGCCGCCGAGTCGCCAGAGGGCATCGCCAGTCTCGCCGCCGCGGGCGCCTGGTACCACGCCTGGCACACAGGACTCGAAGAGCCGATCGTGGGAAGCGACGCCATCGAAGTGGCCGCCTGCAACCACGTGGCTCGAGCACTCCTGAAGCTCGACCGCACGCTGACCGGTGCCACGGTCAACCTCGCCGGCCGCGAGTGGATGATCGGCGATCGAGTCGTCATCGGCCCGCACGCCGTCGAGCAGTTCGACGCCGACGGCGAGCTGATCCCTCCGACCGGCGTGCCCGGCATCGTCACCGGTGTCGATCCGGGCAGCCGCTGCGTGGTCATCGACTTCCCCATCCACGGCACCAACCGCTTCACCGACGACACGGTCGCCGCAGCCGCGCTCGACTACGGCTACGCGGTGCTGGCCACCGACCACGGCGCACCGCAGGTCGACCTTCGTCTCCTGGACCTCGCGCCGGCGGCGAGCGAAGGGCGGTGGCCGGAGCTCGAACGATGAGGTCGGATACGCCTGCGGCGGCGGCGTTGCGATACGCCGAGCGCGGCTGGCACGTGCTGCCCTGCCATCACATCACGGCAACCGGCTGTTCCTGCCGGAGAACAGACTGCTCGTCTCCTGGAAAGCACCCGCGCACGGCGTCCGGCCTTCGAGAGGCGACGGCCTCGCCAGCGCAGGTACGCCAGTGGTGGCGGCGCTGGACAGGAGCGAACGTCGGTATCAGGACCGGGGAGCAGAGTGGGCTGGTCGTACTCGACGTCGACCCCGACCACGGCGGCGTGGACTCGCTTCGGTCGCTCATCGCGCAGCACGGTCGCCTACCACCCGGCCTACGGGTGCGCACCGGGTCGGGCGGCTGGCACCTCTACTTCGCACATCCGGGTGACTCGATCCCCAACTCCGCGGGCCGACTCGGCCCAGGCCTCGACGTGCGCGGCGACGGCGGCTACGTGATCGCTCCGCCCAGCAACCACCGATCGGGCGGCACCTACGTCTTCAACGACGAGGCAGCGCCCCTGCCGGACATGCCCGACTGGCTCCTGCGCTCGGTGCGGCAGCAACCTGCGCCCCGCCGCGATGCGGAACCGATCCGCATCGGCGAGGCGATCGATGCCTGGGTGCAGGCGGCCATCGCCGGCGAGGCAGCCCGGGTTCGAGCGGCGCCCGAAGGTGCCCGGAACGCCACTCTGAATCGGGCAGCGTTCAGCCTTGGCCAGATCGCCGCCGCAGGCCTCGTCGACGGCGACACCATCCGCAGCGCCCTTTCCAACAGCGCTCTGGCCGTCGGCCTCGCGGCCCGAGAGATCGAGGCGACGATCAGGTCAGGCGTGGCGGCCGGTGCTAGGAGCCCACGAGTGCCCGTTCAAACCCAGCCGCTGCTCGTCCAGGAGCCCTGAGGTTCAGGGTCACCCCACCGCGTTGCTGCGGACACCACATTCTTGCCGATGGGACCCCATGCCCCTGAGGGGCCACTGGAAGCCATGCATTCGCCCAGATTCGGCGGCCCGACGAACGAGAACCGTCGGCCTCAGGTCTCGATAGTGATCGGCACAGCGGCCTGAATGGCGATCGGTGTCCAGATGTCGGCATCAACCTCGGGCGTCTCGATCGACACGACGAGCGAGTACCTCACGCCCAATTCACTTCGGTCTCGCTTCGGTTGTTCCTTCCACCAGCCGGTCACGGGGTAGACGGCGATGCAACCCCGGGCGGCGAGGTCGGCGGCAGTGCCGTGCCAATGGTCGACATGGAGGGAGCCTCGAACTCGTTCGTTGGGACCGAGATACCAATCGCCGGTGTCGTCGGCTGAGCTCGGTCGCTGCTCGTCTTCTTCGAGGGCGAGCTTGTTGAGGCGTTTGCGGAAGGCGTCGTTGCTCTCGGTTGGTCTGCGAACGTCGAAGCGGAGGCCATGCGATGGGTATCGGAACCGTCGGACCCAGCCTCGTCGTGCCGGGTTGGGTTCGATGAAGTACGACAGCGCGACCCGCATCTCCACCGGAGCGTCACCGAGATCTTGGAGCACATCTGTTGGCCAGGGCAGGTCGTGGAGGTGCATCTCGCGCATCTTGCCGTCGAGGTAGGGCCGAATAGTCTGCTGAGCGATGAGGGTGACAGCGTCGTCTGCGCTGCGCAGGGCCCGGTCGGCTCCGGGGACTCCCCAGCCGTAGCGACGAACTGCGTTGCGGTGGTCGCTCTTGTTCCCGGTCGTCGACATCGCTGGGGTCCAACGGGCCGAGTGGACCACGAGCGCTCGCACGGTCTCGGGCCACAAGCTCGGATAGCGGCCGCGGATCTGGGCAATGAGGTTACCGGCGGCGGCGGTCGCTGGACTGGTGCCGGTGGTCGTGGTGAGGAGCCGGCCACCGAGTGACGTCGATCGGGTGGTCAGGATCTGGAGATGCGGCGGCGTGTCGACGTCAGTACCACTTGGGGACCTGCCAGCGTTGCCACCTTCGAGGACGACATCGGGAGCGTGTCGCCATTCGCGTTTGTAGGCGACCGATGTCCGACTGAAGGGTGACAGCTCACCGTTCGGGGCTAGCGGAACCCAGCCGTCGAACGGAGGCTCGTCGGTGTGATCATCGAGCGACGTGTAAGCGCCGATGACGAGCGCATTCCAGGCCTGAGCCGGGTCCTCGGCTGGCTCCGTGTCACTCCGGTCGATGTGGTTGATGTCGTAGGGGCCGCGCACGTTGCCGGCGCTGACCACGAACAGTCGCGGTTCTCGGTCGTCTGGGCTGTCGAGGTAGACGAGCCCGCCGTCGTTATCGATCACCTGCCGACCGGCGGCGAGCGCGTCGATGGTTGAGGACCATGTTGTTGGCTGGCCGAGTGTGGACGCGTCGCCTGCGTCGACGGCTGGGGCAGTGACTGCCAGGAGGAACGTTCGCGGGGTTGAAGGGTTTTCGATCTCGACGATCGAGGTGGCCTGGGCGGTGATGGCGCCGTACAGGTGGTCCTCGTTGTCGCCGATGTTCGGGAGGATCTTGACCGACTCGAGACGGGTGACGAGCGGGACCGACTCGTTGGTGAGTAGGTCGGCGCCGAGGTTGGGGTACAAGGTCGTGCCGGCCATCATTGTCCCGTGGCCGCGTCGGTCCTCGATAGTCCAAATCGGTTCGACGGTGTGGAGATCGGCGGGGTCGAGCGCAGGTGCGATCAAGGGGTGGCTCCCCGCAACGCCGGTGTCCAACACACATGTTCTGGGTGCGTTGCTGGGCGGAGGTTGAAGTCGGCCGGCTAGGTCAGAGACGAAGTCGGCTTGGTCGGCAGCATCCAAGTCGGCGAGGACGTGGAACGCCTCGGCGGGTCGTCGGAGCTCGGCGATGTCGTCGAGGACTCCGAGTGCTGCACCGAGCTGCTCTGCGGTCGCTCGGACCAAGACGATGACGCGGTCGTCGAGCACGAGACGGCGAGTCCCCACGCGCACGCCGGATTGTTCGGCAAAGGAGTCGAGTCGTTCGATCACGCCGTCGCGACGACGTAACCAAAGCTCCCACCACACCGGCCCATCGCCATCGGGGAACGCCGCCTTGGGATCGGTCCACAGCGCTGCGAGGGTGGCGATTCTGAGGTCGGCTATCCGTTCGACCAGGTCTGCGTTCTTGCGATTTCCCTTCGGGGTGCGCTCGGTTGCGTACTTCTCGAAGCGATCGAGGAACTTGCCGATCCAACCGTCAGGGATGAACACCGTGGCCAACTGGGCCGTCCGGCCGTCGACAGTCTGTTCGGTGACCGCCCTCAGTTCAGGGTGGACCTTGCCCTGCTGCGGCTCGAGTGAGGTCAGGGCGAGCTCGAAGCCGGGCACCGCCTCGAACTGCACGTAGACGCCGGATATTGCGCCTTCGACGCGAAGCGCTGGGGCATGCTCAGTCGTCGCCTGCTCGGCGGCCTGGGACAGCGATTGGCTGAGTTTCGTCGAGTGGGCGTCGGGGTCGGTCGGTGGTGGCGGACCTACGGGAGGGCGGCCAGAGTTCGGTGTGAATCGCTCGGCATCGATGGTTCGATCGAGGAAGATGTGCGGGCGATTGCGCTCCGCCATCAGGTGCCCGGCGCGGCCGCAGACTGACGGGCCTTGAGCGACTCGATGAGCCGCGCTGTCGTCACGGTCGCGGCGCCGCCCAGGATGGCGTCCTTGGCGGCGAGTTCTGCGGCAGCGGTGACATCAGCGTGGCTTAGTCCTTTGGTCGCAGGCCCGATCTTCCGCCAGTTCACGTCGCTGAGGTCGAGCGACACGAGACGGCCTCGGATCACAGCGTTGGCGATCGCAGGCGTTGGCATCGGGTAGGCGGTCGTGGCGTCGAACCGTCGGAACAAGGCGCGGTCCAGCAGATCGGGAAGATTCGACGTGGCGACCAGCACGCTCTGGGACTCGTCCTGTTCGAGGAACTGCAGAAACGAGTTGAGGACTCGACGGATCTCACCGACGTCGTTGCTCGCTTCACGCGATCCTGCGAGAGCGTCGACTTCGTCGAAGAGATACACGCCCCGGGTCTCGGCCATGGCATCGAAGATCAGTCGAAGCTTGGACGCTGTCTCGCCCATGAACTTGTTGATCAGCCCATCGAGCCTCACGCTGAACAGCGGCAGCGACAGCTCGCCCGCCAATGCGGCAGCGGTCATGGTCTTCCCCGTACCGGGGGGCCCGAGCAGGAGCAGCCGGCGAATCGGCCGGAAGCCCCTGGCGTAAAGCTGGTCACGGTTGACCTGCTCGTTGATCACACGCTTGAGAACGGCGCGAACCTCGGCAGTCAGCGCCATGTCAGCCAGACGGGTATCGGGGTAGCTGACCGACAGCAGCGACGAGAGCTCGCCACGTGGCACTGCGACGGGAACGACCTTGGCGCCGGCAACCTGGCGACCTCGGGCAGCATCGACGAGCCGCTTGAGGTCCTGCGCGTACGAAGCATGCCCCGAACGAGCCTCCTTAGCTGCGAGTTGCAGCGCGACAGAGTAGAAGCGGCTGTCGTCCCCCTCAGCGTGGCTTTCGATCAGAGCCTTTACCTGGTCAGCCGTAGCCATTCCCCTCGCCGCCCTTCTCGCTCGCAGCTGCCAAAGTCTCGAAGTCCAAGGTAGCCGGGCGTGAGCTCGACCATAGAGCCCCAGGTCGCCACGATCCCGTTCTGCTAGGCCAGTCGCTCAGGGCCGAGCAGCACCCACTGTCCGGGACAATGCTGCGGGCCGTCCCGAGATGCCTGCTTGAGACCGGGGGCACCCCGTGCCCCGGGACACACCGGCGGGAGGTCGGGCCGACCGAGTGCCACCGCACGGCGGCGTTTGGGAGTACCCCGACGGCCTGAGAACGCTCGCCATCTGGACCGCAACGATCAGCCAGCCCTCAGCTTCTTGTTGACACCGTGGGTACCCTCGTCGCATGGCAGCAGGACGTGGGCGTCCGCCCAAGCCGACGGCTATCGATGGCGAGCTGATGGCCGCCGTCCGCAAGGCGCTCCTGCAGGTCGCGCGGGACATGAGTGTCCCGACGAGGCGCTACCCCGCGGCATCGGTTGATGCGCCGAACCGAAGCCGCACAGAGCCGCGAGCGCTCGACCTGGCCGTGCTCGCCGTCCAGGCGGAGGCAGCGCTGGAGATCATCGCTGCCGAGCAGGTCGCCAGGGCTCGTGAACACGACGAGCTCACGTGGGAGCAGGTCGGGGAAGCGTTCGGCACGTCGGCGCAGTCGGCGCACGTTCGCTTTGGCCGGCCTCGTGCCGCGGCAGCCACCACGGAGCCGGCCCGCCGAAGTCGGTAGAGGGCTACGGGGCGACGTCGACTTCGTGCGCCACCGGTGTGGGCTGCGCGCTCCTGGCGAGCGCCTGTTGATGAGCGACGGCGACGGACGTGGACTCCAGCACCGCGAGACGGGTGATCGCGGGCTGGTGGGCGCGCTCCCACTCCTCGAACCTCTGCTGGCCTGACTGGCTGTTCGCCAAACGATGCTCGAGCCGGGCTCGTGCTGCAGCCAGACCGGCCTTGAGCGCGTCTCGCTTCGCTTCAGCGCTCGCTGACGCAGCGGTGGCGCCATCCGGCTGTTCGCCGTGGAGGCGTTGCCGTGCGGCTACGGCGTCGAGTGCGGTGGTGATCTGGCGGATCTGGTGGCCATGGTCGCGGGGGCGATCGGCAAGCGCGGCACGAAGCTCGGCGATCTCGGCGTCGATGCTCTCCGGAGCGAGGCCGGCACGGGCGACGTCCGCGAGTGAGGTCGATTGGTCCGCGGCCATCGCGTTCGCCCGTCGGCGGCCGAGCGAGTCGACGATGTCGCCGAGGCCGACGGCCACCTGCTCCGCAGGGAGGTGGCTCAGCTCGTCCTCCTCCTCGATCGTTCCGGCGACGACGTAGACCTTGGTCGCTCGCCGTCCCCGGGTGAGCGCGACGTATCCCTCTTCAAAGCCCGATCCGTCGGTCGGGTGGTAGCGGGTCGTGTCGTGCGTGGCGCCCTGCACGCCGTAGGTGGTGCGGGCGTAGGCGTGCTCGAGACGGCCGGCAGCGAGGTAGGCGGCCGGGAGCGTGATGGTCCCCTCCTCGTCGAAGGCAACCGTGATCCGCTTCGCTCGCCGGTCGAGGTCCGTGACGACGCCCGCCGACCCGTTCTTCACGAACTCGCCCGTGTCGACGTTGCGGAGTCGGCGGTCATTGCGGCGGGCGACGACCTCGTCGCCGACCATGAACTCGCGGCCGCCGATCACGAGCGCGTCTCCATCGAGGTGGCCTTCTGCCTTGAGCACGGCTCGGGCTCGATCATTGAGGGCACGTCGCAGGCTGTTGGGGCCGGCGATCATGGGGTCGGCGCGCCGTTCGAGCCAGTCGGCGTACCAGTCGGCGACCATCGCGTCGAGTGACTCGCCTGCAGTGCGTGAGCGCACGACATGCCCGGCGTCGTCGTAGCGGCCGAGGGCTTCGGCGATGTGGCCCTGCCGGTAGTCGTCGATCGCGAGCCGGTCGCTCTGCTCGATCTGCCGGTTGTTGTCGACGAGCCGCACGAGGTCGTCGCCGCGGTCGCGGGACAGGCGCTGGAACACGCCGCCGACGTCGACCGAGCCGTGCTGGTCGGGGTCGCCGATCAGTAGCACCGCCCCTTGTGCCACGATGACGTGGCGGACCAGCCGGTGGAGATCGCGTGTGCCCACCATCGATGCCTCGTCGAGCACGACGCGGGCCCCGGGAGCGATCGCGCTCGGCGATCGGTCGAGATCGACGAGGAGCCGAGCGAGCGTCGTGGCCGGCTGGACCGATCGGCTGAACCCTGCGGCGCGTTCGAGCTCGGCCGCAGCCGTGGCCGACACCGCGCACCCGAGGATCGGGACCCCCGCTGCGACATGCGCAGCGACGACCGCTTCGGTGGCGTAGGTCTTGCCCGCTCCGGGTCGGCCGGCGATCGGAGTGAGGAGCCGGTCGGGCGCGGATGCCGCCTCGACCATGTCGGCCTGTTCGTCGGAGAGCTCGGGGCGGGCGTCGAGCGCGCGCTGGATCTCGATCGGGTCGACTGCCGTTACGCCGGCCGGGTTGTTCGCCCACCGGAGCAGGTCGGCCTCCATCACCGCCAGCTCTCGGGTCGTGTAGAGGTACTGGGTGGGCGATGCCTTCCGTACCCGTGGCTGTTCAGGGCTCAACACCTCGGCTGTTGAGGCCTGAACATCGACCACCGGCACCACGTGAGCGGAGCCCAGGAACCCGTCTGCGAGCGACTCGACCTCCGGGGCCGTGCAGGAGCCGCCGGTGGCGGACGCGACGGCCTCGATCACTTCGGTGCGGCGAAAGGTGGACGCCCGCTCGGTGAGGCCTTCGGCCCCAGCCAGGCGCGCGTAGAGCCGCTCGATCCGAGTGCCGGTGATGGCCTCGACTCCCACGCGGCCGAAGCAGCGCTCCAGCGCGGCGGCGTCGAAGCCGGCGTCGGCTGCCTCGGCGTGCCAGCGCTCGCGCAGTGTCTCGGCGTCGACGCCGTACTCCTTGCTGCGACGGGTGTCGAGCGTTGCGACCTGCGCGGCCCGGGCCGAGGTGTGTCCCGACTCTGCGAGCACGTCCTCGATCTCGGTGCGCCGCTTCGAGAAGACCTCGATGACCGTGTCGGGGATGCCCTGCACGTCGGCGTAGCCGTTGAGGACCGGGCCGAACTCGACGCCGAGCCATTCGGTCAGACGCCGGCGGAGGTGCGCTTGGTAGAGGTGACCGCCCGCCTTGGCGTGCTCGAACAACGCGGGGCTGAACAGCGCCCGCCAGGCGCCGGCTTCGTCGCCGCCGTCGATACGGGTGAGGTTCGCGACCACGACGTGGCTGTGCAGCAACGGGTCGCCGGCGCGGCTCGTGCGATGGTCGAACGCGGCGGCGATCACGCCGTCGGTTCCCACCAGGGCGCGGTGGTGCTCGCTCGACCGGGCTCGCACCACATGGTCCTCGTAGTACCGGACGACCTCGTCGACGGCCTCGGCATGGGCGGCACGGATCACCCGCCGCCGCTCGTCACCGGAGAGCGCCCACAGCACCGAGACACCCTTCGGTGGGCGGAGCGTCAGGTCGAACCCCGGTCGCGCCTTCGGCTGCGCGCGGTGCGCTGCGTGCCGCTCCAGTTCCTCGACCGGCACGGTCCATGCGCCGGTGGCCTTCGGTCCGTCATGCCGCTGCCCAAGCAGGTAGCTCGGCGGCTCCTGAACGTGGTCCTGGGGACTCGCGCTGGCGAGCCGTTCGCGGTGCTCCTCGCCCTGCTTGAGCAGGAAGCGCACGTACTGGGCCGAGACACCGAGGAAGCTCGCGGCCTGAGGCACGTCGAGCACCCGGCCGGCCGCGACCGAAGGGGACGCTGCGCCGTGGCGGAGACGCCCGGCGTGAGGTGACAGCAGCGTCTTGCCGGTGAACGGGTCCTGGCCGAGCAGCACCCGACGGAAGTGTTCGGGGTCGACCGCTCCGGCGAGGCCGAGGTCCGCGGCCAGGCTGCCCACCCAGCGCCCGTCGGCCTCGCCGTGACCGGTGTAGTAGTCCTCGGCCGAGGTGGCGATCTCCCCGATGTAGTACTCCCCGCCCCCGGGGCTGAGCTTGCCGATGTTCAGCACGGCACCTCCTCTGTGGGAGGGCTAAGCGCGTGCGGAGGTCGCCGTTCGACGAGGCCGCGGGCCGACTTCACTTGCGCTTCGCGCAAGTGGACAGTCTGTGCCGTTCGTTGACAGCTGTCAGCGGGGCGGTGGAGGTGCGGGATCGGGGGGTGCGCCGGGGGGCGAGCTGGCGGGTGATCCAGTGCCGGAGGGGTGCGAGCTCGTCGAGGCGGTGGAGGCGGGCGACGAGGAGGCCGGCGTCGATGGTGCGGGCGACGGCGGGGGTCACGTCGATCTGGGCGACCACGGGCACGCCGGTCACGTCGGCGACGTCCTTGGCCGTCAGGCTGCGACCGGCCTCCTTGGCGAGCACGATGCCGTCAGGCGGCGGGCCTTCGGCGTTCACGAGGTGGCGTAGGGCGAGGTAGCACGGCCCTCGGACGACGGCCAGGGAGATGGCTCGCTCCATCGCCGGGAGCGGGAGCGCTCGACCGGCGTCGATCACGGTGAACGAATCGAGGTCGGTCGAGCCGCTCAGCTCGAGCCCGTCGGTGACGACGACCGTCTCGCCTCCCGCGGTGAGAGCGGTGACGCCGAGGAGGGCGGCCATCGCAGCGGGTTCGTCGCTGACGAGTCGTGTCGGTCGGTGGCCGGCGGCGAACACGGCGATCGCCGCTGCGACCGTGCTCGTGCCCTGGCCGCCTCGGGCGCCCGCCACGGCGATCTGCCGGATCGCTGTTGAGGCCTGAACACCGTCGGAATCGCTCGGGCGGAGGTGGACTCGGCTTCCCAGACCGGCCACCCCCGCCTCGACCTGTCCGGCGGTCATCGGACCGATCCTCGACCGTGCGTGCCCGCAATGGCGGCGATGTGCGCTGCGTGCTGCTCGGCGAGGTGCGACGGCAGCCGCCCGATCTGGCGTGCGGCGAGCGGCGGGAACACGCGGCGCAGAGCGAACGTGCTGCCACCGAGGCGGGCCATTCCGAAGTCGACGAGCCTGGCGAGGGTGCGGTTGACGGGTGCATGGCGTCCGGTGGCGCCGCCGAGCCCGAGTGATTGGGCGAAGGGGCCGAGCGCCAGGTCGAACCCGGTCGGTTCGGCGTCGAGCCAGTCGGCCATGCGACGGGCGGCGAGGGTGCAGCTGGGCCCGATGATCGGCAGCCAAAAGATCTCGACGTAATCGCTGCGGGGATCGTGACCGAGCCGATCGACGACAGGGTCGCTCCATCCCTCGACCCGCAGCGGGTCGTGCTGCGTGAGCCATCCGAGCGTGTCGGGGCGCAGGGAGCGTCTGGTGCTCGTCGTCGAACCTGCCATAGCGGATGTTGACATCATCGGTTCCCTTCTCATGTCTGTCAATATTTTGTTGATACCGTTGACACTGAAGTGTCAACGGAGCACAGAATCGTCGTCGTCTCGGCGATCGCCGTCTTCGAACCCGGACAGTCTGTGAAACTCGACGGTCGCCGCTTGTCGAAAGTCACGGCCATGCTGCGCTTAG
This sequence comes from Acidimicrobiales bacterium, assembly GCA_040382215.1. Taxonomy (GTDB): domain Bacteria; phylum Actinomycetota; class Acidimicrobiia; order Acidimicrobiales; family Ilumatobacteraceae; genus JBEIFW01. The sequence goes on from JBEIFW010000029.1 coordinate 11,676, forward strand.
CCAGTGCATGAGCGACACCACCGTGAAGCCGATGGTCCCCGACCCGATCGAGCGCCCGACGTTGACCGTCGACGAGACGGCCGTAATCCTGCAGATCTCGCGCAGCACGCTGTACGACGCGTTGCGCGCCGGCGAGGTACCGTGCATCCGAGTCGGGCGCCGTGTGCTGGTGCCCACCGCACGGCTGCGAGACCTCCTCGGCCTCGGCGCCGACGCCCGTATCGCTGCATCCGAGCAGCCCACCCGATCACAGCCCGACGGGCTGACCGAGTAGGCGCCTTCACCGGAGCAGCCCCCAATGCGTGGACACATCGCCCGCCAGGACGACCGCTACTACGTCGTCATCGACGACGGCATCGACCCCAAGACCGGCAAACGACGCCGAACATGGCACCCGGCCGGCAAGGGGAAGCGAGCAGCCGAGCGTCTGCTCGCCGAGCTGTTGGAGCAGAAGCGCACCGACACCTACGTCGAGCCGAACCGGCTCACCCTGGCCGGCTACCTGCTCGACGAGTGGCTACCGCTCGCCCAGACCGACCTGCGCCACAGCACGTATGACTCCTACCGGCGCAACGCCGAGCTCCACGTCGTGCCCCGCATCGGGAAGACGGCGTTGCAGAAGCTACGCCCGATCGACCTCACCAAGTTCTACGCCGAGCTGCTCCGCAACGGGCGCCGTGACGGCCGTGGTGGCCTCGCCCCCAAGACGGTCCACAACATCCATCAGATGATCCGCAAGGCGCTCGAGGACGCCGTGCAGCTGAACTACGTCGTGCGAAACGCCGCCGCGTCGGCGAAGGTGCCGAAGCCGACGAGCTCCCGCCGGCGCGAGATGCAGTACTGGACCGCCGACGAGCTCCGGCGCTTCCTCGACGCCAACACCGACAGCCCGCACTGGCCAGCGTGGTACGTCGCTGCGAACACCGGGATGCGCAGGGGCGAGGTGGTCGGGTTGCGATGGCGAGACGTCGACCTCGCACGCGCCCGGCTCGCCGTGCGCCACACCATCATCTCCGTCGCCTACGAGATGCGAACCTCCGACGCGAAGACCGACCGCAGCGAGCGGGTCATCGACCTCGACGCCCGCACCGTCGAGGTGCTCCAGTCGCACCGAACCGCGCAACGGCGGGCACGGCTGCTGCTCAGCGACGGCTACCGCAACCACGACCTCGTCTTCGCCAAGGCCGACGGCGAGCCCATCCACCCCGACGTCTTCGGCGACGCGTTCGAACGCCGAGTGAGCCGCAGCGACGTACCCCGCATCCGCTTCCACGACCTGCGCCACACCCACGCCACGCTGCTCCTGCAGGCCGGCGTCCCCGCCAAGGTCGTCTCGGAACGACTCGGCCATGCCACCGTCGCCTTCACCATGCAGGTCTACGCCCACGTCATCCCCGGTATGCAGGCCGACGCAGCGGCAGCCTTCGGTGATCTTGTCTTCGGCGACAACACCGACCCCGAGGAGGGCGACGATGCGTAGCCGCCGCTGCACGAACCGACCCCGCCGCTCCACGCCCGGCCTCCACGATGTGCTCGACTGGATCGACCCGAGCGTCGACCCCAACAGCACCTGCCGGTGCATGACACCTCGCGAGCCCACGATGCACGTCCACCCGACCATCTCGATGCACCTCGACGAGCACGAGCGGAACATGATCGAGATCGCCGTCGAGATCCTCGACGACGGCTTCCTCACCGAGATCGCCGCCCGCCTCCACGACGAGCTACCCCCGGCCGGGCCGACCGTGTCCTACCTCCCCCAGCGCTACGACGACCTCTACGACCTCGCCCTCCTCCGCCGCTGGTACATCTGCTTCCTCGTCGTCACTGAACGCCTCGCCAACGGCTGGACGCCCCTGCGTTGCCGAGGCGAGGAACTTGCGCTGCGGGCCATCATCGAATGCGCTCGGGAACAGCTCGAGCTCAACCGCCTCGAGCGCGACGACAGCTTCTTCGACCTCGAGAACGCCCTGTTCGAAGACCTCGACCACCTCATCCTCTGGCACCCCGAGATGGACGGCATCGACGACCCCGAGACGATGGAGAACCAACGGCTCGGCGTAGCACCCCTCCACCCGTCCACGTGGTTCGACCCGATCGATCCCAGCCGGCCCGTACACCCGCTATTGCGCGTGGGTTGACCGCGTCGCAGGTCCGGAAGACGCCGGATGGCCAAGGACTACCTTGGTCCAAGATCCGCGACGTCAGCATGAGCACCGGTGCCAGCCAATCGACAGCCGAAATCCTTCGTTGACCACGAAACCTTCCTGAAGGCCGTCGAGCCGTGTGCTGCCATGCTGAAGACCCTGACGGCTGCGGGGTACGCGGCCGGGCGTGTCGACGAAGAGCGCGGACGACAGCTACCGGCGCCGGACTCGGCAGCGATGTCGGAACTCGACCAGCAAAGCGCCTTCGCCGGCGTGTGGGACGAGAACCCGATCGACACCGCGCAGACCCACATCGGTCTCCTTCTCACCGCTGGCGAAGACGCCATGGAGACCTTTGCGACAGCCATCGTCGCCGATCGGACGCCGCTCTACTCGTACATCCCGATCGCCCGAGCAGGAATGGAGTGCCTCGCGCTGGCGCACTGGCTGGCCGAGCCAGGCATCGGAGCACGGGAACGAGTGCGTCGCTCGATCAACGAACGCATCGCGTCCGCGTACGAGCAGTCGCGACTCCCCGCAGGCCTGAACCCCGAACCCGGTCGGAAACGCCGGCTCCTCGCCGCCGAGTCGCTCGGCTTCAGCAGGACCACTGGCAAGGGGAAGCTCACCGTGCTCGCTCCTGACCGACCATCGATCACCCACCACATCCAGCGGGCCGTCGGCAATGATCAGCTCGGGAAGGTCCTGTACTCCTACGCGTCGGCCATCTCGCACGGGACCATCTGGGGACTGGCGGAACGGGCGGAACCGCTCTCGTCGAACTCGTCGGCCCCTGTCGTGACGGCAGCGCTCACCGTTTCTTCGACGAACATCGCGATGATGGCGATCGCGCTCGCGTACGCGCACATTCACGCCTACGGCGGCTACATCCAGCACATGGGCTGGGACACCCACGCGTGGACCGACGCGGTCGCGGGCGCTCAGCGCACCATCGGCACCTACCTCGACGACCCAGCGCCCAGCACGTCAGCGCCGCCGTGGGGTACGGCAACACCCGGCGGGCTGTGGCTCCCCTGACACGGTCACGCACCGTGGCCGACTCTTCGGGTTCACGGGCAGAGGGCCGACGACGCGATTTCGAGAGTTGGGTAGAGATTTGGGTAGAGATCGGCCCCTGAACGCATCAGGCCCGGTCCTGGGGACCGGGCCTGACCTGCACTTACCTGTGTGGCGGGGGCAGGATTTGAACCTGCGACCTTCGGGTTATGAGCCCGACGAGCTACCAGACTGCTCCACCCCGCGGTGTGGACTGCCAACCATAGCGGGACCCTCCCGCAGCGCCAACCCCTCGCGCCGCACCGGCCCGGCAACTTTCTCAGGAGACCCCCCGGATGCCTTGGCGCCGGGGCCTCGGGGCCGGGACAATCAAGACGTGATCGGGCGTATCGCCGCGGGGGCGGCCACGGGACTCGCGCTGTGGACAGCGACGGAGTACGGCGTGCACCGTTGGGTGATGCACGGCCGCGCCGGCGGGAACCGCTTCTCGGTCGAACACCTCGAACACCACGCCGATCCGGACCACACCCTGCCGCTCGGCCTCGATCGCACGCTCCTCTGGCGGGCGGCCGGACTGGCGGCGGTCGCCGTCCCGGGCAGCGCGATCGCCGGGCCGGCCGCGGGCATCGCCGCCGGGGCGGGCTTCACCGCGGGCTACCTCGGGTACACCGACCTGCACCACCGCATCCACCACCGGGCCCCCCGCAACCCGCTCACCCGGGCGATCTGGCGACGCCACCTGCGCCACCACTTCGGCAACCCGCACAGCGCCTACGGCGTCACGACCGGTCTGTGGGACGAGGTCCTGCACACGGGCGGACGTGCGCCCGAGCGGGTGAAGGTGCCCCGTCGACTCGCCATGAGCTGGCTCACCGACGGTTCGGGCGCAGTGCGCGAGGAGTACGCGGACGAGTACGAGATCGTGGGGCGCACCCAGCGCACCCTCGGTCCCGACGACCGCTCGCGCGCCTTGGCCGATCTGGTGCCGACTGCGGAATGACGCCCGTGCGGTCCCTCCGACCCGGTGCGGGGGACCGATCGACCTAAAGCCGCGGCAGGCGAGCGCCGAAGCCTCCCGCTGTGACCCTCACACCGCACCGGACGCTCCACCTGGCCGCTCTCCTCGGCACCCTCCTCGCGGCTGCCGCGTGTGGCGCCGCGGACCGACCCCCCACCGCCGACGGGGTCGCGCCGGCGGACGGGACCCCGGTCGTCGCCGACGAGGGCGCCGCCCTCGCTGAGGCGACCGCCACGACGGTCGCCGTCGCGACGACCGTCCCCGCGACCGGCCTGCCGGTCACGGTCGCTCCGGTGGTGGCCGCCGAGCTCGACGCCGTCGTCACGGCGGTCGACCAGGAGTTGGCCACCCTCGAGGCCGAGCTCGCGGAGCTCGACGCCCTGCTCGCCGAATGACCCGCGGGAGGTCTTCCATGCACGCGCGACACCGCACCGTCGGCATCGTCCTCGGAACCCTGGTGCTCACGACCAGCCTCGCCCTGGCCCCGGCCGCCGGAGCGTCCGACGACGAGGAGCCACCGTCGCCCCAGGCGCCGGGCGGCGACGACGAGCGGGAGCACGAGGGACGCGAACGTCCCGAACGCGAACGGCCCGAGCGGGAACGGCCCGAGCGGGAGCAGCAGTCCCAGCAGCAGGGGCCACCGCCGTCCCAGGCAGATCCGACGCCCAGGGACGAGCGACCCGGGCCCCCGACCTCCGTCGCCGGCGCGACCCCCGCCTCGGCAGCGGCGGTGGACCGGTGCACCCAGTCGCTCCAGCGGCAGCTCGCCCGCCTCGGCGAGCTGGAGGCACTGATCGACCGGTCCGGGCTGAGCGCCGAGGTCGCCGCGACGCTCCAGGCCGTCGTCGACGCCGCCGCCGCCCGCATCGAGGCGCTCGCCGCAGCCGCGGGCGGCGCGTCGCAGGAGGGTGCCGCACGGTGCGAGCAGATCGGGCGCGCCGGCGTCGACGCCGCCGCCCGCCTGGTCTCCGTCGCCGGTCGGGCCGCCCGGGGGACGGCCAGGGCGACCGCTGCGATCAGCAGGCTCGAGGAGCTGATCGGGCGCGCAGCCGACGCGGGGATCGACACGGCCGAGGCCGAGGTGGCGCTCGAGACGGCGCAGGTCCACCTGTCGGCGGCGACCACCCAGGCAGCGGCCCTCGCCGCGACCCTGGGGTCGCTCACCGTCGAGCAGCTCACCGGCGGCGCAGCGCGCACCACGTTGGCGGACGTCCGACAGCAGGCCGACGCCGTCCGGACGGAGCTCCAGGCCGTGCGTGCCGCCGTCGAGGAGGCGGTGGACGCGCTGCGCGCCACGATCGAGGCCGCTTCCGGTACCGGATCGTCGGACGGGGAGTCGTCGGACGGGGGGTCGTCGGACGGGGGGTCGTCGGACGGGGGGTCCGACGACGGGTCCGCTGCGGCCTAGCGCCGCGCGACCCGTGCGGATCGGGGAGCGGCGGGAACCCGCGGGCGGCCGGGGCGGCGACACCCCGGCCGCCTCGCCGCCGCGCCGTAGGCTCGCACCGTGAGCGCCGAGGGAGACCGCGACGGCAACCCCGCCCCGCTGAGCCGACGACGCTTCCTCGCCGGAGCGGTCGCCGCGGTCGTGGTCGCCTCGTGCAGCGAGGACGGCGACCCGACCGGCGATCCGACCGGCGTGCCGGGGAACGGTTCGGAGCCGCCGACGGACGCGGCCCCGACCTCCTCGGGTTCGCCCGACACCACGACGGGGGTCACCCCCACCCTGCCGCCGCTCGGTCCACCGCTGCCGGAGGACCCGTTCACGATCGGCGTCGCGTCGGGCGACCCGACGGACACCTCCGTGATCCTGTGGACCCGTCTGCTCCCGGCCACCGCAGCGTTGACGGGGGACGTGCCCGTGGGCTGGGAGGTCGCCGAGGACGAGGGCTTCGCCACGGTGCTCGCCGCCGGTGTGATCGCGGCGACCCCGGCCGCGGCGCACAGCGTCCACGTCGACGCCGCAGGGCTGCCGGCGGACCGGGTCCTGTGGTACCGCTTCACCGCGGGTGGCCATCGAAGCCCCGTCGGTCGGACGCGGACTGCACCTGCGGCGGGGGCGTCGTCCGGCGACCTCCGCTTCGCGATGGCCTCCTGTCAGCACTGGGAGCGTGGGCACTGGGCGGCCTGGCGCGACGTCGTCGAGCAGGACGTCGACCTCGTGGTCTTCCTCGGGGACTACATCTACGAGACCGGCCCGGCCGACGCGCCCGCGATCCCGGATCGGATCCACCTCGGCGGGCCCTTGCGCTCCCTCGACGACTACCGGGCCCGGTACGCCCAGTACCGCACCGATCCGCTCCTGCGGGCGGCGCACGCGCACTGCCCGTGGGTCGTCACCTGGGACGACCACGAGGTCGCCAACGACTACGCCGGCGCCGCAGCCGAGGACGGCACCGCCGTGTACGCCTTCCTCGAACGCCGCGCTGCGGCCTACCGGGCCTGGTACGAGCACATGCCCGTGCGGCTCCCGGCACCGACGGGCCCGGACTTCCCGATCCATCGGACCGTCCGCTTCGGAGACCTGCTCCACCTCTGGGTGCTCGACACCCGCCAGTACCGGGACGACCAGGTGATCGAGGACACCGGGCTGCCCGACGTGCCGGGAGCGGGCGCGCTCACCGCGCAGGGCGGCGCCGTCCTCGACCCGGAGCGCACGATCCTCGGGGAGGAGCAACGTCGTTGGCTGGTCGAGGGCGCCGGCACCTCCACCGCGCGATGGACGGCCATCGCCCAGCAGGTCTACATGTTCGGCGCGTCGCTCCTCCCGGGCGCCGATCCACCCGTCGTGGTTGCCGACACCTGGGACGGCTACCCCGCCGACCGGGAGCGGGTGCTCGACGCGTTCGGCGGGAACCCCTCCACCGACTACGTGGTCCTCACCGGCGACTTCCACGCAGCAGCCGTGGCCGACCTCCGCCCCCGGCCGTTCGATCAGGGCAGCCCGGTGGTCGCCACCGAGCTGATGGCCGCCGGTATCAGCAGCGACTTCCCCGACGAGGCGACGACGCTCGCCTCCGTCGCCTTCCGCCTGAACGACCAGGTGCGCACCTTCGAGCCGACCCGCGGGTACACGCTCTGCGAGGTGTCTGCGGATCGATGGGACGCGGCAATCCGTGTGGTCGCCGATCCCACGGATCCCGCCGCCGCGGTCCGCACGGCCTCGCGGTGGCGGATCGCCGCCGGCACCCCCGGGGCCGCCCGGCTCTGACCGATGATCCCCGCTCAAGCCGCGGGGTCCGATCACCGATGGAGTGCCAGGAGGTGGTCGATGCACACGCAGCAGGGCGCCCAGATGCACCACAGCACCCAGATGCACCCCGGCGCAGTGACGCAGTACGGCGCGCCGACGCAGCACGCCGTCGTTCCGCCGCCCATGGCGCCGACGCACGGTGGGCGCAGCCGAGCCGTCGCGCCGCGTTCGGGGACGACCAAGGCCGCCGCCGTCATCGGCTACGTCTTCGGCGCCTTCGCCATCCTCGGCGCCGTGCTGCTGTGGGCTGCCGCCGACATCCTCGAAGCCTCTGCAGACAACGGGCTCGCCGTCGGGGCCGGCTGGCTCGACGTCGGCAGCGTCAGCGACGCCATCGAGCTCTACTCGCTCGTGTTCTTCCTCATCGGGGTCGCCTGGTGCGTCTTCGCCGGGCTCCTCCGGCACGGGACGGCCGCCGGGTGGATCGGCCTGCTCGTGATGGTGCTGGTCGCCCTGCTCGGTGAGACGCAGAGCGGCAACCCCTTCGCCAGTTTCGGTTTCTGGCTCGACCTGGTCCTGCTCGGCCTGCTCCTCGCCCCGACGACGCGCATCGACTGCGGGATCAAGAACGCGAGCGCACGGCTCGACCGGGAGCAGCGCAACCTGCTGCTGCTGCAGGAGCAGCTCCGCCAGGCCGACTCCCAGGTGCCGACCATGGCGGCGAACCCCTACGCCGCCCCGCCCGGCGCCACAGCACCGCACCCCCGCGCCTACTGGGATCCTTCGGTCGGGACGTGGGTGCGCTGGGAGCCGACGGCGCAGGCCTTCCTCCGCCACGACCCCGTCTCCCGGGCCTGGCACCGGATGGGTTGACCGGCACCGCGAGGGGCTCAGCCCGCTCCGGCCCGGCCCAACAGACCGTCGGGCGCCGCCACCTCCGCGAGCGCGTCGTAGGGGATCGTGACCGAGGGTGCCCCCAGGGCATGCGGTCCGATGGCGCCCTCGGCGAAAGCGAGCCGCAGACCCGTCGGGGTCAGCGCGTACACCGACAGGTCGGTGGTGGTTCCGAGTTCCAGGAGCGCAACGTCGACGCCGTCGCCGTACTCGCCGGCGAGCGCCTCCCGGGTCGCCGAGACCAGGCGGTCCCGCCACGGGCTCGTGGGATCGAACAGATCCTCCACGGCGATCCGCTCGCCGCTCCCGAGGTCGAAGGTCGCAGAGGACACCACCGCCACGGGATGGGCCGCACCCGAGAGGTAGGCGGAACCGCCCACGACGATGCTCAGCACGGCGTCGTCGAGGAGCGAGACCTCGAAGTCGGCGACGTACTCGCTCGGTAGGTCGGCGGCCCCCCAGCCCTCGGCGTCCCGGCGCCAGACGTCGAGCGCGACCTCGGCGTCCCCACGCAACTGCTCGTTCACCGCGGCGTCCACACCGCTCCCCTCGATCTGCGGGTACCGGACGTCCCAACGGACGGCGCCGTCGGGGGTCCCACCGACGATGCTCGCCTCGGCCACCCGCACCTCGACACGGCTCTCCGTCGGATCGTCCGCGCTCGCGGTCGGCGGCACCGTTGTTTGCGACACCGTGGCCGCATCGTCATCGCCGCAGGCTGCCGCCAGGAGGGCGGCGACCACCGTGCACAGGAGTCGACGACCGCTCCGGCTCACCGACCGGCCCGGGTGGGATCGTAGAACTCGCGGACCGACGCGATGCGATCCCCCACGAAGCGGTAGACGCCGATGTAGTGGTTCGCGTAGGGCCGGTCCTCGGGCAGGTACCGACCGACCGACTCGTACTCCAGGACGAGCACGTCGGGATCGACCAGCTCGTACACCTCGGTGATCCGGAGCTCCATCGAGAACACCCGGAACGCTGCGGCGAGGTACTCGCGCACCGTGGGCCGTCCCTCGATGCGCTTGCCGGGCGGGTCGCCGTAGGGCAGTTCCAGCACCAGGTCGTCGGTGTACCAGGCGAGCATGGCGTCCGCGTCCCCCGCAGCGATCCCTGCGAACGCGGCCCGGATGACGGTCAGCTTCTCGTCGAGCGTCAACACGTCGCCGACACTACCGCCCCCCTCACCCCTGCTCCCCCTCGCTCCGTGGCATCCCTCATCGGCTCCACCACGGTCGGTACCCTTGGCGCATGAACGCCGCTCCCGGGGACGAACCGTCCAGCGGCGCCGATCCGGCCCAGTGGCTCGACCGCTTCCACGGGCCGAGCCACCTCAGCGAGCGGGACGAGCGCATCATCCTGCTGCTGTTCGCCCAGTTCCAGCAGCTGAACGATCGCCTCACCCGGCTCGAGAACCGGTTCGACGCCGAGGTACAGGAGGCGTTCACGCAACCGGACCACGAGGACATCCTCGAACTGCGGCTGCACTCGGCCCGGCTGGCCGCCGAGCTCTCCCGCGTGACGGTCGAACTGCGGGCCGAGATCGCCGAGCTCGCGGGCGGCGGGCAGATCCGCAGCGGCTCACCCACGCTCTCGACCGATGAGCACGAGGTCATCGATCTCACGCTCGGTAACCGGCAACGCCGGCGGTCGAGCGGTTGGCGGCCGGCGCAGGACCACTGAGGCCGCTCGGGCGCTCCGAGGCCCGGTCTACGCCTCGGTCGCAGCCGTCGTGGTGGTGACCGACGGGTCGGGCACGAGCCGCAGCACCTGCTCGAGGATCGCGTCCATCTCCGCCTGGATCCGCCCGAAGCTCTCGAGGTCGCCCTCCGCCAGTGCGGCGTCGCGCTCCTCCTTCAAGGCACCGAGCTCGAGGAGTAGGTCCTCCAGCCCGTCGCCGGAGGGTTCCTCCGAGCCGTCGTCGGGCTCGTCGGGGGCCGTGGGATCGACGTCGGGTTCGTCGGGGGAGATCCCTTCGGTGCGCTCGCCGAAGACGTCCCCGAGATCGTCGCCCACCAGCTCCTCGATGGCCTCCTGGAGCGAGTCCTCGAACACCACGCGGTCGCCGAGCGCCACGATCACCTTGCGGAGCTGGGTGACGCCGCCACCCCCCGAGACGTCGCCGGTGTTCTCGGCACGGACGAACACGGGACGGACGTACATGATCAGGTCATCGACGGGGACGAGCAGCATCTCGCCGAAGATGACCGTCGAGCCGCGCTGTCCGACCTCGGTCTGGAACCGGGAGATGTCGTCGACGGAGCGGATCTGCTCCTCCACCAACGCCGGGCCGCCGACGACACCCGGGTCGACGCGGTACTGGGAGAGCGCCAACGTGCCGTCGGGCGTGACCTCGCCGCTGATGAACGCCGTGAGCTCCTTCTTCTGGTCGTTGGCCGAGAAGGGCACGTAGGAGCGCATGATCGCGTAGGAGAGCTCGTCGCGACCGGGGAGCCGGAGCAACTGCTGCACCGGGGCGATCCGCTGCACCTCGGCGGTGATCGTGCCGTCGGCGGCGGTCGTCTCCTGCAGACGGGAACCCTGTCCGGTGCCCGGGTCCTGGGCCACCGACCACTCGAGCGCACGGTCGAACCACTCACCCGGATCGTTCAGCCGGTAGCGGCCCCACAGATCCGTCTGCACCCGGAACAGGTCCTCCGGGTAGCGCATGTGGTCACGCAGCCCGGCCGGCATCTGGTCGTAGTCCTGGAACAGGTCCGGGAACGCCTTGCGCCAGGCGTCCAGGAGGGGATCCTCCACCGGCATGGCGTAGATGGTGACGGTCCCGTGGTAGCTGTCGACCACGGCCTTCACCGAGTGCCGCACGTAGTTGAAGCCGTGGCGCAGGCCGCTCCCGGGCGGCAGGTCGCCCACGGGGGCCTGCTGGCTGTAGGGGTAGAGGTCCGTGGTGGTGTAACCGTCGAGGACGTACACGATCCCGCCGTCGTGCACGACCGCGTACGGATCGCCGTCCCAGGACAGGAAGGGGGCGACCGTCTCCACCCGCTCCTCGATGTCCCGGACGTAGATCACCCGCGACTCGCTCGTCATCTGGCCGGAGATCAACGGCTCGATCTCGCCGAACCGGAGGGCGAACGCGGCCCGACGGAGCAACGACCCCACCTCGACCCCGCCGTCGCCCTCGTAGCGGTACCGAACGCTCTCGTCTCGCTCGTTGGTGTAGTCGACCTCGTCGTCGACTGCACCGACGATCGCGTACCCGCCGAGCTCCTCGCCGAAGTACACCTGCGGCCGGTCGATCTCGAGCTCCAGGCCCTCTGCGACCTGCAGCGGGAGCTCCCCGGCGGCGAACACCGGGTCGCCCGAGGCGCTGACCTCCGACGCAGGGGCGAGGGCGAGCCCGTAGCCGTGGGTGAACTGCACGTGGGACCGTACCCACGAACCCGTCTCGGACGGGTTCAGCTCACGAACCGCCAGGAGCACATGGCGCTCCTCGCCGTCGATCACGTACCGGTCGGTGTCGAGCGGCTCGGTGAACCGGTAGAAGTCCCGCTCCCCCTGGAGCCGGTCGAAGGTGTTCGCGACCTGCAGGGGGTCCAGCACCCGGATGTTGGTGAAGACGTCCCGGTTGGAGCGGACCTCGTCCGCGGTGAGCCGCTCGCCGCGGTCGTACGCGAAGTCCGTGGTCTCCGGCGCAAGTCCGTACGCGGCCTGGGTGGCGGCGATGTTCCGCTCGATGAAGGGCAGTTCCTTCGCCCGCTCGTCCGGGTTCACGCGGAACTGCTGGATGACCGCCGGGTAGACGCCGCCCATCACGACGGCCACGAACGCCCAGAGGCCCACGGCGATCACCGGCAGGGTCCAGCCGCGTCGACGGATGTTGTAGAGCAACAGACCTGCGGCGAACAGGGAGATCAGCAGCAGGAGCTGGATGGCCGGGAGCCGGGCGTTGACGTCGGTGAAGAACGCGCCGTCGGCGACACCAGAGTCCGAGGTGGTGAGCTCGAAACGCTGCAGCCAGTAGTCGGCGGCCTTCAGCAGCGCGAGCAGACCGAGCAGCACCGACAGGTGGGCCTTCACCTGCGGGGTCACCCGCTGACCGGCGGTCTGGAACCGGATCCCGCCGTTCAGGTAATGGGCGACCGCGGTCAACAGGAACACGATGATCAGGGCGGCGAACGCCCACCGCACGACGAAGGTCAGGAACGGCAGCTTGAAGACGTACCAGCCGACGTCCCAACCGAACTGGGGGTCGGTGATCCCGAAGTCGCCACCGTGGCGGAAGAGCAACCACTCCCGCCACCGACCGGACACTCCTGCACCGGCGATCAGGGCGAACAGCAGAGAGAGCACGATCCGCATGGTCCCGACCCGAGGGCCCACGACCTCGTGGTACCCGGCGAGGAGCTCCTCCTCGGGCCCGGCCGGACGGACGGCGGGCGCCAGGCGGTCGGCGATGAAGAGGTTGCCCCACGCCAGGAGGAAGAACAGCGCCGTGAACAGCAGCCCGAGCGAGATCCGGGCGCCGACCGTCGTGCTCCACACCGACCCGAAGTCGAGCGAGTCGAACAGCAGGTAGTCGGTGTAGATGCGGGCGAGGCCGCGCACGGAGATGAGCAGGGTGAAGAGGAGCACCAGGGCCACTGCGAGCACGACACGACCCCGTCGTGAGACCTGGCGACGTCGACCCCGGGGCGGTGGTGCGGGTGGCGTCATCAGGGCCGAAGGTTACCGGTGCATGGGGGTCAGGAGGCAGCGGCATCCGGGGTGGCGTGGTGGATGGAGATCGCCGGCGGGGAACGGCTCGCTGAACGGGGTGGGTCCGGCGAGGGCGTTGTCCTCGCAGTCGGGGCTGCAGGGGGTCCCCGGCGCCATGGTCCAGACCACGGGTGTCCCTTCGGTCAGCACCGTCGCCGCCCCCGCGCCGACGGCCCGGTCAGCCGCGTGGCGGACCACGAGGTCGACCCGCTCCTGGCGCACCTCGCGGTAGAGCGCCCGCAGCCGGTCCTGCTGCTCCGGGGCCTCGCCGGCGCGCTCGTCGAGGATCCGGCCGACCCGAGCCCGGACGAGGCCGAGCAGCTCGTCGGCGATGGCGTCGATCACTGCGTCCGGCGCGAACCGCTCGCCCAGGTCATCGGGATCCGGGTCGGTCTCGGAACCGTCCTCGTCCGCCAGCGCCGCTCCGACCGCCGCTGCGCTGCGGACGGGCACGAGGACCGCGGTGCCGTACCGCTCCCGCTGGGCCGCCTCGTCGCCGAGCGCTGCGACCAGATCCAGGGCGCCGTCGGTCGCCCGCACGACGCCGAGGACATGGTTCAACTCGTCGGCCAGCGCCCGCTTGAGCGCGCGGCCGAGCTCCGCCTCGACCGGCGCCAGGAGCTGGTCGCGCCGCGCGTGGATGCCTGCGGCCGGGGGCGACTCGTCGTGCTCGGCGGTCGGTGGTGCCACCGCTTCAAGCCACGCGAGGGTCCCGTCGGACCGTCGTTCCGATCCCGGCGGTTCCGGCGGCGGCTCGACCGGATCGAACGCAGCGACGCCCTCCTCGGTCTCGGCCTCGGCGAGGACCCGTCGGGCGTCGGCCACCGCCTCGGCCCGCGATGCACGGATCCGGGCGAAGAGCGCGTCGACATCAGCCCGAGCGGCTGCGACCGGCTCCGGCTCAGCGTCCAGCTCCGCCTCCGGCTCGGGCTCGCGATCCGGCACCGGTTCGGCTTCGGGCACCTGCTCGGACTCGGACTCCGGCACAGGCTCGGACTCGGACTCGGACTCGGACTCGGACTCCGGCTCAGCGTCCAGCTCCGGCACAGGCTCGGACTCGGCTTCCATCTCCGCCACCGGCTCGGGCGCTCTAACGAACATCCGGCACTGCCCGCGTCCATTTCTCTTGCTACACTCGACGCGCCCGGTATATATCGGGTCACCAGATACAGGGTCA
>JBEIFW010000030.1:0-25714 GCA_040382215.1 Acidimicrobiales bacterium
CCCGGCGCGCCGGGTCCGGTCGGCCAAGCCGGCGCCCAGCGCAACGGCGGATCCGGCGCAGCTCGACCTACCGCTCGGCCCCGGCGCCGATCCGACGCGTTGGACGCTGCCGTCGCTGTCGTCGCTGACCCGCTCCGAAGCGCAGCGGGTGGACACCGAAGAGATCACCCGCCGCGCCGGGCAACTGATCAAGGTGCTCCGGTCCCACGGGGTGGAGACCGAGTGGTTGCCCGAGCTCACCTCGGCCGGGCCGACCGTGACGCGCTACGCCGTTCGCCTCGTCGAGGACGAAGACGGTCGTGCCGTGAAAATGGCCACGGTGGCCGCACTGCATCGGGACATCGCCTATGCGCTCGAAGCCGAGGACGTGCGGATCCTCGCCCCGATCCCGGGCAAACGAGCCATCGGCGTCGAGGTGCCCAACCAGTCCCGCCACCTCGTCACGCTCGGGGACCTGCTCACGTCGCACGAGGCCCGTCTCGCCACCCATCCGCTCGAGGTGGGCATCGGCAAGGACATCGCCGGTCGCACGGTGATGATGAACCTGGCCACGACGCCCCACCTGCTCATCGCAGGGGCGACGGGAGCCGGGAAGTCGTCCGGTTTGAACTGCATCATCACCTCGCTCTTGATGCGCACGACCCCCGAACAGGTGCGCCTGATCCTCATCGACCCGAAGCAGGTCGAGATGGGCCAGTACGGCCGGTTGCCGCACCTGCTCACCCAGCCGGTGACCAACCCGAAGAAAGCGGCCAACGCGCTGGCCTGGGCGGTGCGGGAGATGGAGCGCCGATACGACCTCCTCGCCGAGGTGGGATTCCGCGACCTCACGGGGTACAACGCGGCGTACGACCGCGGCGAACTCCTCGCCGAGCCGGGAGTCGAGCGCACCTACGAGCGCATGCCCTTCATCGTCGTCGTCGTCGACGAGCTCAACGACCTGATGATGGTGGCGGCGCGCGATGTCGAGGACTCGATCACCCGGATCGCCCAGAAGGCTCGGGCCGTCGGCATCCACCTGATCGTGGCCACCCAGCGGCCGTCGGTGAACGTCATCACCGGAGTGATCAAGGCGAACATCCCCGCTCGCATGGCCTATGCGGTCTCGTCGCTGACCGACAGCCGGGTGATCCTCGACCAGCCTGGCGCCGAGCGGCTCGTCGGCAGGGGCGATCTGCTGCTCCTCGGCTCGACGTCGAACGTCGCCCAGCGGATCCAGGGCGCCTGGGTGTCCGAGGACGAGGTGCGAGCGGTGGTCGCGCAGTGGCGCCGCCAGTGCCCCGAGCCGACCTACGTCACCGGAGTCGAGGGCGACGATGCAGCGGCCGGGGCGAACGGGTCGATGCCGGTTGCCGGCGGGGACGACGAGGACGACGAGGCCCTCGTACGTCAGGCGCTCGAGCTCGTCGTACGCAGTCAGCTCGGGTCGACGTCGATGCTGCAGCGCAAGCTCAAGGTGGGTTTCGCCCGCGCCGGCCGGCTCATGGACCTGCTCGAGCAGCGTGGCGTGGTCGGGCCGTCGGAGGGCTCGAAGGCCCGGCAGGTGCTGATGACGGTCGACGAGCTCGAGGCGGCGGCGGACCGGGCGAGCTGAGCCGTCGCAACCCGGTCCGGGGGCCCGATGTCACGCCCGGGTCCCGACCGCGCGCAGGTCGCCTCCCTACACTCTCCAGCCGTGACGATGACCGAGAACTCGCTCGCCAACCGGCGGGACTTCCGTGTGGCCGACCTCTCCCTGGCGCCGTTCGGCCGGCGGGAGATCCTCCTCGCCGAACACGAGATGCCCGGATTGCGGGCGCTGCGGGCCGAGTTGGGGGCCTCCAAGCCGCTGGCCGGGGCCCGTATCTCGGGTTCGTTGCACATGACGATCCAGACCGCCGTGCTGATCGAGACCCTGGTCGAACTCGGAGCCGAGGTCCGGTGGGCGTCCTGCAACATCTTCTCCACCCAGGATCATGCCGCGGCTGCGGTGGTGGTCGGCCCGCACGGCACCCCCGACGATCCGAAGGGAGTTCCGGTCTACGCCTGGAAGGGCGAGACGCTCGAGGAGTACTGGTGGTGCACCGAGCAGATGATGATGTGGCCCGACGGGGACGGCCCCAACATGATCCTCGACGATGGCGGCGACGCGACACTGCTGGTCCACAAGGGCGCCGAGTTCGAAGCCAAGGGTGAGGTGCCGGACCCGACCGAGGCCGGCAGCGCCGAGTTCGCGATCGTGCTGGGCCTGCTGGCCCGCTCGCTGCGCGACGACCGCACCAGGTGGACGCGTATGGCCGCCGGGATCAAGGGCGTGACCGAGGAGACGACGACCGGCGTCCACCGGCTGTACCAGATGGCCAAGCGCGAGGAGTTGTTGTTCCCCGCCATCAACGTCAACGACTCGGTGACGAAGTCCAAGTTCGACAACCTGTACGGGTGCCGGCATTCCTTGGTCGACGGCCTGAATCGCGCCACCGACGTGATGATCGGCGGCAAGACCGCACTCGTGTGCGGGTACGGCGACGTCGGCAAGGGGTGCGCCCAGTCGCTGCGGGGCCAGGGCGCCCGGGTGATGGTCACCGAGATCGATCCGATCAACGCCCTGCAAGCGGTGATGGAGGGCTACCAGGTGGTCCTCCTCGACGACGTGCTCGGCCAGGCCGACATCTTCGTGACGGCGACCGGCAACACCAACGTGATCACCGCCGAGCACATGGCCCGGATGAAGCACCAGGCGATCGTGTGCAACATCGGACACTTCGACAACGAGATCGACATGGCCGGCCTGGCCCGGTCCGGCGCCCGCCGCATGGAGATCAAGCCGCAGACCGACCTGTGGACCTTCCCCGACGGTCACGCCGTGATCGTGTTGGCGGAGGGTCGGTTGATGAACCTGGGCTGTGCGACCGGGCACCCGAGCTTCGTGATGTCCTGCTCGTTCTCCAACCAGGTCGCTGCCCAGGTGGAGCTGTTCACCAACACCGCCAAGTACCCGGTCGGGGTGTACACGCTGCCCAAGCAACTCGACGAGAAGGTGGCGCGCATCCACGCCGAGGCGCTGGGGGCCCGCATCACGTCGCTCTCCGACGTCCAGGCCGAGTACCTCGACGTCGAACTCGAAGGGCCGTTCAAGCCCGAGCACTACCGCTACTGATCGGCGGGGTGCCGACCTGCCGGGGTCGGCACCCCCGGCAGCCGGAGCCGGTCGCATCGCAGCGCCGAGGAACAGTGCGATGAGCACAGCGTTCAACGGTGTTCCCAGTCCTGGGCTTCGGTCGGCCGGCGGGACGGCGGGCTTCGCTACCGGGGTTGCTGGCAGGAGGGCTGGGCTATCGCGTGACAGCCCGGTCGTAGCGTCGCTGGTGTGCGGTTCCTGCTCACGTCGTTGCTTCCTGTGCGTTGCGCGCTCTGCGACCGTCCGGGAGCGGGGTTGTGCGCCGGTTGCGCAGCCGGACTGGCCCCCGCCCCGCCGGGCCCGGTGGCTGCCGTGCTCGCCTACGAGGGGGCGGCGTCGCGCGTCGTCGCAGCGTTGAAGCACCGGCAGGCTCGGCGCCTTCTGCCGTCGCTCGGCCGGGCGATGGCGCTGCGCCTGCCGCCCCGGATCGAGGCGGTGACCTGGGCCCCCACGTCACCCGATCGTCGGCGGCGACGCGGTGGGGACCAGTCCGAGGCGCTCGCCCGAGCCGTCGCCGCGGCCTACGGGGTGCCGTGCCGCCGGCTGCTGGTTCGAGCCGTCGGTGACACGGCCCAGATGGGCCGCAGCCGAGCCGATCGTCTCGGATCGCCGCCGCAGTTCCACGCCGTCGGACGAGCGGTGCGCAGTGTCGCCCTCGTCGATGACGTCGTCACCACCGGGGCCACCCTCGCATCGGCCACCCGGTGCCTGCTCGCCGCTGGGTGCCGCGAGGTCCACCCGGTCGTCGTCGCGGCCAGGGTCCCATCCGGAGGGGACCTTGGGCCAAGGACGGCGGCACGAGGTCGCTCCTAGCCTTCGGGTGTGGGCGGTGCCCCAACCCTGGCGGCCCGGCTCCCACAGGGAGGTCGAGATGGACGTCGACATGGACGTCAAGGTGTCGAGCCGGCACGCCGAACTGCGTCCCGAGGTCCGGGCTGCCGCCGTCGACAAGGTGCGTCGTCTGGCTCGGTTCCTCGAGGGGATGGACGCTGCCGAGGTGCACTTCGCCGGAGCGCACAACCCGAGTATCGAGCGGGCCTCCACCTGCGAGGTGTCGATGCGTGGCCACGGGCACCACGTCCGGGCCAAGGCTCAGGCGCCCGATCCGCTCTCGGCGCTCGACGCTGTGGTCGCGAAGCTCGAGCACCAGTTGCACCGGTTGAAGGAGCGCCTCGTCGACCACGGTCACGGTCGGGTCCGCAATGGGCGGGTGGCCGCAGGTCGCAGCGCCGCTGCGCTGGTGTCTGAAGGTCCGGTAGGGGTGGCGGTACCGACCGAGATCCCCGTGCGATCCAAGCGCTTCGAGGTCGTGCCGATGTCGGTGCAGGAAGCGGCGTTCCAGATGGAACTGCTGTCACACCCGTTCTTCGTGTTCGTGCGTGAGGACACGGGTGAGACCGCAGTCGTGTACCACCGGGAGCAGGGTGGCGTCGGCCTGATCGAGGTCGAGCCCCGATCGGCCTGAGCCGCCCTGGTTCCCGGTCCGGTCGATCCGGATCGGGTGCTTCGACAGCTTCAGCCGATGGCGGCGAGGCGCCGGGTCCGGGCGATCGCCTCGGCACCGACGTCGACGACGTGGACGCCGTGCATGCCGACGGCGTCGGCGGCGGCCACGTTCGGGGCGAGGTCGTCCAAGAACGCAGTGCGGGCCGCCTCGGCGCCGAGCCGGTCGAGCGCGAGGCGGTAGATGGCCGGATTGGGCTTTCGGATCCCGACCTCGCAGGAGTCGAGGACGTCGTCGAACAAGTCTTCGAAGGGCAGCAACGGCCACCAACGCGGCCGGAACTCCTTCACATTGTTCGTGAGGACGCCCAGCCGCAGACCGGCGGACCGCAGGTCGTGGACGAGCGCCACCATCGCCTCGTTCAGCACGAACGTCATCGGCCCCGACGACGCAGGCACGTCGAGGCCGAGACGGGCGAACACCTCGGCGAAGTGGGCCCGGGCGTCCGCCATGGCCAATTCCCCCCGTTCGACGCGGTGCCAGGGATGGTCGGTGTCCGTGCCTGGCTCGCCCATCATGGCGGCGACGATCTCCTCGGGATCGCGATCGGGGAACCGCCGGGCGAAGTCGTAGGGGCTGCCGTTGACGCACAGCACGCCGCCGAAGTCGAAGATCACCGTGTCGACGGACCGAAGCACGGGCGGAGTCTCGTCGGCCTGCCCCTCGGCGAGCGAACCGGCGACCTAGGCTCACCGCCCGCATGGGTATCCTCGACCGAATCCTGCGCGCCGGCGAAGGCAAGAAGCTCAAGGCGCTGCGCGACCTCGTCCCCGACATCACGTCGCTCCAACCGGCGATGGCCGCCCTCGATGACGCAGCGCTGCAGGCCAAGACGGCCGAACTGCGCCAGCGGCTCGCCAACGGCGCGTCGCTCGACGACGTGCTGTTCGAGGCCTTCGCCGTCGTGCGCGAGGCGGCCACCCGGGTGATCGGCCAGACCCACTTCGAGGTGCAGCTCATGGGCGGTGCCGCCCTGCACTTCGGGTGGGTTGCCGAGATGAAGACCGGCGAGGGAAAGACCCTCGTGTCGACGTTGCCGGCGTACCTGAACGGCCTCGGCGGCAAGGGCGTCCACGTCATCACCGTGAACGACTACCTGGCGCGGTTCCACGCCGAGTGGATGGGCCGCATCTATCGATGGCTCGGTCTCGAGGTCGGCCTGGTGATCCCGGGGCATCGAGAGACGCCGGCGGACAAGCGCCTGTCGTACGCCGCGGACATCACGTACGGCACGAACAACGAGTTCGGCTTCGACTACCTACGCGACAACATGGCCACCACGTCCGCCGACAAGGTGCAGCGCGGCCACAGCTTCGCCATCGTCGACGAGGTCGACTCGATCCTGATCGACGAGGCGCGAACGCCGTTGATCATCTCGGGTCGGGTTGCCGACGCAGCGAAGCTCTACTACAAGTTCGCCGCAATCGCCCGGAAGCTTCGCCGGGACGTGCACTACGAAGTCGACGAGGAGAAGCGCCAGGTCGCTCCGCTGGAGGAGGGCATCGAGGTCGTCGAGCGAGAGCTGGGCATCGACAACCTTTACGACGCGCTGCAGCAGAACTACGTGCACCAGCTGAGCGCAGCGCTGAAGGCCAAGGAGCTGTACAAGCGGGACAAGGACTACATCGTCCAGTCCGGCGAGGTGAAGATCGTCGACGAGTTCACCGGGCGCATCCTCGAGGGTCGCCGCTGGTCCGAAGGCCTCCACCAGGCGGTCGAGGCCAAGGAGGGCGTGAAGATCAAGGAGGAGAACCAGACCCTTGCAACGATCACCCTCCAGAACTACTTCCGTATGTACGACAAGCTCGCGGGCATGACCGGCACGGCGCAGACCGAGGCCGCCGAGCTGATGGGCACATACAACCTCAACGTCGTGCCGATCCCCACGAACCGTGCGGTCGCCCGGGTGGATCAGCCCGACCTGATTTACAAGGGCGAGCTCGCAAAGTTCGAGGCGGTCGCCGACGACATCGAGGAACGCAATTGGCTCGGCCAGCCAATCTTGGTCGGCACCGTCAGCGTCGAAAAGAGCGAATACCTCTCGAAATTGTTGCAGCGCAGGGGTATCCGCCACGAGGTGTTGAACGCGAAGCAGCACAGCCGTGAAGCCGAGATCGTGGCCCAGGCCGGTCGGATCGGTTCGGTCACGGTGGCCACGAACATGGCCGGTCGCGGGGTCGACATCCTGCTCGGCGGTAACCCCGAGGGTCTGGCCCGACGTGCCGTGCTCGCCGAGGGCCACCATCCGACGACGATGGCCGACGAGTTCGAGCTCCCGGTGCCTCTTGCGCTGATGCCGCCCGAATACCAGGAGGCTCGCGCCGCAGCGCAGGCCCGGTACCGCGAGCTGCTCGTCGCTCATCGGTCCGAGTGCGCGGCCGAGGGTGCCACGGTGCGCGAGCTCGGTGGCCTGTACGTGCTCGGCACCGAGCGTCACGAGTCCCGCCGCATCGACAACCAGCTTCGTGGCCGGTCCGGTCGCCAGGGCGATCCGGGGGAGAGTCGCTTCTATCTGTCGCTCGACGACGAACTGATGCGATTGTTCGCCACGGGAGCGATGCAGTGGGTGATGGGACGGGCGCTGCCCGACGACGTGCCCATCGAGCACAAGATGGTGACCAAGGCGATCGAGCGGGCGCAGACCACCGTCGAGCAGCGCAACGCCGAGATCCGCAAGAACGTGCTCAAGTACGACGAGGTGATGAACGAGCAGCGCAAGGTCATCTACAAACGCCGCGACCAGATCCTCGCCGGAGCCGACCTCAAGGCGGAGGCGCAGCAGTACCTTGCCGAGGCGGTCAACTCGACGATCGAGACCTACTGCGTCAGCGAGTTCCAGGAGGAATGGAACGTCGATGGCTTGCTCGCGGAGTTGACCGGGTACTTCCCGACCGAGCTCGACGTCGATCGCGTGCGCAGCTGCGGTTCGACCGACGAGCTCTACGACACCGTCATGGCAGAGGCGACGGCCTACTACGACCGGCGCGAGACCGCCCTCGGGCCCGATCTCATGCGCGAGATCGAACGCCAAGTCATGCTCCGGATCATCGACCTGCGCTGGCGTGAGCACCTCGAGGAGATGGACTACCTGCAGGAGGGAATCAATCTGCGGGCCATGGGGCAGAAGGATCCGCTCGTCGAGTGGCAGCGCGAGGGGTTCTCGATGTTCGGTCAGTTGATGGCCGGGATCGCGCAGGACTTCGTGCGCTACATCATGCACGTCGAGGTCGTCGCCCAGGAGGCCGAGCCGGCGCCGGTGGCCAACGTGCAGTATTCGGCCCCGGACGCGTCGGCCAGCGGCACCGCCGGATTCCAGGCTGCGGCGTCGGCCGCAGTCGCCGCAGGGGAGCTCGAACCCGAAGTCCTCGAGGCGGCTCCGGTCGAGTCGATCAACCGCCCGACGGTGAAGGACGCCGCCGACTGGTCGACGACACCCCGCAACGCACCTTGCCCGTGCGGGAGCGGCAAGAAGTACAAGCTCTGCCACGGCCGGTGAGCGGCGGCCGGTCGATCGTCAGGGCCGGCGGTCGCGACGGCTCGAGGCCTGCTCGAGCCACATCAGCAGGTCGTCATCCGACCGGCGTCGTGATGAGCAGGTCGCCGCTGGGGCAGGGCGGGGCCTCAAGGTGTGGGCGATGAGCAGGCCCCCGGCGAGGTACACGACCCAGGCTGCTCCGTGGACGATCCCGGCGATCGTCGAGTCGGCCTCGAGCAGGTCCCACCGTCCGAGCAACTGCCACCAGTCATGGGTGTCGGGATCGTCGGTGATCAGCGGTAGGGAGCGGGCCGAGGCGTCGGCGATGTAGACGCTCACGTTGGCCATGCTCTCGGCGGTCCACAGCAGCACCATCCCGGCGCCGAACCGTTGCTTGCGCCGCCAGGCGGATTCGGCGGCGATCCCAGCCGGCAGGGCCACCTGCAGCAGCGAACCGCCGAGCAGCATCAGCACCTCGCCGAAGGGTTGGAAGATCAGGTGGCCGGCCTCATGGATCGCGAGGTTCGCCCAGTCGAGCAGTGTGTAGTTGGTCGGATCGAGCAGGCTGCGCATCACGAACAGTCCGAAGCCGATGGCGACGACGACCTTGAGGGTGCGCACCGGCCGACGGTATGGCGGCGCCACCGCCCGGCGTGCCGGGGTCAGCCGACCGGGTGCCCGTACATCTCGCCGAGCGGGTCGCTGATCAGCTCCAGCCGGGTGCCGTCGGGGTCGCGCACGTAGAGCGAGGACCCGTCCACGTGGGCGTAGTCGACGCCGGCGAGGTCCAACCGCTCCTTGAGCATGCGCCAGCGGGTGCGCTCGACGGAGATGGCGAGGTGGTGGAGACCGCCGAGTACCTCGGCGTAGGGGCCGAGGTCGATTCCGGGAAGGTCGAAGAACGCCAGGTGGTTCCCCTGCCCGATGTCGAAGAAGAAGTGGGTCGAGCCCGCATAGTCCCGGTTCTCGAACAACTCCACGAGGGGGAAGCCGAGAAGGTCCTGATAGAACGCAATCGTGCGTTCGACGTCGGCGCACAGCACGGCGACGTGGTGTACCCCCCGTGCGGTCGACGCAGGCCGTTGCTGGCGGGGTCGCAGATGGCGATTGCGCCAGGCGGCTCGTTCGGTCTCGGTGCTCATCGGGCCTCCCGGGCGACCGTTCGCCCCTGTCCGGCGCTCGGCAACCGGTAGGATCGCATGCCAGCCCACATGGGCACCTACCATGCGAGACTACTCCGACCAGCTCAAAGACGCCTGCCGTCGACTCGACGAGGCGCACGCCTACCTGAAGATCGACGACACCACGGCCCGGCTCGCCGAGCTCACCGACGAGGTGCAGCGGCCGGATCTGTGGGACGACCAGGAGCGGGCCCGCAAGGTGAACGCGGCGTACGCGTCCGCTCGTGATGACGTCGAGACGTTCCATCGCCTGAGCCGACAGCTCTCCGACGTCGAGGTGCTCCACGAGCTGGCTCGTGACGAAGACGATGCGAGTCAGGAGCCCGACATCGAAGCGGCGCTCGCCGATCTCGGACGCGAGCTCGGTGAGCTCGAATTGCGGAGCCTGTTCACCGGCGAACACGACGAGTCCGACGCCATCGTGCGCATCAACGCAAAGGACGGTGGGGTCGACGCCCAGGACTTCTCCGAGCTGTTGCTGCGCATGTACAGCCGGTGGGCCGAGCGGCGGGGATTCGACGTCGAGGTCGATGATGTCTCCGAAGGTACCGAGGCCGGGATCCTGTCGGCCGAGCTGACGATCAAGGGCCGGTACGCATTCGGGCTCATGACCGCCGAGCGAGGCACCCATCGGCTGGTGCGTATCAGCCCGTTCGATGCGAATGCCCGGCGCCAGACCAGCTTCGCCGCGGTCGAGGTGTACCCGGTGCTCGAGGACGTCGGCGACGTCGAGATCCCGGAATCCGAGTTGCGCATGGAGGTGTTCCGGGCGTCGGGCGCCGGCGGTCAGCACGTCAACAAGACCTCGTCCGCGGTTCGTCTGATCCACCTGCCGACCGGCCTGGTCGCGTCGTCGCAGGAGGAGCGCAGCCAGCTCCAGAACCGGGAACGCGCGATGGGACGTCTGCGGGCGATGATCGCCGCTCGCCGCGAGGAGGAGCGAGCGGCGGAGCTCGCTCGCATCGCCGGCGGCAAGCAGGCCCAGGTCGGTTGGGGGAGCCAGATCCGCAGCTACGTGCTCCAGCCCTACCAGTTGGTGAAGGATCTGCGGTCCAACCACGAGTCCGGAAACCCGCTCGGCGTCCTCGACGGCGACCTCGACGGCTTCATGGAGGCGTACCTGCGCTGGCGCCGTGCGTCGGCCGACGGCAGCGCCGCCACATGACCGAGCCGGAGGCGGCCGTGCCTACCGACCAGGAGGAGCGTCGCTCCGGATGGTTGCGCCGCAGCGACGGCGGGTTCCATCCGCGGGTCGCCTGGGGCATCCACGCGCTGACGGCCAGCGGTGTGTTGTGCGGGATGATGGGCATGATCGCCGTGCTCGACGGCTCAGCACGCGCTGCGCTCCTCTGGCTGATGGTGGCGATGGTGATTGACGGCATCGACGGTCCGATGGCCCGTGCTGCGGCGGTCCGGCGGCTGGTGCCGCGCATCGACGGCAACGTCCTCGATCTGGTCATCGACTACGTCACCTGCGTCGTGGCCCCGGCGCTGTTCATCCGCGAGTTCGGGTTGCTTCCCTCGTGGTTCGTGTTGTGCGGCATCGGGATGATCCTCGTCACGTCGTTGTACGCCTTCGCCCGTACCGATCTGCTCACCGACGACGCCTACTTCCGCGGGTTTCCGGCGATGTGGAACCTCGTCGTGAACGTCGCGTTCGTGCTGCGCCTCGACCCTCGGGTGATGGTGGTGGTCGTCGTGGTGTTCTCACTGCTGACGGTCACCTCGTTGAAGATCCCGCATCCGATGCGGGTTGTCGAGCATCGGAACGTCACCGTCGCCGTGCTCGTCATCTGGCTCGGCACGATCGTCGGCTTGACGATCAGCGCGCCGTCGGCCCCGTGGCCGGCCCGGGCGGTGGTGAT
Source organism: Acidimicrobiales bacterium (assembly GCA_040382215.1). Classification (GTDB taxonomy): domain Bacteria; phylum Actinomycetota; class Acidimicrobiia; order Acidimicrobiales; family Ilumatobacteraceae; genus JBEIFW01. The sequence continues at coordinate 11,183 of JBEIFW010000030.1, forward strand.
CGCCGGCGCCGGCTATCTCTGCTGGTTGTCGGTGCGTCGTTCGGCGAACGACATCGTCAGCAACCCGTGACGCCGCTGGGCTCGGACTGACCCGGCGGTGCCGCCGTAACCGCGGCCCGGGCCCGTCGGCCGTCGCGCACCTTCTGCACGATGCCCCAAAGCGACAACGCCCCGAAGCCGAACACGAAGAACGCCAGACTCGCCCAGATCTTGCCGGGCAGGTAGGTGGCATCGAGTGCGATGTAGAGCTCTGGTGCGACGTGGGTGACGGCGAGCACGGTGCCCCAGCGCCAGGCCTGTGCGCGATCACGGTCGATCAGCGCAGTGATCACCCGAGCGGTGGCGAGGCCGTGCGGCCAGGCGGTCAACAGTTCGATCGCAGCGAACCCCGGGATCCAGACGTCGTAACGGTGGACGGTCACCTGAGCGAGCCAGATGCGGAACACGGCGTACGCGATCCCCAGCAGGCCCCAGACGCGCTCCCAGAGTCGGCGTCTCTCGGCGCGGCGGGGATCGAGGGAAGGCGTCTTCGTGGCCGTCATGGTGCCGCAACAATCTAGGGGCCGACTGGTACCTTCGGTGGTCTAGTGATCCGAGTCGACAACGTCACCAAGGTCTACAACGGCGATGTGGTCGCCCTTCGGGATGCGAGCTTCGACATCCCCAAGGGCGAGTTCGTGTTCCTCGTCGGCGCCTCGGGCTCGGGGAAGTCGACCCTGCTGCGCCTGCTCAACCGCCAGGAGACCCCCGAGAAGGGGGATGTGTGGGTGGCGGGGAAGAACATCAACGACCTCGCCGGCTACAAGGTGCCCTACCTGCGCCGCAACATCGGGAACATCTTCCAGGACTACAAGCTCCTTACGAACAAGACCGTCTTCGAGAACGTTGCGTTCGCGCTCGAGGTGATCGGCAAGCCCAAGCACGTCATCCGCCAGCAGGTCCCGGCGATTCTCGAACTCGTCGGTCTCGCCGGCAAGCAGGACCGGTTCCCGCACCAGCTGTCCGGTGGCGAGCAGCAACGCGTCTCGATCGCTCGGGCCTTCGTCAACCGGCCGTTGATCCTCCTGGCGGACGAGCCCACAGGGAATCTCGACCCCACCACGGGCGAGGGGATCATGCGGCTGCTCGATCGGATCAACAAGACGGGGACCACGGTCGTCATGGCAACGCACGACCGCACCATCGTGAACATGATGCGGCGTCGGGTGATCGAGCTCGACCGCGGGATCATCGTGCGGGATCAGGCCCGCGGGGTCTACGGATGATGGTCCAGCGGATGACGGCGGGGGGTCCTGCGTGCTGAGCCGGATCGGCTACGTGCTGCGCGAGACCGGGGCGAGCCTGCGCCGCAACCTCACGCTCACGCTGGCCACCCTGCTCACCGTCCTGGTCGCGTTGTCGCTCGTCGGGCTGTCGATCCTTATCCAGCGGGGCATGTCCAACCAGCTCGTCCGGTGGGAGGGCGGGGTGGAGATCTCGATCTTCATGAACCCCACGGCGTCGGCCGACCAGATCGACAAGGTCCGGCGAGATCTCGAGGAGAACCAGTTCGTCCGGCGCTCGACGTACGTCGACAAGGCGGGGGCGGCCGAGGAGGTGCGTCAGTTGTTCCCGCGCACCCCGGAGATCCTCGAAGCGGTCACCGAGGCCGATCTTCCGACGAGCTTCCGGGTCGTGCCGACCTCGACCGACCAGACCCTCGTGAGCACACTCGTCGCTCGCTTCCAACGAGCCCCGGGCGTCATGGCGGTCTACTCGGCGAACGAGGTGATCGATTTCCTGCGCAACGTGTCGAGCTACCTCAACTGGGCCTTGGCGCTCGCCGTCGTGCTCGGACTCGGCGCCGTGCTGCTGATCTGGAACACGATCCGGACGGCGATGTTCGCCCGGCGCCGCGAGATCGAGGTGATGAAGCTCGTCGGCGCCACGAACTGGTTCATCCGGTGGCCGTTCATGCTCGAGGGCATGATCCTCGGGTTCCTCGGCGCAAGTCTTGCGTCGGCGGCGATGTGGGGCTTCAACCAGCTCTGGAAGAGCCGGGTGATCGACGAGGCGGCGAGGACCAACCTGTTCCTCGACCAGTTGCAGGCCACGCCGGCACAGGTGAACGCCACGGTGCTCATCCTGCTCGTCGTCGGCACGGTGGCGGGCGCCGTTGCGTCGGCGATCGCAGCCACACGGTTTCTCGACGTCTGATCTTCGCCGTCTCATCTTCGCTGCGGGGCTACGGTCGGCGCCGTGGAGTACACGCAGATCGCCTACGAGGTGGCCGACCGGATCGCCACCATCACCCTCGACCGTCCCGAGCAGCTGAACGCCTTCACCGGCGTGATGATGAATGAGTTGATCGACGCGTTCGACCGCGGCGACGCCGACGACGACGTGCGCGCCGTGGTCATCACGGGCCGTGGCCGCGGGTTCTGCGCCGGCGCCGACCTGTCGCGCGGGGGTGAGACCTTCGCTGCGGGTGGCGGCGGGGAGAAGGCTGGTCCCGAGGGCGTTCCGCGTGACGGTGGCGGCCTGGTGTCCCTGCGGATCTTCGCCCTCACCAAGCCGATCATCGCTGCGGTCAACGGTCCGGCGGTCGGGGTTGGCGTCACGATGACCTTGCCGATGGACATCCGCCTTGCGTCCACGCAAGCACGGTTCGGGTTCGTCTTCGCCCGTCGGGGCATCGTCCCCGAGGCGTGTTCGTCCTGGTTCCTGCCGCGCGTCGTGGGAATCTCCCGGGCGGCGGAGTGGGTGTACACGGGCCGGGTGTTCCCGGCGAGCGAGGCCCTCGAGGCGGGATTGGTCCGCAGCGTGCACGAACCCGACGAACTGTTGCCGGCGGCCTATGCGATCGCCCGCGAGATCGCGGACAACACGGCCCCGGTCTCGGTGTCGTTGTCGCGCCAGATGCTGTGGCGGATGATGACGGCCGATCACCCGATGGAAGCCCACCGGGCCGACAGTCGGGGGATCATGTATCGGGGTCGCTCGGCGGACTCCCGCGAGGGCGTGACGAGCTTCCTCGAGAAGCGGCTGCCGAACTACCCCGACAAGGTGTCCGAGGGCCTGCCGCCGATCTTCCCAGGCTGGACCGAGCGCGAGTTCAGCTGACCGTCGGTTCGCGGGGGACGGACCCAGGCGCTAGAACGCCTGCCGAAGGGGGAATGCCATGGGACCGTTGCACGACCTGCGCGTCATCGACCTGACCGGTGACAGCGGCCGGTTCGCCACGAAACTGCTCGCCGAGGCCGGCGCTGCCGTCGTTCGGGTACATGACGGCAACGGGGTCACCCACGGCCCGGCGATGCGAGCGGACGACCGTGGTCTCCTCGACTGGTGGTACGACTCGGGCAAGCGGGTCGTCCCGCTCGAGCTCGGTTCGGCGGGTGGCCGCTCCGCCTACCGTCGCCTTGCGGCCCGGGCCGATCTGATCGTCGAGACGCTCGCGCCCGGTCGGCTCGCCGATGCCGGTCTCGACCATGCGGACCTGGTGGGGGACAACCCCCGGCTGGTGCAGGTGAGCCTCACCCCCTTCGGCCGCACGGGCCCGCACGCGTCGTGGCAGGCGACCGACCTCGTTGCCGCCGCCACGGGCGGCATGTTGTCGATCTGCGGGACCCCCGAGCAGGCCGTGGTCCCCTGGGGGCGGCAGGCCTACGCGGCCGGCTCGTTCGTGGCCACCCTGTGTGGTCTCGCCGGGGTGCGCAGCGCCCGGCGCAGCGGGCGGGGTCAGCTCGTCGACGTGTCGCTGCAGGAGGCCATCACCGCAAGCCTCGAGCAGCTGTGGTTCCAGTACAACTACGACGACGTGCTGCCCCAGGCCAAGATCGCACCCCGCCAGGGGAGCTGGCACTGGGCTCGCGCCTACGTGGTCACCCCGGCCCGCACCGGCTGGCTGATGGTCACGCCGACGCCGGCGCCCCCGGCGCTGCTGGAATGGTTGATCGCCGAAGGGGTGCCCGGTGCGGCCGATCTCGTGCCGGCCGGGCAGGTCGTTGCGGCCGAGCATCTGACGCCGCTCACCGAACTGGCGATGGATTTCGCGCGCCGATACGACGCGCCGGCGCTGTTCCACGAGGCCCAGTCCCGGCACTTGGCCTGGGCCGAGGTGCAAGGCGTCGCCGATCTGGTCGCGAACCCGCAACTCGCGTTCCGAGGGGCGCTCGTCGAACCGCCGGGGTTGCCCGGTGCACGCCGCCCGCGGTTCCCCGTCGTGTTCACCGACACCCCGGCCGAGGTGCCGGGCCCCCCGGCGCCGGCCGTGCTCGAGGAGGTGCTCGAGCGCTGGCCGGCCCGGGAGGCGGCGCCCCCGGCGGCGGTCCCGGTCGGCGCCAAGCCGTTGACGGGCATCCGAATCCTCGATCTCACGTGGGTGCTGGCAGGACCGTTCGGGTGCCGGATGCTCGGTGACCTGGGCGCCGACGTGCTCAAGATCCAGACGGCTCCGCGGGCCACCGGCGTCAACGACCCCAACCACGGCTTCTACCCGACGTTCAACCGGTCCAAGCGGTCGGTTGCGCTGGACATGAAGGCCCCCGGCGCGCTCGAACTCATGCGCCGGTTGGTGGAGAGCGCCGACGTGCTCGTCGAGAACTACGCCGCGGGCGTGCTGGCCCGCTGGGGTCTCGACTGGGCGACGCTGCGGTCCTGGAATCCCCGTCTGGTCTACGTGACGATGTCGGGCTACGGGCACGAGGGGCCGTGGCGCTCGATGCTGTCGTACGGGCCGACCATCCATGCGCTGTGCGGGCTCACCTCGCTCTCCAACCCGCCCGGCCGCGGCGACGTCGGCGTCGGGTACGCCATGAACGACATGGCTGCCGGTGCGATGGCCGCCATCTCGATCCTCGCTGCCCTCGAGGCCCGGGACCACACCGGGGTCGGGCAGTTCGTCGACATGGCGCAGTTGGAGGTGGGTGCGTACCTCGTGGGCGCTGCACTGCTCGACCGGACCGCCAACGGGCGCGAGGCCGTGGCGACGGGGAACGTCGACCCGTACGCCACCCACCTGCTCGACGCTGTCGTGCCGGCCTCCGACGGCGAACTCGCGATCAGTGTGCGCGACGACGCGGACCGAGTGGCGCTCTTGGCGCTCGTCGGGGACGGGATCGAGGGCGTCGAGGCGTGGGCGGCGGCCCGCCCGGCGGCCGAGGCGGCCGCGGCGCTGCAGCAGGCCGGGATCCCGGCGTTTCGGGTGTGCAATGCCGCAGATCTCGTCGCCGATCGCCACCTCGGCGCACGGGGCTTGTTCGCCACGCTCGACTCCCCGGTGTACGGCGAGCGCCGGTTCGAGCGGTTCCCAGGGTTGTGGAGCGAGTCCGTGCTCGAGCCCTACCGGCGGGCGCCTGCGTACGTGGGCGAGGACGTGTTCGAGGTGTTCGGCGAGCTTGGCCTCGACGACGGCGCCATCGCCGAGGCGATGGCCGACGGCCGGCTCGTCTAGCGCTTCTGCACGACGGTGAGCCCGTCGCTGATGGGCAGCAGGACGACGTCGACCCGGGGATCGAGGGCGAGGGCGTCGTTGAAGGCCTGTAGGGCAGCAGTGTCGACGTCGCCGTCGGCGGCAGGCTCGAGCACCTTGCGATACCACAGGGTGTTGTCGACGAGTATCAGGCCGCCGGTGCGCAACCGGGGGAACAACGCGTCGAAGTACGCCTGGTAGTTGTGCTTGTCCGCGTCGATGAAGGCCAGGTCGACGAGCTGGCCGGCGGGGAGGGACCGCAGGGTGTCGAGCGCCGGCCCGATGCGGAGCTCGATGCGGTCGGCGAGCCCGGCGCGCGCCCAGTACCGGCGGGCGATGGCCGTCCACTCCTCGCTCACGTCGCAACACAGCAGGCGTCCGCCCGACCCCATCCCTCGGGCAAGGCAGATCGACGAATAGCCGGTGAAGGTGCCGACCTCGACCGCGAAGCGGGCGCCTCGGGCGAGTTGCTGCAGGAGCACGCCTTGCCCGGCCGAGATCTGCATCACCGCTCGCCGGCCGGTGGCCGCAGCGGTCTCGGTGACGAGATCGCGGAGGATCTCGTCGGGCGCGCTGGAGTGCGTGTCGCAGTAGGCGGCGACGGCGGGGTCGAGCCACGGGTTGTCGGGATTGGAGGCCACGGCGGCGACCGTAGGCGCCCCGTGGCCCGAGCGCGACGGTGCCCGCCCGGGCCGGGAATCTCGATGTGTATCGACGAGCCGGAGAATTCGGCGCAGACGAGCACGCTCATCTCCGGGAGGCCCAGGCCGTCGTCTCTTCGGCGGCCTGCGTCGAGCGGATGCCGCCGGGGGTGAGGGTCGCCGTGGCCGCCGCGCTGCGGATCCATCCGCTCGCCGTCGGGATCGCAGTCGGCTTCGCCGGCCAGGCCGCGCTCGCCCAGGTCAACCTCGGCCGTGCCGGGCGGATCGACCGGGCGGCACTACGTTCCACGCAGTGAGCGGCCAACGGGTCAATCTCCCCGGTGCATCCCTGTACGACGCCGTCGGCGGGATGGCGTTCTTCGAGCGGTTGGGCGCCGAGTTCTACCAGCGGGTAGCGGCCGATCCGGTGCTGTTGGCGTTGTACCCCGAGCCGGACGACCTCGGCCCGGCCGAGGAACGCCTGACGTTGTTCCTGGCGCAGTACTGGGGCGGCCCCACCACGTACTCCGATCAGCGTGGGCACCCCCGGCTGCGGATGCGCCACGCCCCGTTCGCCATCGGCCCGACGGAGCGCGATCACTGGCTCGATGCGAGGGCCGGAGCGATCGATGCGCTCGATCCGGAGCCCGGGGTCCGGTCGGCGCTGTGGGACTACGCGACGATGGCGGCCGAGGCCATGCGGAACCGGGACTGAGCGATGCCGCGTCGGGTGGGGGATCGGCCGGTCGGCTCGTCGCTGCTCCATGCCCTCGGGCAGCCGCTGTGGGCGACGCCGGAGGCAACCGGGCTCGGTCGGTTGGCGTCGCGCAGCCCGCTCGTCCCGTTCCCTGATCTGGCGCGCGCACGGAGCGGCGACCGGACCGCCTCGCCGTGGTTCCTGGCGGCCGCCGGGCCGTGGCGCTTCCGTTGGTATCCGTCGGTCGAGATGGTCCCGGACCGGGCGGTCGTCTCGGCGGGGGCCGCAGGGTTGGGCGACGCCGACGGGCGCATCGTGCCGGTGCCCTCCACCTGGGTGACCCAGGGCGACGAACGGCCCCACTACACGAACATCCTCGTGCCAATGCCCGGTCACCCTCCGGCGGTGCCCCCGGCGGACCCGGCCGGTGTCTACCGCACGGTGGTCGACGTGCCGGCCTCGTGGAGCGGTCGGCGGATCGTGCTGTCGGTCGGCGGTGCGCACTCCGTCCATGCCGTCTGGGTCAATGGGCGGCCTGCGGGGTACGGCACCGACCCGTACCTCGCATCGGAGTACGACGTGAGCGCACTGGTGCGCGCCGGGGAGGCCAACACGATCGCCGTCGTCGTCGTGCGGTGGAGCGCAGGAAGCTGGGCCGAGGACCAGGACCAGTGGTGGATGGCCGGGCTGCATCGCGAGGTCACGCTGCGCTGCACCGACGTCGTCCACCTCGAGGATCTCACCGCCGTCGCTGGACTCGACCCGGACGGCCGGACCGGCACGCTGTCGGTAGCGGCCCGGATCGGTGCGCCCGGCGACCTCCCGTCGGGCTGGCAGGCGGTGTTCCGCCTCGAACGACCTGACGGTCGGTCCGTGTTGGCGGACCACACTGCGCCCGTCGCGACGTTCGATCGCTCGAGCCCGCTCGCCGAGGTCGTGAGCGGGATCGTGTGGCCCGGACACGTCGCAGCGATGCAGGTGGCGGTCGACCCGGTGCGGGCCTGGTCGGCCGACGACCCGTACCGCTACCGGCTGCTCGTGTCCCTGGTCGACCCGGACGGCCGCCTCGTCGAGGCGACCGGTTCGTGGATCGGGTTCCGGCGCGTCGAGATCGTCGGTCGCGAGCTGCGCGTCAACGGACGGGCGGTCCCCATCCGCGGGGTGAACCGGCACGACCACTCGGCCGACGGCGGCACGGCGGTCGGCCTCGACGACCTGCGCGCCGACGTGGTGACCATGAAGCGGCACAACGTGAACGCCGTGCGCACGTCGCACTACCCGAACGACCCGGCGTTCCTCGACCTGTGCGACGAGTACGGCCTGTACGTGGTGGCCGAGGCCGGGATCGAGAGCCACGGCCGGGAGCGGAGCCTGGTCCACGACGCCCGCTACGGGCCCCTGCTGTGGGAGCGCTTCACCCGTATGGTGGCCCGGGATCGCAACCACCCGAGCGTGATCGGATGGTCCCTGGGCAACGAGTCCGGCTACGGAGCGATCCACGACGCGCTCGCCGCCTGGGCGCACCGTACCGACCCGACCCGGTTCGTGCAGTACGAAGGCCCGCACCGCTACGGCTCGCTGGCTTCGACGCCTCGGCCGACGGTCGGCACGCTGCCCGTGGCCGGCGACCACGACGCATGCACCGACGTCGTCTGCCCGATGTACCCCGAACTCGCCGACATCGTGGCGTGGGCCCGCCGCGGCGCCGACCCGCGACCGATGATCCTGTGCGAGTACAGCCATGCGATGGGTAACTCGAACGGTGGCCTGGCCGACCACTGGGCGGCGTTCGAGTCCGAACGAGGTCTGCAAGGCGGGTTCATCTGGGAATGGATCGACCACGGGCTGTGGCGTACGCGGCCCGATGGGCAGCGGGTGTGGTCGTATGGCGGCCAGTTCGGTGACGAACCCAACGACGGGGCCTTCGTCGCCGACGGGCTCGTGTGGCCCGACCGCAGCCCGCATCCCGCGATGGCCGAGGTGGCCCACGTGCACCGACCGGTCCGGGTGCGCGCAGTCGGGACGCGTCGGGACGAGATCGAGGTCGTGAACGCCTACGGGCACGGTGGGCTCGGGCACCTGCGGGCTCGGTGGCGGCTGCTCGTCGACGGGGTGGAGACGGCGGCAGGACCGTTGCCGGTGCCTGACGCCGCGCCCGGAGAGGCGGTCCGGTTGCCGGCGCCCGTGGCCCCGCCCGAGCTCGCTCCCGGCCAGGAGGCCGTGCTCGAGGTGCGTTGGAGTCTGGCCCGGGCGGCGACCTGGGCGCCCGCCGGACACGTCGTGGCGCTCGACCAGCTGCGCTGGGTAGCCCGCCGTCCGCCACCGGTGCGCCCGACGCGACCCTGGACCGACCCCGAGGTGCTTCGGGTCGGGCCGATGACGGTGGCGCTCGGCGACGGCGCGATCACCGCCGTGAGTTGGGACGGCCGCACCGTGCTGAGCGGTCCGGTGCGCGCCACGCTCGCCCGGGCCCGGATCGACAACGACGGCCAGGAACAGGTCGGCATCGTCGGCCCCGGTGCCCGTTGGCGTGCGTGGGCCCTCGAGGCGGCCGAAACCTGCTGCCTCGGTGTGCGAATGGCCCGCAACGCGCTCGTCAGCACCCACGAGCTGCGGTGCGCGGCCGGGACGGTGGTGCACCAGCGGCGGCTCACGGTCCTCGAGGACGGCACGCTCGTGGTGAGCGAGGAGTTCACGCTGCCGGCGACGCTCGGCGATCCGCCTCGGCTCGGGGTGCTCGCCGAGGTCGCCGCCGAATTCGAGTCGTTGCGCTGGTACGGACGTGGTCCGCACGAGAGCTACCCGGACCGGTGTGCCGGTGCCCCGCTCGGCGTGTGGCGCTCGACGGTCACCGAGCAGTACGTGCCGTATCTGCACCCCCAGGAGCATGGGCACCACACCGACACCCGGTGGCTCGAGCTGTCCGACGGGGCACTGCGGCTGGTCGTGGGCGGCATGGACCCCACCCCGACGTTCGGGTTCTCGGCCCGGCATCACTTCGACGCCGATCTCGACGCCGCCGCCGAGCCCGCCGACCTCGTGGCCCGCGCCAGCACCGAGCTGCATCTCGACCACCGGATGCGGGGCCTCGGCACGGCGTCGTGCGGCCCCGACACGCTGCCGGCGTACCGGATCCTCCCGGGTGTGCACCGTTGGTCCTGGGCGCTCCAGGTGAGCCCGGTCCGGCGTCGGCGGCGATGAGCCTTGCCCTCGACGCCCTCGCCGAGCTCCTCGGACCGGGCGGATTGCTGCGGCCTACCGACGGCCTCGACCGCTACGAGTGCGACGCGCGCACCGGACGGGGCCGGGCGCTGGCCGTTGCGCGTCCGTTCGATGTCGACGGGGTCCGGGCCGTGCTCGGATGGGCGCGCCGCCAGGGCGTGCGGGTGCTGGCCCAGGGAGCCAACAGCGGCCTCGTCGGAGCGTCGGTTCCCGACGCTTCGGGCGACATGCTGGTGCTGTCGACCGAGCGGCTGGGGCACCCGCTCCTCGTCGAGCGCGCAGAGCGCGCAGCGACGGTGGGCGCCGGCGTTCGGCTGTCGGCGTTGAACGCCGCCGCCGCCCCGCACGGTCTGTGCTTGCCCATCGACCTCGGCGCCGACCCGAGCATCGGTGGGATGGTCGCGACCAACACCGGTGGTGCCCGGATGGTCCGCTACGGCGACGTGCGGGCCAACCTCCTCGGCCTCGTCGCCGTGCTCCCCGATGCGGCGCTCACGGTCGTGCGGTGCGGCCGCGGCCTACGCAAGGACAACACCGGGATGGATCTCGCGCAGCTCTTCGTGGGCACGGGCGGGGAGCTCGGCGTGGTCGTCGAAGCGACCGTCGCCCTCCACCCGGTGCCGCGCGCCCGGGCCACCGCGTTCGTCGCGCTCGACGATCTCGATGCTGCGGTCGCCCTTTGCGGTGCCGTGCAGGACGCCACCGACCTGCTCGCCGCATTCGAGGTGATCTCGGCCGAGGCGATGCGGCGGACCCTGCGGCACACCGGGACCGCCGAGCCGTTCGGGCGGGACCAACCGGCCCCGGTCACCGCGCTCGTCGAGGTCGTCTCGAACGATGCGGCCGCCGACCTCGACGCCCTACTCGCCGGAGTGTTCGCCGGGGTGCTCGCCCGTGAGCCGGGTGGGTCGGGCGCTGGCGGCGAGACCGCAGTGCTGGTTCCGGCGAGCAGGGCATGGGCATTGCGCCACCGGGTGACCGAGAGCCTGCGGGCGTCGGGGACCGTGAGCGCGTTCGATGTCTCGGTGCCCCGGTCCCGGCTCGGCGAGCTGCGCCGGCGGACGGTCGTTGTGCTGGCTGCGCTCGATCCCGAGGCGGTCCTGTGCGAGTTCGGCCACATCGGCGACGGTGGCGTGCACCTGAACGTGGTGACCCCGACCGGGCGCCCCCTGGCATCGGCGGCGCAAGAGGCGATCTACGAGGCCGTCGCCGAGCTCGGGGGCAGCTTCTCGGCCGAGCACGGCCTGGGTCCACGCAACGTCGCATTGGCCAGCCGCCACGGTTTGGTGGGCCAGGCCGAACTGCTCGGCGCCCTGAAGGCGGTCTGCGACCCCGCAGGGGTGCTCTCCCACGGGGCGTGGCCGGTCGGTCCGACCGCTGGGTCGTCCGGGGCGCCTGGTCAGTAGCTGCGGGGCAGCCCGAGCACGTTCTGGGCGATGTAGTTCAGCGTCATCTCCTGGCTCACCGGGGCGAGCCGCTGCAGCCGGGCCTCGCGCCAGTACCGCTCGACGTGGTACTCGCTGGCGTAACCCAGGCCTCCGTGGGTCTGGATGGCCTGGTCCGCTGCGGCGTAGGCGGCCTCGGCGGCGAGGTACTTCGCCGTGTTGGCCTCCTCCCCGCAGTCGTGGCCGTGGTCGTAACGCCAAGCGGCCAGCATCGCCATCTGCCAGGCGGCGCGCAGCTCCATGTGCGCCCGCGCCAACGGATGAGCGATCGACTGGTTGGCGCCGATGAGCCGGCCGAAGACCTCGCGCTCGTTGGCGTAGCGGGTGGCGCGCCGCAGGGCGGCTTCGCCGATCCCGCAGGCCATCGCTGCGAGCAGGATCCGCTCCGGGTTGAGCCCGTGGAGGATGTGCTGGAACCCCCGGCCGCGCTGACCGACGAGACGCCAACCCTCGACGGGCAGGCCGTCGTAGGCGACCTCGCAGGACGCGACGGCGTTGCGGCCCACCTTCGGGATCGGGCGGATGTCGACGTAGCGCCGGTCGAGATCGGCGAGGAACAGCGACAGGCCCTCGAATCGGTTGCGGCCAGGGCCGGGCTCGTCGGTGCGCACGAGCAACAGCACCACCTCACTCTCGAGCGCCTTGGTCGTCCAGATCTTGCGGCCATGGACCACGAACCCGCCGTTGCCGTCGTCGACGGCCCGGGTGGTGATCCGGCTGGTGTCGGTGCCGGCGTCGGGCTCGGTCACCCCGAACGCGACGTGCAGGTCGCCAGCGGCGGCGCGGGGGAGGAAGGCGTCCTTGAGGCGGTCGTTGCCGAACTTCACCACCGGGTTCAGGCCGAACATCGTGAGGTGCAGCGCAGCCGAGCCGTTGTGCGCAGCCCCGGACGCAGCCACCCGGTTGAGCACCAGGGCCGCTTCGGTGATGCCCCGGCCGCCACCGCCGTAGACCTCGGGGATCGCGATCCCGACCCAGCCGCCCTCGGCCATCTTCCCGTAGAACTCCCACGGGAATCGGTGATCGGCGTCGCAGGCGGCCCAGTAGGCGTCGTCGAAGGCTGCGCAGACGCGCTCGACGCCTTCGACGATCGCCTCGTGGTCGGGATCGGCAGCGAAGTCCACGGTGGCCCGAACGATCACTTCGGGGGCATGCGGATGCCGCCGTCGACCCGGATGGTCTCGGCGTTCATGTAGCTGTTGCAGACGCACTCGACGACCATCGAGGCGAGCTCCTCGGGGAAGCCGAGGCGCTTGGGGAACAGCACGTCTTTCTGAAGGTTCGCCTTGAACGCCTCGCTCGCCTCGCCCGTGCCGTAGATCGGCGTGTCGATGAGGCCGGGGGCGACGGTGTTGACCCGGATGCCCACGGCGGCCAGATCGCGGGCCATCGGCAGCGTGAGGCCGACGACCCCGCCCTTGGAGGCCGAGTAGGCGACCTGGCCGATCTGTCCGTCGAACGCGGCGACCGACGCCAGGTTGACGATCGCGCCCCGCTCACCGGAGGCGAGCGGCTCGGTCTGGCTCATCGCCGTTGCGGCGATGCGGCTCATGTCGAACGTGCCCACGAGGTTGATGTCGATCACCCGGCGGAAGGCGTCGATGTTGAACGCCGAGTCGTAGCTGCCGTCACGGCCGATCGTGCGGCTGGCCCACCCGATGCCGGCCGAGTTCACCAGCGCCCGCAGCGGCCCCATCTCCTTGGCCGTCTCGACGCAGGCGATGATCTCGTCGGTCTTGCGCACGTCGACGTGGCAGAACGCACCGCCGAGTTCGGTGGCCAGGGCGTTGCCCTTGTCGTCCTGGAGGTCGGCGATGACGACCTTGGCGCCGCGGGCGGCGAGCAGGCGGGCCGCCACCTCGCCGATGCCCGACGCGCCGCCCGTCACGATGGCGGAGCAACCATTGATGTCCATGCCTGCGACGCTAGGCCCCGACTCGGGAGGGACCCAACCCGGAGCCCATCGGGCGCGCGTAGGGTGCGGACCATGAAGAACCGGGTCTGCGAGATGTTGGGGGATCGAGTTCCCGATCCTGGCGTTCACCCATTGCCGCGACGTCGTGGCGGCCGTGTCCAAAGCCGGTGGGTTCGGTGTGCTCGGGGCGGAGGCGGCCACGCCCGAGAGCCTCGACATCGACCTGCGTTGGATCGCCGAACAGGTGGGTGACCGGCCGTTCGGCGTCGACGTGATCGTGCCGGCGAAGTACGAGGGCAAGGCCGAGGGCGAGGTCGGTCGGGCCGAGCTCCGGCAACGGATCCCGCAGGCGCATCGGGATTTCGTCGACGACATGATGAATCGGTACGGCGTGCCCGAGCTCGATGCCGACGATCGCTCCCGGCTCGGCCGTGACGGGGCGGCACCGATGTCGTACGCATCGGCGGCTCGGATGATGGACGTTGCGTTCTCCCACCCGATTTCGTTGATCGTCAACGCGCTCGGCTCGCCCCCGCCCGACATGGTCGAGCGGGCCCACGCCCTGGGCATCAAGGTGGGAGCCCTCGCGGGGAAGCCGGCGCACGCCGTTCGTCACGTGGCCGCCGGCGTCGACCTGATCATCGCCCAGGGCTACGAAGCCGGCGGGCACACCGGGGACATCGCCACCATGGTGCTCGTGCCCGAGGTCGTGGATGCGGTGGCGCCGGTGCCCGTGCTCGCCGCCGGCGGGATCGGCGGTGGTCGCCAGATGGCGGCGGCCCTCGCGCTCGGGGCCGAGGGGGTGTGGTGCGGTTCGGTGTGGCTCACGACCGAGGAGGCCGAGACCCACCCGACGGTCAAGCAGAAGTTCCTGACGGCGACCTCGTCGGACACGCTGCGGTCCCGCAGCCGGACCGGCAAGCCCGCCCGTCAGCTGCGGTGCGGGTGGACCGACGAGTGGGAGGGTCCGAACAGCCCGGGACCGTTGCCGATGCCCCTGCAGCCCTTGCTCGTCGCCGAGGCCTCGACCCGGGTCGATCGCGCCGCCCACGACCCGTCGTCGGGGGCGGCCAAGCTCGCCGGCTACTTCGTCGGGCAGGTCGTCGGTTCGATGAACGAGATCAAACCGGCCCGCCGGGTCGTGCTCGACATGGTCGAGG
>JBEIFW010000031.1:0-25529 GCA_040382215.1 Acidimicrobiales bacterium
CAAGAAGGAGTTCGACGATCGTGTCGCCCGGATGTACGAGAACGGCAAGGGCGTCTCGATGGCGTCCCACCTGGAGATCGACGACGTGATCGACCCGGCCGACAGCCGCCGCTGGATCCTGTCGGCGTTCGCCGCAGCCCCGGCCCCGGCGGCGCGCACCGGCAAGAAACGCCCCAACATCGACACCTGGTGACCCCGAGCGGGTGCCGTTCGCTCGGCGCCGGTTCGCACGAAGCCCGTTCGCTCAGGCGGCACCGGCGAGCGCCGGGCGCGCTCGCCGGGTCCGACCCATCATGAGCCCGAACGGCACCGAGGCGACGGCCACGGCGCCGGCGACCGCGAACGCAGCGGCGTACCGCCCGGCGCTGTCGCCGTCGCCGAGCACGGCGAACATGGCCTGGATGCCCGACAGCATCCCGAGGTTCACCAGCGTCGAGGACATGCCGTTTGCGACGCCGAGATCGCCCGGGTCGACCGACCGGGCGACCGCAGTGCCGTAGGACGGCTGGGCCAGGCCGACCGCCCCGCCGGACAGCACGAGCGCGATCGGCACGAGAAAGGTCTGCTCGGTGAGCGCGGCGGCCACGAGCACGGCGCACCCGGCCGCCAGGCCGGCCGCGCCGACGAGCACCATCGGGCGCTCCCCGAACCGTTGCCCGAGCCGGCCCCCGATCGGCGAGCACAGGCTCATCGAGGCCGGCCGTGCGAGCAGCAGCAGCGCCGACGCCCCGACGCTCAACCCGAAGCGCTCCTGCAGCAGCAGCGGGGCGACCACGAACCCACCGATGTAGGCGAACTGCGCCATCCCGTTGGCGCAGATGGATCCGGTGAACTCGGGGATCCGGAAGTAGTCGAGCTTGAGCAAAGGCACTGCGATGCGCCGTTCCACCCGCACGAAGCCCACGATGCTCGCGACCGCCACGGCGAGCAGGGCGGCGCCGACCCCGACGCCGAGCCCCCGAGAGAACGCCTCGAGTCCCAGCAGCGCCGCCAGCACCCCGAGGCCGAGCAGCCCGGCGCCCACCCAGTCGATGCGCACCCCGGGCTGGCGGGGCCCGGGGCGTACGACGGCGAGCGAGCTCACCAGGCCGGTGGCCGCAACAGGGGCCAGCAGGGCGAACACCGAGCGCCAACCGAACGCATCCACCATCGGCCCACCGGCGATGAGCGCGAGCGTCGGCACGCCGACCATCACCATCTGGAACCAGCCGAGGATCCGGGGCCGCGCCGCCGGTTCGACCGAGGCGAGCACCAGGGCCATGCCGTTGGGCATCGCAGCCGCCATCCCCGCCCCCACCACCACCCGGGCGGCGACGAAGCTCGCCGCGCTCCACGCCAGACCGCAGGCAACCGTCCCGGCGACGATCACCGCCGCCCCGATCAGGAACACCGGTCGGTGGCCCTTCACGTCGCCGAGCTTGCCCAGCGCCGGCGTACCGATCCCCATCGCAAGGAACAGCCCGCTGACGCCCCAGGACAGCGTCGACGCGCTCGACCCGAGGTCCTCGGCGATACGGCCGAGTGCGGTGGTCACGATCGTCATCGACGACGAGAACGACACGACCGACAGCAGAACCACCGCCAGCAGACGCCGAACGTACGGGTCGGCGGCGGGCACTACCCGATCGTACGGGGGTGTTCCGGCGCCGCCCCGACCGGACCGTGCGCCCGGCGGTGCCCAACGGCACCGGTCAGCGGTCGAAGAACGCCCGCATCTGATCGACCCCTTGCTGCTGAGGCGTCCACAAGCGGCCCTGGATGAGGCCGCCGTCGACGACGAGGTCGATCCCGTTGACGAACGCGGCGTCATCGGAGGCGAGGAACACCGCTGCGCCGGCGATGTCGTCGGGCCGGCCGGCGCGCGGGACGGGTTGACCGGCGGCGAGCACCTTGGCGGCGCGTTCGGCCATGCGGTCGGCCTCGTCGGCGTCCATCCGGTTGATCGCCTTGGCGAAGATGCCGGTGGCGATCCCACCCGGGCTGATCGAGTTGACCCGTACGAAGTGCTCCCCGAGTTCCATCGCGATCGACCGGGTGAGCTGTATGACGGCGGCCTTGGTTGCCGAGTAGACGACCGACGACGAGAACCCGGCCCGGCTACCGGCCACCGACGCGTTGTTGATGATCGAGCCCGACCGCTGCGCTCTCATGATCGGCGCCACGTGCTTCATTCCGAGCATCACCGACCGGACGTTCGTCGCAAACGCGGCGTCGAACGCCTCGACCTCGAGCCCTTCGATCCCGCCGGTCTGGCCCGGGCCGCCGGCGTTGTTGAACAGCACGTCGATCCGGCCCCACCGCTCGACGGTGGCCGCCACCAGCGCCTCGACGTCAACCTCGAGCGCGACGTCGGTGCGCACGAACATCGCAGCGTCGCCGAGCGCTGCGGCGAGCGCGTCGCCGAGTTCGGTGCGCCGCCCGGCGAGGGCCACTCGAGCCCCTTCGGCGACGAAGCGCTCGGCCGTCGCTCGCCCGATGCCGCTCGTCGCCCCGGTGACGATCGCGACCTTTCCGTCCAGTCTTCCCATGGTCAGCCTCCCCGGCGCAGGCTACGCGCCGGGACCCGGAGATGACCGAGGTCCCTGGACCGGGCGACCTGGTGCGAACCATGC
The DNA here is from genome assembly GCA_040382215.1 of Acidimicrobiales bacterium. Taxonomy (GTDB): domain Bacteria; phylum Actinomycetota; class Acidimicrobiia; order Acidimicrobiales; family Ilumatobacteraceae; genus JBEIFW01. The sequence continues at coordinate 2,613 of JBEIFW010000031.1, forward strand.
TGTGGGCATGGGTGACGCCCTCGCCGAGGTCCTCGACCGGGAGGAGTGCCTACGCCTACTGGCCCAGGTACCCGTCGGGCGGGTGGCCGTCGTCGACAGCGGCGGGCCGGTCGTGCTCCCCGTCAACCATCTGCTCGTGCGGACCGTCGGGCCCAACGCGGCCGAGGCGGTGTGGGTGCTGATGCGCACCGCGCCGGGCGGCACCCTCGACCGTCAGGGGCTCACCCCGGCTGCATTCCAGGCCGACGGGATCGACGAGTACCACCGCCGAGGCTGGTCCGTGCTCGCTCGCGGAATCCTCCACCACCTCGACACCCCGACCGCCGCCTGGCTGGCCGAGCACTGCCGCCCGGAGCCCTGGCTCGTCGGGCCGCTCGATCGCTGGATCGGCCTGGAGGTCACCGCGATCAGCGGTCGGCGGCTCGTCGACGCCGAGCAGACGTGGGTGTTCCACGTCCGCGGCTACCTCTGAGCCGTCGCGGTCGAACGGTGGCAGGCCCCACCCCGAGCGATGACGACCCGTGGGCCGGCGCACCCCGCCGCCGGGGCCACCGGCTGCCCGGCCTGCTCGCCCAGGCCACGGCGCTCGGCGGTCCGGCGCTCGTCACGTCGGGACCGGTCGGGATTGCCGCAGCGGCGCTGTGCTCGCCGGGTCTGCGCCAACTCCTGCGCCGGCCTGCGACGCACGCCGGCGGCGAGCGACTGCGGTTGCTGTCGTGGAACGTCGAGGCCGCCAACGACCCGGCGGCTGTCATCGCCGCGGTCCAGTCCGAACCCGCCGACGTGGCGGCGCTGTTCGAGCTGACCACGGCGATGCTCGCGGCCCTCCGCACCGCCGGGATCCCCGACGCCCTGTCCTGCACGGGTCGCTCCGCCCGGGGCCGCTGGCCACCCGACTACTTCGGCATCGCCGTGCTCGGCCCCGTGGAGGGGGTCGTGCACCGGATCGAGGCGACGTGCGCCGTGCGCGCCGAGCTCCCGATCGCAGGCGTCGACGGCCGACCGGCGGTGCTGTGGGCGATCCGACCGACGGCGCCGATCTGCTCGTGGCGGGTCGCCTCCTGGCGGGCGTTCTGGAGCGAGTTCGACCGGCGCGTCACCGCCGAGGGCCCGGCCCGGGCGCTCGTGGTGTGCGGCGATCTCAACACCACGATCTGGCACCGACCCCTGCAGGACCTCGCACGACGGCACGGGTTGCGATCGGCTCGAAGCGGTGCGCTCGGCGGCACCTGGCGGCACCCCGTGCTCGGGTGGCGCGCCACGCTCGATCACGTCCTCGTGCGGGGCCTCGCAGTGGGCTGTGCGGGGCTCGCCGACGCCCACGGCAGCGACCACCGGCCGGTCGTGGTCGACCTCGAGGGGTGGCCGCTGGCATGATCGGAACCCGATCGTCGATGGCCGTCGACGATCGTCGAGGAGGGGACACATGGCCATCGATCGCTTCCCGGTGGAAGCCAGCCACATCCTGATGTTCGCCCGGGCGATCGGGGAGACGAACCCGATCTACAGCGACCCGGACCACGCCGCGGCGTCCGAGGTCGGTGGGATCGTCGCCCCGCCCACGTTCGTGCAGGCGTCGGCACAGTTCGACCCGGACTACTTCCTGCGGCCCAAGCCGGGGCAGACGTGGTTCGGCTCGGGCAAGGAACCCACCGGCATCGTGCGTCAGAAGTCCGAGGGCGAAGGCTCGGGCGCCGCCGCCGGTGGCCTGCACGCCGAGCAGCACTACGTGTACCACCGCACCCCGCGCGCCGGCGACGTGCTCACCGGCACCACCTTCCCGGGCAAGTCCTGGACCAAGGAGGGCAAGCGCGGCGGCCGGCTCCACTTCTCGGAGTCGGTCACCGAGTACCGGGACCAGAACGGCGAACTGGTGGTAACCGCCACCGGCGTCGGGGTCCGCACCGAGAAGGTCATCGAGAGCTGAGGGGCACCGAGATGGCACTGAACGCATCCACGTTGCAGGTCGGCGAGCAGCGCACCGAGGTGCTCGTCGAGAACCTGAGCCGCACCCAGATCGTCATGTACGCCGGTGCGTCGGGCGACTACAACCCGGTGCACACCGACGAAGTCTTCGTCACCAAGGTGGCGGGGTACCCCACCGTGTTCGCCCACGGCATGCTCTCGATGGGCATGACCGGCCGGGTGCTCACCAACTGGGTCGGCGACGGCCGCCTCACCCGCTACGGCGTCCGCTTCGTCCGCCAGGTCTGGCCCGGCGACAGCCTGACTGCGACCGCCACGGTCACCGCCGTGCGTACCGAGGACGGCGTCCCGCTGGCGGACTTCGAGGTGGTCACCGTCAACCAGGACGGCGACCCGGTCGTGTCGGGCTACGCAACGGCCCGTCTCGACCCCTGAGTCCGGGCGGACCCGATCGGCCGGAGTGGCGGGCCTAGCGCCACTCGTAGTCGGCCGGGTCCGCCGCCCGGGTGCGCTGCCAGTACTCGAGCAGCGTGAACGGCCAGTTCTGCGTGATCGTCCCGGTGTCGTTCTTGTACCAGGTGTTCACCCCGGAAACACCCCAGGCCATCCGGCGGTTCTCCGCTGCGACGGCCTCGTTGTACGCGTCGTGCACCTCGGAGCGCACCGTGAGCGACCGGTGGCCTCCGGCGAGCAGCAGGCGCATGCAGTCGACGAGATACCGGGTCTCACACTCGGAGAAGTAGATGATCGAGCCGTTGATCACGATGTTCGTGTTCGGGCCGTACATGCAGAAGAAGTTCGGCATGTTCGGCACCGTCACACCGAGGTAGGCGCGCGCCGTGCCGTCCCACTGATCGTGCAGGTCGACCCCGTCCCGGCCGACGACGCGCATCGGCGTGAGGAACTTCGAGGCGCTGAACCCGGTGCCGAAGACGATCACGTCGGCGCCGTGGGCGACCCCGTCGGCGGTGACGACGGCGTCGGCAGTGATCTCGGAGATCTTCTCGATGACGAGCCGCACGTTGTGACGCTTCAACGTCCGGGCCCAGATGCCGTTGTCCCGCAATGCCCGCTTTGCTGCGACCGGGTACTCGGGGATCACGTGAGCCAGCAGGTCGGGCCGGTCGGCGAACTCGGCGGTCAGGTAGTCGGTGAGCAGCTGGCGGGCCAGTTCCGACGCCTCGCTCACCGCTCGATCCTTGGGCTCCCAGGCCGGGTCGACGGTGACGGTGGCGAGCACGCCGTCGGAGGTGCGCCAGAAGATCCACACCCGGTTCCACTGGCTGTAGAACGGAACGTGGTCGTAGAGCCAGCGCAGCCCGGCGGGCACCTCGTCGTGGTACTCGGGGGTGGGCCCGTACCAGTTCGGGGTTCGCTGGAACACCACCACCTCACCGGCGGTCTCGGCGATCTCCGGAATGAACTGCGATGCGCTGGCCCCGGTGCCGATCACCGCTACCCGCTTGCCCGCAAGCGACACCGAGTGGTCCCAGCGGGCCGAGTGGAACGACGGTCCGGCGAACCGGTCGCGCCCGGCGATGTCGGGATACTTCGGCCGGTTGAGCTGCCCCACCGCCGACACGACGGCGTCGGCCTGCGCGGTTTCGGGCGCGCCGTCGGGGCCGCGCAGGGTGAGGGTCCAGGCCGTGTCGTCGGACCACTCGATCGACTCGACCTCGGTGGAGAACCGGATGTGCGGCCGAAGCCCGAACGCGTCGACGCACTCGCGGAAGTACCCGGCCAGCACGGGCTGCGGCGAGTAGTGGTACGGCCAGTCGTGTTTCTGGGCGAAGGAGTAGCTGTAGTTGTGGTTCGGGTTGTCGACCCGGCATCCCGGGTAGGTGTTCTCCCACCAGGTGCCGCCGACGTCGGCGTTCTTCTCGTAGATCGTGTACGAGATCCCGACCTGCGACAGCCGGTACGCGGCCACGATCCCTGACATGCCGGCACCCACGATCGCAACCGAGAACGAACGTCCCGGCGCCGCCTCGTCGAGGCGCCACCCCGGGGCCCGCAGGTCCTCGCCGGAAACGGCGAGCTCCTCCTCGAGCAGGGGCACGTAGGCGTCCACGTCGACGCCCGGTCCGACGGCGAAGGCCAATATGGCGGCCAGGGTTTCGCTCGTGGGAACCGGCGGGATCGGGCACCCGGCGTCGCGGTAGCGGGACAGCACGTCGAGCGCGATCGCACGGATCTCGGCCTGCTGTTCGGGTGCGAAGCCCGCCTGTGGCTCGGCGATCAGCAGTGGGTCAGGCCGCAGGTGGTCGCGCAGTACCGACAGGTCGCCCGTCAGGTGGGCCAACGCCGGCAGGAGGGCCGGCAGCTCGGCTTCGGCCAGGGCGGCGGCGAGTTCGGCATCGGTGGCGGTGATCGGGCGGACGGGCGAGGCGAAGGCCACGGACGGCTCCCTTCAGGACGACGCGAGCACCGCGTCGAGGACGGGCAGGAGGTGGACGACGAAACGGTCCGGGTCCTCGCTCATCGGGAAGTGCCCGAGGCCGGGCATCTCGGTGAACCTCGAGCCCGGGATCGCAGCGTGCACGGTGCGGCCGTGTTCGAGGGTGGCGCTCGCGTCGTACTCGCCGGTGAGCAGGTGCACCTGCACGCGTCCGGTGTCGATGCAGGCCGCTTCCTCGGTGAGGTCGTGGTCCACGAGGTAGTAGTGCAGGTCGCCGAGGAACGCTTGGGGCCAGCCCGAGGCGTAGGCGAACTCGGTCTCGCGGCGGTACGCCTCGGGCGCCGTGGGCGACATCAGTGCTCGCATCACCCGGGCCTTGAACTCGTTGCCCACCTGCGGATGCCAGAACCCGTGCAACGTGTCGATGTCGGTGGTGACCTTGAGCGACGGTTCCAGCGCGATGACGGCACGGAACGCCTCGGGGTGGTAGCGGGCCAGGTCGAGGGCGAGCAGCCCGCCGACCGAGCAGCCCATGAACACGGGGCGCTCGAGGCCGAGCAGGCCGGAGAGCGCAATCGGGAGCGCCATCGCCCGGTCGCGGGTGAGCCGGTAGGGCTCGGACCACCAGTCGACGCCGACCGGCGGGAGCGACTTGCCGTGGAACGGCAGGTCGTACGCGATCAAGCGAAAGCGATCGGTGATCTCGCGGCGCTCGAACAAGTGCCGCCACTGCACGCCATGCGAGCCCGCCGTGTGCTGCAACAGCATCGGCACGCCGGTGCCGGCCTGCTCGACGTAGATCCGGTGGTCGACGCCGTCGAGGGGCACGTGCACGTAGCGGCCCACCGGCGCATCGGGCTCGCCGGGCGCCCGGCCGGGCTCGGCGGTCGTTCCCTGCGCCGGAGCACCGGAGACCATGCCCCGCAGGATCTCGACGACACGGGAGATCGCCGGATACCGCTGCCACCACGACAGCTCGTCACCCTGACGCACCAGCCCGAGCGACACGGCCGTGGACAGCTCGGTGAAGAACCGGCGCGGGGTGGGCGCGAGGACCAGTTCCCACACCGACATCGGGCCGTACACCCCGATCACGTCGCCACCCGGCTCGCCGGGATCCCCGGCGAGCGCACGGCCGTCGGCGAACCGCAGACCGAGGCGATGCTCCCCCAGCCCGAGGCGCAGACCGCCGGTCCAGTGCCGGGCCGCCAGCGCCAGTTCGCCGTCGCCGGCGCAGCGGGCGGCGAGCGCCTCGGCACTCGGCAGGGCCCCGGTCATCGCGCGGCCACCGGTTCGTAGGTGAGCGGGCGGATCCCCTTGATGCGCCGGGCCCGGCCCCGCACGACGAGGTGGCGCAGGTGGGCGGCGGTCTCGTTCACCGCAGCCCGCTTGGTCGACAGGCCGAGCTCGGACCAGTCCCGGTTCCACGGCAGGCCCTTGGCCAGGTCCCACAGCGTCGTGGGCCCGGCGGCCAGCAACAGCTCGAGTGCGTCGAGCCGCTCGTGATGATGCGCGGTGATCTCGACGACCCGGTGGTGCAGACCGGTGAACCGGTGCTCGTGGGCCGGGAGCACGTCGACGACGTCGGGGGTGTCGACCTTGGCCAGCGAGGCGAGGAAGTCCCCCAGCGGGTCGCCTCCGCGGTCGCCTCGCGACAGCGCGATGTGCGGCGTGATCGTCGGCAGCACGTGGTCGCCGGCGAGCAGCATGCCGTGCTCGGGCAGACGGAAGCAGACGTGGCCGGGCGAGTGGCCCGGGGTCCACACGGCATCGACTACCCAGCCGGGGACGTCGACCCGTTCACCGTCGACGATCGAGCGGTCCGGGGTGACGAGCCGATGCCGCGGTCGCTGCTCGCGGCGGGCCGCCGGCGGCGCAGCCGGGATCCGCACCTCGTCCTCGGGAGCACCGGCGTCGAGCAGCATCGCGGCCACCTCGTCGCGGTAGTCCCGTTCAGGGGCCCGTTCCTGCTCGCCGCCATCGGGCCGCTCGGCGACCTCGGCGGCTCGCTCCTGGCTGCGCCCGGACATCTTTACCAGCAGCGCCGCGTCGGCGTCGTGGAGCGCGACCCACGCGTTCGACGCGTCCCGGACCCGACCCGACAGGCCGTGGTGGTCCGGGTGGGCGTGGGTGACGAGCACGCCGTAGGTGTCGGCGACGGCGAACCCGGCGGTTGCGAGGCCACGCTCGAGGTGGGCCCACGAGTCGTCGTCGTCCCAGCCGGCGTCGATCAGCACGGGGCCTTTGGGCGTCTCGAAGACGTACACGAGCGTGTGCCCCAACGGGTTGTCCGGGATCGGAACCGGCACCGACCACAACCCCGGCCGCACGCGCTCGGTTCCGCGCTGTTCGGTCTGACGCTGTGACGTCACGTCCCCTCCTCGTCCCCGCCGGCGACCCTAGGGCATGCTCGTGGGCGTGACCGAGCCTGCGACCGGCGTGTGGTTGTTCCCCTCGGGCGACGCGGCCCGGCTCGTCGCGCATGCGCAGCACGCCGAAGCGCTCGGCATCGACGAGCTGTGGTGGGGCGACGAGGGCATCGCGCGCGACCCGTTCGCCGTGTGCGCCGCCGCGGCGGCCGCGACACAGCGGCTGCACCTTGCCATCGGGGTGACCAACCCGTACGTGCGCCACCCGGCGATCACCGGCGCAGCGGCGGCCACCGTGCACGAACTGGCCGGGGGGCGGTTCACCCTCGGGCTCGGGGCGGGCGGCCGGCTCTCGCTCGCCCCGCTCGGGCTGGCCCCGACGCGACCCCTCACCGATTGCCGCGCCGCCCTCCCGGTGATCCGGGCGGCCGCGGCGGAGCTCGGTGTCCCCCACCTGCCGGTCGCGGTCGGCGCCCGTGGCGAGCGCTTCAACCGGTGGGCGTCGGAAGCGGCCGACGGCGCGTTCGTGTCCGGCGTCCCGCTGCCGCTCGTCGACGACGTCGTGGCCTGGGCCCGCTCGGTCCGCCCGATCCGAATCACGTTGCACCTGACGGCTTCGTTCGATCCCGACGCGCTCGAGGCGGCCCGTCCGTCGTTCGTGCACGGCCTCGTCGACTGCCCCGACGCCCTGCGCGCCGCCGCCGGGGTGTCTCGCGCCGCAGCGCAGGCGGCGGCCGCCGCACTCGACGCCGGCGATCCCGACCCGGCCCGGCGACTCGTCGACGACCGCGTGGTCGACCTGCTGTGCCTGCGCGGCACCCCGGCCGAGGTCGTGGCGGCCCTCGCCGCCGCGACCGACCGGCACCGGCCCGACGCCATCGGGATAGGTCTGCTGGCCGCCGGTGCGGACGGGGTCGACGCCGGCCTGGAGCGGTGTGCAGACGCCTTCCGCCGGCTTCGTGCGATCTAAGGTTCGGGGATGCTTCTCAAGTCCGGCCAGCGCCTGCAGAGCACCGCGTGCGACACCCAGGTCATCGTGGTGCGAGCCCCCGTCACCGAGTTGGATCTCCGCTGCGGCGGCGCCCCGATGGCGCCCATCGGCGGTGAGGTCACCCGGTCCGAACTCGACCCCGGCCACGCCGGCGGCACCCTGATGGGCAAGCGCTACGGGCTCGACGAGTCGGGCCTGGAGATCCTGTGCACCAAGCCCGGGGCCGGGTCGCTGTCGATCGGCGCCGACGCGCTGCCCGAGAAGGGCGCCAAGGCCCTCCCGTCGTCGGACTGAGGCGATGACCGATCTCGCCGCCCCCGCCGGGCCGACGCTCGCCACGGTCGACGCCGCGATCGATGCGCTGCTCGCCTCCGCCGATCCGGCCGCCACCGACCCCGTCACGTTCCGCGGGCTGCGGTACGACCACGGCTTGGCCTGGGTGTCGTTCCCGGTGGGCTTCGGCGGTCTCGGCGCAGCCCCGCAGCACCAGGCCCACGTCGAGCGGCGCCTGCGCGCCGCCGGCGCCCCGCCCGCCGACCCGAGCCTGTTCTTCTTGAACCTGGCCGGGCCGACGATCGGCACGTGGGGCACCGACGAGCAGAAGCAGCGGTTCCTGCGCCCGATGTACGCCGGCGCCGAGCGGTGGTGCCAGTTGTTCAGCGAGCCAGGAGCCGGCAGCGACTTCGCCGGGCTCGCCACCCGGGCCGTACGCGACGGCGACGAGTGGGTGGTCAACGGCCAGAAGGTATGGAACACCCTCGCCCATCTCGGCGACTGGGGGATGCTCGTCGCCCGGACCGACGCCGACCAGCCCAAGCACAAGGGGCTCACGTACTTCGCGCTCGACATGCGTGCCGCCGGGGTCGACGTGCGGCCGTTGCGGCAGATGACCGGGGAGGCCGAGTTCAACGAGGTGTACCTCACCGACGTGCGGATTCCCGACAGCTGCCGGGTCGGCGCGGTCGGCGAGGGCTGGCGGGTGTCGTTGACCACGCTGATGAACGAGCGGGTTTCGATCGGTTCGGGCATGGGCTCGATCCCCAAGCGGGGGTCGGGGCCGATCGCCGAGGCGGTGCGCGTGTGGCAATCCCTCGACGAGCACGCCCGCACCGCCGGCGCCCGGGACCGGTTGCTGCAGGCCTGGATCCGGGCCGAAGTGTTGCGGCTCACCAACATCCGGGCCGGCTCGAACCGGCGGGCCGGCAACCCCGGTCCGGAGGGCTCGATCGCCAAGCTGGCGCTGTCGGAGATCAACAAGGCGATCTACGAACTCGCCGTCGACCTGCTCGGCGCCGCCGGCCAGGTGGACTACGACTACACGTTCCGGCGCTCCGACACCCTTGCCGGCGAGTCGTGGGGCGATGCCCGCCACGGGTTCCTGCGGGTGCGCGCCAACTCGATCGAGGGTGGCACGAGCGAGATCCTGCGCAACATCCTCGGTGAACAGGTGCTCGGCTTGCCCGGTGAGCCGCGCGTCGACAAGGACCTCCCCTGGTCGAAAGTGCCACGGAACTGATCCGGTGCTGCGTCGCTGCGTCCTGACCGCCGCCGCCGTCGTGCCCGGGTTTGCCCAGGCCTTGCGGCGGCAGTGGCGAGTCGCAGCGCTGCTCGTCGTCCCGACGCTCGGCGGTGTGGCGCTCCTCGGCTGGTGGGTGGTGCGGGCCGGGGCGCTCGGCACTGCGCTCGACCCGGTGCTCCTTCGTCGTGCCGCCATCGTGATCGTCGTGCTCGGCGTGCTGGCCGCCGTGTCGATGTTCGACACGGCGCGCGAGCTGTGGTCGTCAGCCGCCGTGCGGGCCGTCGCGGTCCTGCCGTTGCTCGTGAGCGGCGCAGGGTCGTGGATCGCGTTCGACCACGCGGCCGCCATCGACGCCGTGTTCACCGGCGACGCCGTGGCGGCGGAGCCGAGCGCCGCCGCCGCCGCCGATGGCGCTGCGCCCGCATCGACCGAGGCCCGACCTACCACGAGCGTCCCGGCGAGCGGAGCCTCGACGTCGACCACGCCGGCCACGACCGCGCCCCCTCGCCCCCTTCGATGGAACGTGTTGCTCATCGGCGGCGACGGGGAGAAGGGCCGCTCGGGGGTTCGCACCGACGCGTTGGTCGTCGTGTCGGTCGGGCGCACCACCGGTGATGTCGCCATGGTGTCGATCCCCCGAAACATCCGCAACCTGCCGCTCCCGCTCGGCTCGCCCCTGCGAGCGAAGTTTCCCGACGGCTGGCCGGATCTTGCGAACTCGCTCTACGACCACGTGCTGTCCATGCCGACCGACGGCGACGGCTCACCGCAAGCGGCCGAGCGTGCCCTCGCCGGCTCCGTCTCCGAGGCGCTCGGGATCCGTATCGACAATTACGTGAAGGTCGACATGGTCGGGTTCATCCGCTTGATCGACGTGCTGGGCGGTGTCGATCTGACGATCGCGCGGGCGGTCCCCGGGCCGGGACCGATCTTCGGCGCAACCCGTGAGGCCCAGGACTTCTACGGCCCGGGGCGGGTGCATCTCGACGGCACCGACGCGCTGTATTTCAGCCGGTCGCGCGCCGCCGATAGCGACTACGCCCGCATGAGCCGGCAACGGTGCCTGCTGGCCGCCGCGGCCCGGCAGGTCTCCCCCGCCCGGCTGCTCACCAGGTATCGCGAACTCGTCGCCGTGATGGAGCAGACGGTCCGCTCGGACCTCTCGCCGGCCCAGGCCCGAGACCTCATCGATCTGTTCGACTCGATCGACACCGAAGCCATCCGCGGCCTCGGTCTCGTTCCGCCGTTCGTCGACACGACGAATCCGGACTACCCGTCCCTGCGGCGACTCGTGCGCCAAGCCGTCGAACCCCCGACGACCATGCCGGGTCCGACGACCATGCCGGGTCCGACGACCATGCCGGGTCCGACGACCATGCCGGGTCCGACCTCGACGGCCGATGCCACGACGGCGGTGGCGGTGCTCACGGAGGCGTCGATCTGTTGAGTACGCCGGCGCGCCGCTTCGTCGAGCTCACCGACCTGGACGGGCGCACCCGTTGGCGGCTCGACGCCGGGTTCCTCACGTCCACCTGGACCTGCCTGTGGGGGCGCGGATGCCAGGGGATCCACGACGAGCCACAACCCGAGCTCGCCGACGGGTGCTGTTCTTCGGGCGTCGTGCTCACCGGTGACGACGAAGCGCACAACATCGCGGCCCTCGCCGACACGATCCCGTCCGAACGCTTCCAGCACAAGGGTTCTGTTGCGGCCGTAGTCGGCCGGCACGGGCCCGCCGGTCGGTGGGCGACGGCCGTCGTCGACAGCGCGTGCGTGTTCCTGAATCGGCCCGGTTTTGCCGGCGGCGCTGGGTGCGCGCTGCACCTCGCAGCGGTCGTCGAACACGACGATCCGGTCCACTGGAAGCCGCAGACCTGCTCGCGCCTGCCGATCCGGGCCGAGGAGCGCATCGGCGCGGACGGAGCGACCGAGATCACCGTCCGAGCCTGGCAACGCCACGACTGGGGTCCGGGTGGGGCGACGATGGCGTGGTGGTGCACCGAAGCACCCGAGGCCTACGTCGGCGACGGACCGGTCGTGGTGCGCCTCGAATCCGAACTGCGCGACCTGCTCGGCGACGCCGTCTACGACGCCGCCCGCCGCGCCCTGTGACCCGCCCGCCGCCCCGCCGGTTGCCGGGTGTCAGCCGTCCAGGCCGTAGAGCGCCGCCGTGTTGGCGTGGACGATGCGTTCGACCACCTCGGGCGACAGATGGCCGGCCTGGGCGGCGAGGACCTCCTGCGAGCGGGGCCAGGTCGAGTCTGAATGCGGGAAGTCGTTGGCCCACAACAGCCGCTCCGCGTTCATCAGGTGGACCGTCTGGAACGCCACCCGGTCGTCCTGGAACGTGAGGTACACCTGGTCGAGCACGTACTCGCTCGGGGCTTTCGACAACGACTCGACGGTGAGCCAGTTGCGATGCCGGCCGTAGGCATGGTCCATCCGGTACAGGTAGTGGGGCAGCCACCCCGCGTCGGCCTCGACGCACACGACCCGGAGCTCGGGATGGCGGTCGAACACCCCGCCGTAGGTGAGCACGCCGATGATGTCCTGGTTCCCGCGGATGATCCCCAGGAAGCTGTTGAGCTTCGGCCCCCGGAACCCCGCACCGCCGACGGACTGCCCGGCCGTCAGGATGTGGAAGCTCGGCGGTAGCCGTAGCGCGACGAGGGCGTCCCACACCTCGTCCCAGCGCGGGTCGTCGAAGTCGGCCTCGCCCGGGAACCCCGGGAGCATCCCGCCGCGCTGGCCGCGCGCGGCGATCGACTGCAGGTCAGCGATCGTCTCGCCCGGGGTGCGCATGGCGATCTGCCCCAGACCGATCAAGCGCTCGGGCGCCGCAGCGCAGTACCCCGCGATCCAGCGGTTGTACGCCTGGAAGCATGCGTGCTTGTAGTCGAGGTCAGGGTGGTTGCACAGCAGCATCCCCGTCGACGGGTAGATCACCTCGGCCGACACGCCGTCGCGGTCCTGGTCGGCCAGACGCGCCTCGGGGTCCCAGCCGCCGCGGTGCAGGTCCTCGAACGCCGTGCCGGCCTGGAGCGACAACTCGTCCCAGGCGACGCCGGCGCCGGCGATGATCGGGTACGGCACAAACGACTGATGGGCCGAACCGGGGTCGATGACCATCGTCGCCCCCATGGAGGCGTCGTGCACGAGCCGCGGTGCCCGATCGCGATAGGCGGCATCGATGAAGTCCCGATAGGTGCCGGCCGGCTCCATCACGTGTGAGTCGGCCGAGATGACGCGAGCGGCGACCGCCCCCGAGGTGCCCATGGGGCGAACCCTAACGGCCGCGTCACCGGCCGGGTCGGCGGATCAGCGGGACAGGAGGTGGGCGGCGAGGCGCTCGAGGCCGGCGACCCGGCTCGCCTTGACCAGCACGGCGTCGCACGGCCCGAGCGCGCCGACGGCCTCGAGTGCGGCGTCGGCATCGGCGAGAGGCGACGTGCCGTACCACGGCGTGCCGACGGCGACCACGGAGACGCCGTGCTCGACCGCCCAGGCGCCCAACTCGGCGTGCTGGCGGGGACCGTCGGCGCCGAGCTCGGCCATCACCCCCAGCACGGCAATTCGCCGCCCGGTCACGGGCAGCGCAACGAGCGCCTCGAGCGCGGCACGCAGCGAGGTCGGGTTCGCGTTGTACGCGTCATTGACGACCACCGCCCCGGTCGCCGAGCGGCCGAGCTCCATCCGCCACGGGGACAGCTGCGCCGCCTCGAGGCCGGCGACCGCTGCCTCGAGCGGCACATCGGCGGCCAGCGCCGCCGCAGCAGCCGCCGCAGCGTTGGCCGCCATGTGCCGGCCCGACTGCCCGAGGCGCACCTGCGCCCGACCCCACGGCGTCTCCAGCACGAACGACGGCCGGGCCAGCTCGTCGAGCACGACGCCCGTGGCGCGCACGTCGCCCGCCTCGAGGCCGAAGCTGAGCACCCGGGCGGCCGTGCGCGTCGCGAGCCCGATGCAGCGGTGGTCGTCGGCGTTGAGGACCGCGGTGCCCGACGCCGGCAGCGCCTCGGGCAGCTCACCCTTGGCGCGCGCCACCCCCTCGATCGAGCCGACCATCTCGACGTGGGCGTAGCCGATCACGGTGACGATCCCGATCGTCGGCCGCCCGATGCGGCACAGCCGCTCGATCTCCCCGAACCCCCGCATCCCGATCTCGAGCACTACCGCCTCGGTGCCATCGGGCGCATTGACGAGCGTGTGCGGGAGCCCGAGGTCGTTGTTGAAGCTCTTCTCGCTGGCCGCCGTGCGGTATCGCCCGCCGAGCGCGGCGGCGGTCAGATCCTTCACCGAGGTCTTGCCCACCGATCCGGTGACCCCGACGACGAGCTCCCCGAACCGGTTGCGCGCCGCTGCCCCGAGCGCCGTGAACGCCGAAGCCGTGTCGGCAACCTCCACCGCCGTGGCCACCGCTGCGCCGGCGATCGGACCCTGCGCCGTCAGGTAGACCGGTGCCCCGGCGGCCACCGCCGCCGGCACGAAGCCATGCCCGTCGCGCTCGGCGACGACCGGCACGAACAGCTGTCCCGGCCGCAGGCTGCGGGAATCGAACGACGCCCCGTCGACGACGGCCGGCGGCCCGACGACTCGTCCGCCGGTCGCGGTGGCGATCTCCTCGGCCGTGAAGCGCATGGACCATGCACCGTAGCCAGCGAAGCACTTCGGTAACGTGCTCGTCATGTCGCCCCGCACCCGGCTGGTCGTGCTGTTCGGCGGGCGTTCCGCCGAGCACGACGTGTCCCGGGTGACGGCCCGCCACGTGTGCGCCGCGGCCGACCCGGACCGCTACGAGGTGGTGCCGATCGGCATCACCCGCACCGGACAGTGGGTGCTGGCCGAGGGCGCGGCCAAGGCGCTGCTCGAGGGTCCGGCGGCGCTGCCCGACGCGTTCGATGCCGAGGGGCCTGCGATCGAGCCCGCCCCGGTGCTCGCCGCCGACGGGCCGACGGTGGTGCTCCCCCTGCTGCATGGCCCCCTCGGCGAGGACGGCACGGTGCAGGGCCTGCTGGAACTCGCCGACGTGCCGTACGTCGGCAGCGGCGTGCTGGCCAGCGCAGTGGCCATGGACAAAGCGATGGCCAAGCAGGTGCTCGCCGCCGGCGGCTTCCCCCAGGCCCGGTGGCTGGCCTTCGCCGAGCACGAGATCGGCCCCGGCACCCCGGCCGAGATCGCAGCGACCCTCGGCCTGCCCGTGTTCGTGAAGCCGGCCAACATGGGCTCCTCGGTCGGGGTGACCAAGGCCAAGTCCGTCGAAGCCGTGCGCGAGGCGCTCGCCGTGGCACTGCGCTACGACGAGACGATCGTGGTCGAGGAGGCCGTCGCCGGCCGCGAGATCGAGGTGGCGGTGCTCGGCAACGACTCGCCGCGCGCCTCGGTGCCGGGCGAGATCGTCCCGGGCAACGAGTTCTACGACTACGACGACAAGTACGTCACCGATGGTGCCCGCCTGATCGTGCCGGCCGTCCTGCCCGCCGGCGCTGCCGACGAGGTGCGCAAGCTCGCAGTCAGCGTGTTCCGGGCGCTGCGCTGCAGCGGGATGGCCCGGGTCGACTTCTTCTACGAGGAGACCGGGCGCGGATTCCTCGTCAACGAGGTGAACACGATCCCGGGGTTCACCCCGATCTCGATGTACCCCAAGCTGTGGGCCGCGTCAGGCCTGCCGTACCCGGCACTCCTCGACGAGCTCGTCCGGCTCGCCGTCGAGCGCCACCACCGCCACCGCAGGACCACCGACCGGTAGGAGAACCCCATGTCCGAGTTGCACGACCGCATCGCCGCCCTCGAGGCCGAACTCACCGCCCTGAAAGCCGCCGTTGGGCCGGCCCCGACCACTGCGATCGGCACGACCGGCGTAGCGACCGGCACCGACGCGACCGTGGTCGAGTTGCCCGCCGGGTCGAGCCGCCGGGCGTTGTTGCGCAACCTGGCCGTCGGGAGTGCCGCTGCGGCCGCCGCCGGTGTCGGGGTCGTCGCTGCCGCCGGTCCAGCCGCCGCAGCAGACGGCGGCAACTTCGTGCTCGGGCAGCTCAACAACGACGCCACGGCGACAACTCGCCTCAACAACCCCACCTCCGCAAGCCCGGGCGTCGGCGTGGGCCTGTTGGTGCAGAGCGGAACGTCTGCGCCCCCCGGCGGAAGCGACCTGTCCGCCGTCGGCGGCTGGGCGCTCAACGACGGCGGCGTCACCATCGGCGTCTACGGCCACAGCGCCCGTACCGGCGGCTCGGGCCTGCTCGGGCGGGGCACCGCCGGCTACGGCGCCACTCTGCAGGGGAACATCGCAGCGCTGCGCCTGCAGACGTCCGGCACCGTCGCCGAGGTCACCTCCATCAGCCACAACGCCGGCGAGTTGATCATGACCAACGAGGGCGATCTCTGGTACTGCCCGCAGGGCCCGGGCACGCTGCGCAAGGTGGCGAGCCAGGCCTCCGCCGGTCAGCTCCACCTGCTCGCCTCACCCGTGCGCGTCTACGACTCCCGCACCGGCGACGGACGTTTGACCAACGCCGTGCGCACCGTCAGCCTCGCCACGGGCATCACCGGCACCCCGCCGCCCGCCGCCGTCCCCGCCGGCGCCACCGGGGCGCTCATCAGCCTCACGATCGACGCCACCATCGGCGGGGGCTTCCTGTCGGTGTTCTCCAACGCGGTCACCTTCCCCGGCACGTCGAACATCAACTGGTTCGCCGCCGGTCAGACCCTCGCCGTCACCACCGTCAGTGCCGTCGACTCGAACGCACGGGTCAAGGTGCAAGCCGGCGGGGGTGGCGGCACCCAGGTGATCATCGACGTCATCGGCTACTACCGCTGAGAGTGCCGGACGGTGCCGTGACCGGGCGGTCCTCCCCGGCCCCCTAGGGGCGAGCCGCCGCCGGCCGAACCGGCCGGCGCGACGGCGGCTCGCACGAAGGCGAACAGCTCGCGCCGCAGATGGGCCAGCCCGGCCGCCGTCGGCTCCCAGCCGACGACCCGCTGGGCCTCTCGTTCGGTGGCCACGCCCACGATCGTGGCCTGCACGAACAGCACCAGCAGGCGGGGGTCGGCGCCACGCATGGCCCCGGCAGCCATGCGCTGCTCGCAGAACGCCACCGCCCGGTCGAGCAACGGCCGCATCCCGGCCGCCAACCGGTCGGCGACCTCAGGACCGAGCCGGCTCACCTCTCGCACCATTCCGAGCAACGCCGGCCGGCGCACCGCGACCCGGAACACGGCCCGCATCACCACCTCGACCGGATCTTCGTCGGGGGCCCGGGCGAGCGCCACGTCGATCGCGTCGACCAGCGACGCCGCCGCCTGGGCGACCACGGCGTCGAGCAGCGCGTCCTTGGTGGCGAACCAGTACAGGACCGACTGCTTGGCGATCCCGAGATCGGCGGCGAGCGCATCGAGCGAGGTCGCCTCGTAGCCGCGGATGCCGAACGCCTCGAGGGCGGCGTCGACGATGCGGGCCCTCGTACGCCCACGGGTTCCGGTGATCGACGCCATCCCTACCAGATGGTAGACAACTCCACCGTGATCGCTGACGCCCTCGCCGGGAAGCGCATCGCCGTCACGGGATCCACCGGGTTCGTGGGCACGGCGCTCGTCGAACGGCTGCTGCGCTGCGTACCCGACTGCGAGCTCGTGCTGTTGGTACGAGCCGGGAAGCGCTCGAGCGCCGCCCAGCGCGTCCACCGCGAGATCCTGCGCAACGACGCCTTCGACCGACTGCGAGCCGACCTCGGCGGCGGTGACGTCAAGGCCGGCGCCAAGGCGTTCGAGGCGATGGCCGCCCGCCGGATCCAGGTGATCACCGGCGACGTCGGCACCGACGGGCTCGGCCTGAACGAGGCCGATCGAGCGATCCTCGCGAGCTGTGACGTGGTGATCCACTCCGCCGCCACCGTGGCGTTCGACTCGCCGCTCGATTCCGCCGTCGAGGTGAACCTGCTCGGCCCCACCCGCATCGCGCAGACGCTGCAGTCGCTCGGCGTCACCCCGCACGTCGTCGCAGTGTCCACGTGCTACGTCGCCGGTAACCGCCGGGGCCGTGCGCCCGAGGCGCTGGTCTCGGAGGGCCCGTTCGACGTCGGGGTCTCGTGGCGGGCCGAGGTCGCCGCGTCGCGTCGGTTGCGCAGCGACCTCGACGCCCAGAGCCGCACCCCCGACCAGCTCGCCCAGTTCCGCAAGGGCGCCCGCCGTGAACTCGGCGCCGCCGGCGCCCCGGCGCTGGGCGCCAAGACCGAGGCGCTGCGCCAGGAATGGGTCCGGGCCCGCCTCGTCGAGGCCGGCCGCACCCGGGCCGCCTCGGTCGGCTGGCCCGACGCCTACGCCTTCACGAAGTCGCTCGGCGAGCAGGCGCTCATGGAGTCCAAGGGCGACGTGCCGGTGTCGATCGTGCGCCCGTCGATCATCGAGTCCGCGCTCGCCGAACCCCGTCCGGGCTGGATCCGCGGGTTCCGCATGGCCGAGCCGGTGATCATCTCCTACGCCCGCGGACTGCTCAAGCAGTTCCCCGGCGTGCCCGAGGGCACCGTCGACGTGATCCCGGTCGACATGGTCGTCGCCGCCTGCATCACCGTCGCGGCCCTCGGCCCCGAGCGGGCCCCGCGCATCACCCAGGTGGCGTCCGGTTCGGCGAACCCGTTGCGCTACAAGGTCCTTGTCGACAACGTGCAGGCCTGGTTCGTCGAGCACCCGCTGTACGACGCCGAAGGCCAACCCATCGTCGTGCCCGAGTGGAGCTTCCCGGGCCGGGGCAAGGTGCAGGGTCAGCTCAAGCGGGCCGAATCCCTCATCGATCGGGGCGAGAAGCTGTTGCAGGCCTTGCCGCTGCGCGGCACACAGGCCGCGTGGTCGGCCAAACTCGAGGAACGCAAGCTCGAGGTCCAGCGGGCCCTCACCTACGTCGAGCTCTACGGCGCCTACGCCGAGTGCGAGGCGATCTACGCGGTCGACAACCTGCTCGCGGTCTGGGACGGCCTCGACGGTGCCGACCGCGCGGCGTTCGGCTTCGACCCCCGGGTGATCGACTGGCCGCGCTACATCGCCGAGGTCCACCTGCCCTCCGTCGTCGAGCACGCCCGGGTGAAGACCACGCCGGGCAAGTCCCGCACCGAGGACCGCGCCACCCGGTTGCGCAACAACGTGCTCGCGCCCGCTCGCCACGTTGCGGCGTTCGATCTCGAGAACACGCTGATCGCGTCGAACGTCGTCGAGTCGTACTCGTACCTCGCCACCCGCCGCCTCCCCGCCGACGACCGGCTGCGTTACGTGCTCCGCACGCTGCGCGAGGCGCCCGGCCTGCTCGCGCTCGACCGCAAGGACCGCACCGACTTCCTGCGGTCCTTCTACCGGCGCTACGAGGGCGCCGACGTCGAGCAGATCGCCACCGACGTCGGTGAGCTGTTCAGCGACCTCGTCATCACGAAGTGCTTCCCCGCCGGCATCCGGCGGGTCCGGCGCCACCGCGAGCTCGGCCACCGTACGATCCTCATCACCGGCGCGCTGTCGTTCGTGGTGGAACCGTTGCGGCCGTTGTTCGACGAGATCGTCGCCGCGGACATGACCGTGCGCCCCGACGGCACCTACTCCGGCGAGCTGGCCACCGTGCCCCCGACCGGGGAGTCCCGGGCCCAGGTGCTCGCCGACTACTGCGACGCCGAGGGTCTCTCGCTCGAGGACTCCGTTGCCTACGCCGATTCCACGAGTGACCTGCCGATGCTCGAAGCCGTCGGCTTCCCCGTGGCGGTCAACCCCGAGACCCGCCTGGCGGCGCTCGCCCGCAAGCGCGGTTGGCTCGTCGAGCACTGGGAGAAGTCGCCCGGCGGGCCCCGGCCCCTGCTGCCGATCGGGCGCCCCTGGCGCGAGAAGCCCGCACGGGAGGCCCGCCGATGAGAGCGTTGCGCTTCGACCGCAAGCCGCTGCGCTACGCGGCGGCGTTCGTCGCCGGGTCGCTGAGCCCCGGCAAGGGTGCGGCGGTCGGGCCGCTCGCGCTGATCGACGACGATCCGCCTGCGCTGCCCGGCCCGGACTGGGTGACGATCAAGCCCCGGCTCGCGGGCATCTGCGGTTCGGACCTGTCGACCGTCGACGGCACCTCGTCGCGGTACTTCGAACCGATCGTGTCGTTCCCGTTCGTGCCCGGCCACGAGGTGGTCGCCGACGCCCCCGACGGCACCCGGATCGTGGTCGAACCGGTACTCGGCTGCGTCACCCGCGCCATCGACCCGCCGTGCCCGGCCTGCGCCCGGGGGGACCTCGGCAACTGTGAGCGCCTGGCGTTCGGCCTACTCGAACCGGGTCTGCAGACGGGGTTCTGCTGCGACACCGGCGGCGGTTGGTCGACGGCGATGGTGGCCCACCCGAGCCAGCTCCATGCCGTGCCCGACTCGATGAGCGACGAGGCCGCGGTGATGGTCGAGCCGACCGCCTGCGCCGTGCACGCCGCGCTCGCGGCCGGGGTCGCCGACGGCGACACCGTGGTCGTCCTCGGCTCGGGCACGTTGGGGCTGTTGACGATTGCGGCGCTGCGCCACTTCACCGGTGCCGGCCCCATCATCGCCGCCGCGCGGTACCCGGAGCAGAAAAGGTGGGCACGCACCCTCGGCGCCACCACGGTGTGCGATCCCCCCGAACTGGCCCGCACGGTGCGCCGGGCCACCGGGTCGCTCGCCTACCGCGAGCAGCTCACCGGCGGCGCCGACGCCGTCGTCGACTGCGTGGGTTCGGAGGGTTCGATCACCGAGTCGCTCGCCATCGTGAAGCCCCGCGGCCAGGTCACCCTCGTCGGCATGCCGGCGGGCGTGAAGCTCAACCTCACCACGCTGTGGCACCGCGAGACCCGCCTCGTGGGCGCCTACGCCTACGGCACCGAGACGCTCCCGTCGGGTGAGCGCCGCCGCACCTTCGATCTCGCCTTCGAGCTCGTGGCCGCCGCCGGCCTCGAGCGACTGGTGAGCGCCACCTACCCGTTGCGTGACTACAAGGCCGCTCTCGAACACGCCGCGACCGCCGGCCGTCGAGGCGCGGTCAAGGTCTGCTTCGACCTGCGATCCGAGAAGGGACGCTGATGCCCCGCCCTGGTTTCGTCCTCGACGTCGACCGGTCCACCCCACCGACGCTGTTCTGGCACGGTGAAGGGTTCCGCCTCGAGCGCCTCCCCGCCGGACGCTCCCGGGTGATCTATCCGCCCGAGCCGTTGCCGGCGATCAAGGACGTCGACGCCCGGATCCGCCATGCGCTCGAGCATCCGATCGACTCGGACCCGCTGTCGGCGTTGCTGTTCCCCGGCATGAAGCTCACCATCGCGTTCGACGACGTGAGCCTGCCGCTGCCCAAGATGCGCCGCCCCGACCTGCGCCAGCGGATCATCGAGGCGGTGCTCGACTCCGCGGCCGATGCCGGTGTCGACGACGTGGTGCTGATCGCGGCGCTCGCGCTGCACCGGCGCATGACCGAGGACGAGTTGCGCCACGCCGTCGGTGACCGGGTGTACGACGCGTTCGCCCCGCGCGGCCTGCTCACCCAGCACGACGCCGAGGACCCCGACAACCTCGCCTACCTCGGCACCACGCCCCACGGCGAGGAGATCGAGATCAACAAGCGGGCCGCCGAGAGCGACCTGCTCGTCTACGTGAACATCAACCTCGTCGCCATGGACGGCGGGTGGAAGTCCACCGCCACGGGGCTGGCCAGCTACCGCAGCCTTCGCCACCACCACAACCCAGCCACGATGCAGGCCAGCCACTCGTTCATGGACCAGCACCGCTCGGAGCTGCACAAGTCCAACTGGCGCATGGGAAAGGTGCTGCGCGACGCCGGCGTGAAGATCTTCCAGATCGAGACCACGCTGAACAACGACACGTTCCCGTCGCCGTTCGAGTTCCTGGGCAAGCGGGAGTGGGAGTGGTCGGCGCGCGACCGCGGGCTGTTCGTGGCGGCGTCGACGTCGCTGGCCAAGGTGCCGGCGCGCACCGCCCGCAAGATCTTCCAGTCGATCGAGGCGCCGCACCAGATGACCTCCATCCAGTGCGGCGAGGTCGAGGCGGTCCACAAGGTGACGACCGAGAACGTCTACCGCCAACAGCTCGTCGAGGTGCAGGGCCAGACCGACATCCTCACCATGGGCATCCCGTACATCTGCCCGTACAACGTGCACTCGGTGATGAACCCGATCCTGGTGATGTGCACCGGTCTCGGCTATTTCTTCAACCTCTACCGGGGCAAGCCGCTCGTGCGCGAGGGCGGGGTGGTGATCATGAGCCACCCCACGCCGTGGGAGTTCAACCCTGTCCATCACCCGAGCTACATCGACTTCTTCGAGGAGTGCCTGGCCGACACCACCGACCCGCACGTGCTGTCGCAGAAGTACGAGGAGCGCTACGCCACCGACGAGTGGTACCGCCACCTGTATCGCACCGGCTACGCCTACCACGGCGTCCACCCGTTCTACATGTGGTACTGGGGCTCGCACGGTATGCAGCACTGCGGCAAGGTCATCGTCGTCGGCGGTGAGCCCCGCTCGGTGCGCCGGCTGGGCTTCACCCCGGCCTCGTCGATGGACGATGCACTCGAGATTGCGTCCGACGTCGTCGGTCGCAACGCCACCATCACCCACTTCCACACGCCGCCCGTGATGATGGCGGACGTGCGCTAGGCCGATGGCCCGCCGACCGGGGGAACCGTTCCCGCTGACGGCCATGCGCGTCACGGCCAAGGCCGTGTCCAGCGCGCAGAAGGGCTCGGCCCGCGTGCGCACCGTCGTCGGGCGCGTCGGGTTCCCGTACCGGGCGCCGACCGTGCCCCGCGGGGTCGAGGTGCCGCCCGTGGCGAAGCGCACCGGGGCCGATTTCGACACCGAGTGGGCACGCCGCCCGCTCGCCCAGGCGACGCGCCGGGCGCTCCTGGCCGGACCGTTGCAGCTGGCGGTCAAGGCGATCGCCGATCCCGAGGTGGTCGGCACCGACCGCCTCGCGGATCTTCGGGCCGAGGCCGACGACGCTGACGACACGTGTCCGTGCATCTTCGTGGCCAACCACCACAGCCACCTCGACACCCCGCTGATGCTGGCGGCGATCCCCCCGCCGTGGCGGCATCGGATGGTCGTCGGCGCCGCGGCCGACTACTTCTTCGGAACGCGACTCACCGGGGCGGCGTCGGCTTTGGCGCTCAACGCCTTCCCTATCGACCGCACGTCGGTGAACCGCCGGTCGGCCGAACTGGCCGCCGAGCTGATCCGCGACGGGTGGAGCCTGGTGATCTTCCCCGAGGGCGGGCGCTCCCCCGATGGCTGGGGGCAACCGTTCAAGGGCGGGGCGGCATTCCTCGCCGAGCGCACCGGGGCGCCGATCGTGCCCGTGCACATCGACGGCACCGGCGCCATCCTCGGCAAGGGGATGAAGCGGCCCAAGCGGGGGCGCACCAAGGTGACGTTCGGGGCGCCGTTGCGTCTCGAGGAGGGCGAGAACATCCGCCGATTCGGCACGCGGATCGAAGCCGCAGTGGAGGTCCTCGCCGACGAGTCGATCACCGACTACTGGTCGGCCCGCCGCCGCGCCGCGCAGGGCGCAACGCCGTCGCTCGCCGGGCCCGACTACCGGGGCTGGCGGCGGGCGTGGGCGCTCACGGAGCATCGGGCCAAGGGCAAGGCCGGCCAGCGTCGCCGCCAGAAGCGCACCTGGCCCAAGCTGTCCTGACGACCGGCCTGCTGGGAGCGGGCGGCCGCCCG
>JBEIFW010000032.1:0-25360 GCA_040382215.1 Acidimicrobiales bacterium
GCTCGGCGACATCGGCGCGATCAAGATCGTCAGCGAGGGCTCGATCGGATCCAACCTGCGCCGGATCGAAGCCGTCACCGGCGACGGGACGGTCGCTCTTCTCCAGCGCGACGAGCGTGCGTTGGCCGATGCCGCCAAGCTGCTCAACGTCACCGTGGATGCCGTGGTCGAGGGCATCGAGCGCAAGCTCGACGAGCTTCGGGCGGCCCGCGACGAGGTGAAGGCGTTGCGGGCCAGGCTCGCCGCCGGCGAGGCCGCAGGTCTGGCCGGTTTCGCGGTCGAGGGTCGGGTCGTGGCCCGGGTGGACGGCCGCACCTCCACCGATCTGCGGGATCTGGCGCTCGCCGTGCGAGCCCAGCCGGGGGTGACCGCAGCGGTGCTGATCGGTGCCACCGACTCCGGCGGGGTGGCGCTCGTCGCCGCCGTCCGGCCCGAGTCCGGGCTGGAGGCTGCCTCGTTGCTCAAGGACGCCGCGAAGGCGGTCGGCGGGGGAGGCGGCGGCAAGGGCGACGTCGCCACGGCCGGGGGCAAGAACCCGGCCGGGATCGACGCCGCCTTGGTGGCGGCACGTGCGGCCGCCGGCTTGACCTGAGCCGTGCGGGCCCTCGGCCTCGACCTCGGGTCCAAGCGGATCGGGGTCGCCGTCTCCGACCGGTCGGGCACGATCGCCAGCCCGCTCACGGTGGTGCAGCGATCGGGCCGGCGCTCCGAGGACCATCGGCGGATCGCAGCGCTGGTCGCCGAAGAGGAGGCGGACGTCGTCGTCGTCGGGTTGCCACTGTCGCTCGACGGGTCGGTCGGCCGTGCCGCCCGGGATGCCATCGCCGAGGTCGAACGGCTCGCTAGCGTCGTCGACGTGCCGGTGGAGACCCACGACGAACGCCTCACCACGGTGAGCGCCGATCGGGTGCTGTTCGAGCGAGGGTTGCGTGCCCAGGATCGCCGACGGGTGGTGGACAAGGTCGCCGCGGCGGTGATGCTGCAAGCGTGGCTCGACGGCCGGCGGTCCGGGCCGGAGCGATCGTGACCCAGCTCGAACCGTCCCGGTCACCCGGCGAGGAGTGGAACACCGACCCTTGGGACGATCCACCGCTGCTGTACGACTTCGAGGGCGAGCGCCGGCGGGGCCAACGCAACTGGACCAAGATCGTGGTCAGCGCAGTGGCCGTGGTGCTGGTGATCGGCCTGCTCGTCGGGGGCTGGGTCGGGTACTGGTTCGTACGTCAGGTCCACCCCGGGGGCGGCTCGAACGAGCGGCGCGCGTTCCTCGTCGGCCCGGGCGACGATCTGGAGTCGATCGCTCGCCGGCTCGAGGCCGAGGGGTTCATCACCGACCAGCGGGTGTTCCGGTGGTACGCCGATTGGAAGGGCGAGTTCGACCCGGTGCCCGGGTCGTACTCGATGCGGCCGATGGACGCGATGGGCAACCTGCTGCGGGTGCTCAAGACCCCGCCTGCGCTCACCTACGACCGGGTCACCTTCCCTGAGGGATACGACCTCGTGCAGTTCGCCAAGCGCCTGGCGGAGAAGATCCCGCGCCTGTCGGCGAACACGTTTCTCGCGCTCGCGACCGACGGCACTGTGCGCTCCCCGTTCTCGCCCGAGGGGCAACCGTCGCTCGAGGGCCTCGTGTTCCCGGACACGTACCAGATCGCGGGCAACGAGGACGAGAAGAGAGTGCTGCAGCGGCTCGTCAAGCAGATGGAGCTCGTCGGCACCCGCGAGGGGCTTCCCGACGCACCCCGCAAAGTCGGGGTGTCTCCGTACCAGGCGTTGGTGATCGCCTCGCTCATCGAGCGGGAGGCCAAGCTCGACGAGGAGCGGCCGAAGATCGCGCGGGTGATCTACAACCGGCTCGCTGCCGGGATGCCGCTCGAGATCGACGCGGCGCTCTACTACCGCCAGGATCCAAAGGTGCCCTTCGCACAGCTCAAGGCGCTCGAGAGCCCCTACAACCTCTACAAGGTCGTCGGGCTGCCGCCGGGTCCGATCGCCAGCCCGTCGTCGGCGTCGATCCGAGCGGCGCTGAATCCTGCGCCGGTGCTGCCCCAGGGCGAGTGCCCGGATCCGAAGGTGCGCTGCGCGCTGCTCTACTACGTGTTGGTCGACCCGTCGGGGCGGCATGCGTTCGCCCAGACCCTCGAGGAGCACCTGGCGAACGTGGCGGTCGCCCGGGCCGCCGGGTTGGTGCCGTGACGACGGCGACGACGCGCGTCGCCGCAGTGATCGGCTCGCCGGTTCGGCACTCGCTGTCGCCGGTGCTGCACAACGCAGCGTTCGAGGCCCTCGGTCTCGACTGGGTGTTCCTGGCGTTCGAGGTCGCCCCGGGCCGTGCCGCCGATGCGCTCGCGGCCGTGACGGTGCTGGGGATCGAGGGGCTCTCGGTCACGATGCCGCACAAGGACGACGTGGCCCGTACCGTCGACCTGCCGTCGGCATCCGTGCTGGCGTTGGGTGCGTGCAACTGCGTGGTGCGGCTTCCCGACGGGCGGCTCGCCGGGGAGAACACCGACGGCGAGGGCTTCGTCGACAGCCTGCGCGAAGCGGGGCACGACCCTGCGGGTCGTCGTTGCGTCGTGCTCGGTGCGGGAGGGGCCGCTCGTGCCGTGGTCGCGGCGCTCGGTCTGGCGGGAGCGGCCGACGTGGCGGTGGTCAACCGGACCGAGGCGCGCGCCGCGGCGGCGTCATCGCTGGCTGGGCCGGTGGGCCGCATCGGTACGCTCGACGACGTCACCTCGGCCGACGTGGTGGTGAACGCCACCTCGGTCGGGATGGGCGACGATCGCACGCTCCCCAGCCCGGCCGAACGGTTCCGGCCCGGGCAGGTCGTGGCCGATCTCGTCTACCACCCGCTCGAGACGGCGTGGCTCGCCGCCGCACGGGCCCGTGGCGCGTCCTGTGTCGACGGGCTGGGCATGTTGGTGCACCAGGCCGCCCGGGCCTTCGAGCGATGGACCGGGGTGGCGCCGCCCGTAGCGGTGATGCGAGCGGCGGCCGTGGCCGAGTTGGCGAGGCGGGCCGGTGCGGTCAGCCCAGCGCGTCCGGGTTCTCCAACAGCCCCTTGACCGACCGGCAGAACTCGGCGGCGGGGGCGCCGTCGAGCACCCGGTGGTCCCATGTCAGGCTGAGCGTGAGCCGGCGGACACGGCGGAATCCGTCGCCGGTCCAGGCGACGTCGTCGCGCACCCGTCCGACACCGAGGATCGCTGCGTTGGGCGGGTTGATCACCGGCGTGAAGCCGTCCACGCCGTACATCCCGAGCGACGTGACGGCAAAGGTGCCGCCCTCGACGTCGTCGACGCTGAGCGTTCCCGAGCGGGCGGCGGTGGCGAGCCGCACCGTCTCGGCGCCGATCGCATCGAGCCGGAGGCGGTCGGCGTGGTGCACGACGGGGACCACGAGCCCGCCGGGCACGGCCGTGGCCATGCCGACATGGATGTCGGGGATGAGCTCGATGCCCGCGTCGGTGACCGTGGAGTTCACGATCGGATGCGCCCGTAACGCCTGGGCACACGCTGCGATCACGTAGGCCGTGAACCCGGCGGCGACCCCGTCACCGCCACGGGCCTCGCGATGGGCCGACAGGGCGTCCATCTCGGCGTCCATGGTCAACGTGAGCTGGGCCATCTGCTGCAGGGACGCGTGCATGCGCCGGGCGATCGTGCCCCGCATGCCTCGGAGCGGGATGAGCTGGCGGTCGGGGGGAGCAGGCGACGTCGCGGCCGGCACAGGGGCCGGGGCGGGAGCGGCAACGGGAGCGAGGGCCGGTGCCACGGGGTCGGCGAGGCGGGCCCGGGCATGGTCGGCGACGTCCTGGCGACTGATGCGCCCGTCGCTGCCGGTGGCCGTCACGGCGGCGAGGTCCACCCCGAGCAGGTCGGCGAGTTGCGCGGCCGCCGGGCTGGCGGGCACCCCGGACTCGGCCGGCGCCCCGGGCGAGGGGATCTTGGACTCGAGCGGTGTCGGGCCGGCATCCGGAGCTGCCGCAGGTGCGGCGGCGGCTGCTTCGACGTCTTCGGACACGATGCGCCCGCCGGGCCCGGTGCCGGTGACCCCGGCCAGGTCCACGCGCAGGGCGCGGGCCACGCGCCGGGCGTTCGGGCTGGCCACCAACCGACCGGCCACCGCAGCGGGTTCGACCGGCGCGGCGGGCTCGTCGGCGCCGATCGTGCCGAGGGGGTCGCCGCACCGGTAGGTCGTTCCGACCTGGCCGGTCTGGCGGAGGATCCCGCTGGCGGGCGACTCCACCTCGGTCTCGACCTTGTCGGTCTCGATGCGCACGATCGGTGCACCGGCAACGACCTCGGCGCCGTCGTCCACGAGCCAGGCGACGATCGTCGCTTCCTCCATGGTGAGGCCGAGCTTGGGCATGGCGAACGTGACGCTCATGGCACGTGCCTTTCTCCGGCGGGATCGCGTGGTCCGGCGAGGTCGAGGGTGCGGGGGACGTCGATGAGTCGGGGCCCGTCGCAGGCGAGGACGACCCGGGCCGATTCCCCGGGTCGCAGGACGAGCTCGCGCTCGCCGTCGAACGCGAGCACCCCGGGTCCGTCGAGGACGACCGGTACACCGGGTTCGAGGGCGGCACCGTCGCGCACGGCGACCGTCTCGAACCGCCCGGGCGCGATCGCCACCCGGCACGGGCGACCGCCCGCCCCGAGGTGCACGATCGCCCCCCTGCCGCAGCCCCGGGGGGCCCGCACCACCGACGCTGCGATCGCAGAGAGACCGACGGCATCGGGCTCCGCGATCGCGCACACGACGGTGCGCAGCGAACTCACGTCCCAGACGGCCCGACTACCGGTGAACCGACCCTCCAGCAGCGCCAGGTCCACCAGCGCGAGGTCGTCGCCGCCGTCGGGCCGGCGGACCTCGAGCACGGCGAGCTGATCAGCGGCCTGGGCGAGCGGCACCCGCCCGCTCGCCACCGCTGCGGCAGCCAGGCCGGCCACGGTGCCCTCCACGGGACGGGGGAACACGTTGTTCGTGCCGGTCGACAGCGCCACGAGCGGGACGTCTCGCCACCCCAACACGACGTCGCGGCAGGTGCCGTCGCCACCGAGGGCGATCACCGCGGCCGCGTTGGCCTCGCGCAGCGCCGCAGCGGCGCCCCGGGTGTCGGCCGAGCGACCTTCCAACCCGGGGTCGACCACCTCGATCGCAACGCCGAGCGCCAGGCCTTCGGCGGCCCGCAACGCAAGGTGATGGGTGTCGGCCGCGACGAGCAACCGATCGGCGCCCCCTTCGGCGGCACCGACCATCGCCCGGCGCAAGGTGCCGATCTTGGCCGCGTCCGAGACCGGCGACGCGAGCGAGACGAGCCGCCGGACGTCCTTGCCGGCGTAGGGGTTGGCGATGAAGCCGACGGCGCCCACGTGCCTCAGGCGCGCTGCAGGGTGCTGCGCACGGCAGCTGCGATGCGGTCGGCATCGGGCAGGTACGCCTGCTCGAGCACCGGGGAGAACGGCACCGGCGAGAACGGCGCCGCCACCCGGCCCACGGGTGCGTCGAGGTAGTCGAACGCCTCCTCCTGGATCTGGGCGGCGATCTCCGCGCCGAGACCGCCGAAGCGGACGGCCTCGTGGACCACGACGATCCGGTTGGTCCGCTTCGCCGACTCCACGATCGTCGCCGTGTCGAGCGGCTGGAGCGTGCGCGGGTCGATCACCTCGACCTCGATGCCGTCCTCGGCGAGCCGCTTGGCGGCCCGCATCGACTCGTCGACCATGCGGCCGAACGCCACGACGGTGACGTCACGGCCGGGTCGCTTCACTTCGGCGACGCCGAGCGGGATTGCGTAGCACTCCTCGGGCACCGGCCCCTTGGCGCCCAGCAGGCGCTTGTGCTTCACCATCACCGTCGGGTTGTCCTCCCGGATGCAGGACACCATCAGGCCCTTCATGTCGTACGCGTTCGACGGGTAGACGACCTTCAGGCCCGGGACGTGGCACAGGATCGCCTCGAGGCTCTGGCTGTGCTGGGCGGCGGCGGACCGCCCGGCACCGCCGGCGGTGGTGATCGTCAACGGCAAGGTGGCCTTGCCGCCGAACATGTACTTGAGCTTCGCCGCCTGGTTTACCACCTGGTCGAGCGCGACGAGGAGGAAGTCCATGAACATGATGTCGACGATCGGACGCAGGCCGGACACCGCCGAACCGACGCCGAGGCCGATGATCGCCTGCTCGCTGATCGGGGTGTCGACGACCCGACGCTCGCCGAAGCGGGCCTGCAGGCCGGCGAAGCTGCCGAACACGCCGCCGAAGGCGCCGACGTCCTCTCCGGCGCAGAACACCGAGTCGTCGGCCTCCATGCACTGGCGGACGGCCTCGTTGAAGGCCTGGACGTAGGTGAGGGAGCGGACGTCGGTCGTGGGGGCGCTCATCGCAGGGTCTCCGTGTAGACGTCGGCGAGCAGGGTTGCAGGATCAGGCAGCGGGCTCGCTTCGGCGAATGCGATCGCGTCGTCGATCTCGGCGCGCCCGTCGGCCCAGGTGGCGTCGAGGTCTGCCTGGCTGAGCGACCCGTCGGCGAGGACCCGTTGCTCCAGCAACGAGATCGGATCGCGTTGGCGCCACTGCGCGACCTCGTCGTCGCTGCGGTACTTGAGGCCGAGGTTCTGCACGCCGTGGTGGTTGAAGAACCGGTACGTCTTGGCCTCGACGAGCGAGGGGCCCTCGCCGGCGCGGGCCCGAGCGATCGCCTCACCCGCCGCTTCGTGGACCGCGACGACGTCCATGCCGTCGACGATCACGCCCGGCATGCCGTAGCCGGCCGCCCGGTCGACGATGTCGGTGATCGCCATGGTCTTCGAGCGGGGCGTGAACTCGCCGTATTCGTTGTTCTCGCACACGAACACCGCCGGCAGCTTGAGCGCACAGGCCATGTTGGCGGCCTCGTGGAAGGCGCCGATGTTCGTCGAGCCGTCACCGAAGAACGCCACGGCGACGGTGCCGTCGGCGCGGTATTTGCTCGCGAACGCCGCACCGACGGCGATGGGGGACCCGGCACCCACGATCCCGTTGGCGCCCAACATCCCCAGTTCGAGCGAGCTGATGTGCATCGAACCGCCCTTGCCGTTGCAATACCCGGTGGCCTTGCCCATCAGCTCGGCCATCATCGGGGCGAACCGACCGCCCTTGGCCACGAGGTGGCCATGGCCGCGGTGGGTGGAGGTGATCCGGTCGGCGTCGCTCAGGTGCGCGCACACCCCGGACGCCACGGCCTCCTCGCCGACGTAGAGGTGCAGGAAGCCGGGGAGCTTGGCGGCCTCGGCGAGGCGGCCGGCCGCCTCCTCGAACAACCGGATGCGGACCATGCGACGGTGGAGGTCGCGCAGCACGTCAGGCGTGGGATCCATCGACCGAGCCTGCCACGCCGGAAGGGTCACCCGGAAACGGCGGTCACCCCCGGTCCGGCGAATCGATGGGGTTCAGCCGGGGCGGACCCAGTGCCCCTGCTCGTCGAAGATCAGATCGACGAGTTCCCCGGGCCGCACCTCGTCGTCGGTGCCGAGGGCCACGGTCACCTTCTGGTAGTTCCACTTCATGACGTCGACGGTGAGCTCGACGAGCTGGGCGTCGCTGAAGTGCGCCCGCAGCCGGCCGACCAGCTCGTCGGGAATCTGCCCGGGCTGCGTCATCAGCCACTCGGCCAACTCGATCGCCGCCTTCTGCGCGTCGGGCAGGTCGCTGGTGCGCCAACGATCGACCTTGGCGACCATGGTCTCGTCGAGACCGTCGTGCCTGGCGACCGCCAGGCGCACCGACAGTCAGGTTCGGCAGTCGTGGTGCGACGCGCAGCGCAGCCGCACCAACTCGGTGGTGACCGGGTCGACGGCGTCCAGGCGGACCACGGCGGCCTGCCAGTCGCGAAGCGCCCGCCGTAGCGGTACCGCGCCCGGGGTGGTCGGAGGGATCCGGTGCGAGCGGACGGTCATGCGGTGGCCTCCAGACCGAGTCGTTGCCAGGCAAGGGTGAGGCGCATGCGCTGCTCGACGACGAGCACGCCGTGCACCAGATCGCTCACGCCCGAGGCCCCCAGGTGCTCGACGAGCGTTGCGATCTGCTCGTCGGTGACCGTCGCTACGTCGAGCACGTACTGTTCGACGAAGGCGAGCACCGCCCGATCCCGGTCGTCGAAACGATCCGACGAGGGCCAGGACGAGAGGGCTGTGACCGTGTCCTCCTCGAGCACCGGCCCGGCGGGGCCGGGAGTACGACAGGACAGCTCGTCGAGGTGGCCGAGCAACTGTGCGATGCGCAGCCGGGCGATCTCGAGCAGGCGAGGCTCGACGGCGGCCAAGGCCGCGGCGTGGTTGTCCGCGAGCGCGCTCGCCACGCCGCTGGCCTCGTCGAGGACCGGGACTCGCACGGCCGCGCTCAGCGGGCCAGGATCGTGACGCCCGAAATGCCCGGCGCGCCGTAGACGTGCGTGTAGGCAACCTTCGGGTTGTTCGGCACCTGACGGTTGCCGGCGTCGCCCCGGAGCTGGAGCACGTTCTCGTACACCTGACGCAGTCCGGACGCCCCGATCGGTTCACCGTTCGCGATGCAGCCACCGTCGGTGTTGACCGGCAGGCGGCCACCGATCTCGGTCTCGCCGGACTGGATCATCAGCTCCTGGTCGCCGTCAGCGCAGAACCCGTTCTCCGCCATGTGCATCACCTCGGCGCCGGCCTCGGTGTCCTGCAGCTGGGCGACGTCGACATCCTCGGGCCCGATGCCGGCCATCTCGAACGCCGCCTTCGACGCATCGACCGTCGGGCCGACGCCGTACTCGATCGACAACGACGGGGCGAGCACTTCGAAGCTGCCGAACCGGCGGGACTTCACGGCGGCCGCCTTCAGGAAGACCGGCTTGTCGCTGTAGCGATGGGCGATGTCGGCCCGGCACAGCACGAGGGCCACGCCACCCTCGGCCGGCGAGCAGAACATGTACTGCGTCAAGGGGTACGACAGCATCGGCGAGTTGAGGATCTCCTCCTCCGACAGCGGCTTGGAGCGCCACGCCATCGGGTTCATCGCCCCGTTGCGGCTGGCCTTTGCTGCGACCTTGGCCAGCGTGTTCTGGGAGATCCCGTACTGCTCCATGTACCGGTTGATCTTCATGCCGAAGAACTGCGTGGTGAGCGCCAGGCCGGACGCGCCGTACCAGTTCGTACCGCCCACCCGGAACGCGCCGCGCTCGTGCTTGTCGAAGCCGACTGCGATCCCGATGTCGTACAGGCCGGAGCGAATCGTGGAGTAGGCGCTGAACAACGCCGAACCGCCGGTGGCGCAGCCGTTGGCGACGTTGATGAACTGCAAGCCCGTCAGGCCGAGCTTGGAGACCATCGTGTCGGCGGCCCCGGCCGCGGCCGAACCTCCGAACGCGAACTGCATGTCCTCCCAGCCGACCCCGGCGTCAGCGAGGGCTCGCCGCACGGCGATCACCCCCTGGTCCTGCCCGGACACGCCGTCGGTGCGACCGAAGCGGTGGATGCCGATCCCGACGATGGCGACGTCATCGCTCATGGTGGTGTTCTCCTGTGGTGGGTGCCGGGATCAGCCGGCGACGGGTGCGAACGCGAACGTGACGATCTCGTTGCCCTCGGCGTCGGTCGAGAGCGTGTCGAGGACCAGCTCCATGGCCATGCCGGCGGTGAGCTTGGCCGGATCGGCCTCGGTGAGGCGGGCCTCGACCTTCACCTGACCCGGCAGCTCGACGTAGCCGACGCCGTAGGGCCGGAACTTCTTGGGGTCGGTCTCGCCGATGTAGGGCGGTGCCTTCGGTGGGAACCCCTGCACCGTCCACGCCCACAGCGTCCCGCGGGTGCCGAGCTCGACGGTCTCCATCTGGTCGCCGGTGCACTTCGGGCAGCCGCTCTGAACGGGGAACACGTGGTTGCCGCAACGGGTGCACCGAGCTCCGAGCAGGCGAGGCCCGGCCTCGGTGAGCACCAGCACGCCGTCCGATCCGGACACCGGAACCTTCATGGATTCCTCCTCGGGCTATCCCAGGCGCTCACCGTACCGAAGCGTAACCCCGGCACCGCAAGCAGCGAGCCCTCAGGGTCGGGTGGACGACGTCGGGCGCCCGGCTGTGGTCGCCGGCCTGTCCTCGCCGGCCTTGTCGGTCTTCTCGGCCAGGGCCCGTTCGCCGGCGGCCCGCTCGGCCGCCGGCACCGGGGGCCAGACGTCGTCGCCGACATCGAGCGGGTCCGGGGTGTCCTCGGGCGGTGGCTGGGCCCCGTAGAACTCCGGTTCGTGTTCGCCGTCGAACACGAACACGGCGTCGCCCGAGGAGTAGATGTCGTACACGTACTCGCTCACGTGCATCGGGATCCGGATGCAGCCGTGGGAGGCTGCCGTTCGGGGGACTTCCTCGAAGCCGTGGATGGCGATGCCCCGGTTGAAGTAGAGCGGGTTGTAGACCCGGCCGAGCGGGATGTCCCACCAGCCCGGCTCCTTGCGGTAGATCGTGTAGGCGCCGCCCGGGGTGACCGAGTGGCCGCACTGGCGCCGCAGACGTTTGCCCGCGGGCAACGTCGTCGTGGTCGCCATCTGGTACGGCTTCACCACGGCCGGCTGCGCGCACCACTCCTGGCCGCTGCCCGAGGAGATGTGGGTGACGACCCGGACGGCGTTGTTCTCGTAGAACACTGCGGCCTGCGCCGGCAGGAACACCTCCACCCGGTTGGGGGTGGCGTGGCTGCGCTGCGGCACGAGCCCGAGCGGCTCTTGCATCCGGTCCCACAACTGCGGGCTGACCATGCCGTCGACCGCCCGGCCGCGCAGGCCGACGATCAGGGCCTGGTAGGCCCAGACGGCCCATTGGGTTTTCTGGCCGAAGAATCCGTCGGGGCGGCCGACGTCGAACTTCAGCGCGTTCAACCGCTCCTGCAGGCGGGTCACGTCGGGCCCCTTGTGGCCGATGAGGAGCGTGCGCTCGAGCACCGTCTTCGGGATCGGGGCTTCAGCCGGGCTGGTCGCCGGCGGCGTGGTGGTGGAACCCGATGCGGTCGAAACGGAGGTGGCGTCGACCGAACTGACCGGCGTCGAGCCTGCGCCCGCCGCAGTGCCGCACCCGGCAAGCACGGCCACGGCCACGGCTGCGAGGAAAGGACGGGCGTTCGGCCGGCGGACGCGCACGGCGTCCATCGTAGTCCTGAGGTGTGCCTCCGGAGCGGTTCAGGCGACCGGGAGTTCCCAGGCGGCGGGGAGCGTGCGCCGACCCCACAGGAACGGGGCGGCGATCCGCTCCGGACGGCCGTCGAGCCGGAGCGAGGGAAGCCGGTCCACGAGGACCTCGAGCGCGACGCGGGCGGTCAGCCGGGCGAGGTCGGCGCCGAGACAGTGGTGGATGCCCTTGCCGAAGCTGAAATGACGCCGGCTCTCGTGCAGCGGGCGATCGACAACGAACTCGTCCGGTGCGGGGAACAACGCTGCGTCCCGGTTGGGCGACGCGTAAAGCACCATCACCTTTGCATCGGTCGGCAGCTGCTCGCCGTGCAACTCGACGGGAACGTTGTTGGTCCGGCACAACGACAGCACCGGCGGATCGAACCGGAGGCTCTCCTCGACGACGTTGGCGGCCAGCGCCGGCTCGGCCATGAGCCGCTCCCAACGGCTCCGGGGTTCGAGCAGCCGCCACAGGGCGTTGGTGATCAGCGACGTCGTCGTCTCGTGGCCGGCGACGAGCAGCTGCAGGCAGGCGTTGGCCACCTCGGCCTCGGGCATCACGCCATCGCCGTAGGAGCCGAGTGCCAGATGCGACAACAGGCCGCCGGGCACCGGCCGGCCCGCCCGATCGGCGGTCCTGCGATCGCGCACCGCCTCGAGCGCGTACGCGATCAACTCCCGGCGGGCCTGGACGGCTCGGTCCGGATAGGTCATTCCGAGTACCAGCGCATCCGCCCAACCCTTGAGCCGGAAGCGGTCGGAGACGGGCAGGCCCATCACCCCGCAGAACGCGAGCACGGGAAGCGCGAAGGCGTAGGACTCGTGCAGGTCGGCCCGGCCGGCGGGGAAGAGGTCGTCGACGAGGTCCCGGGCGAGGGTGCGCAGCGTCGGTTCGTGCGCAGCGACGGCGGCCGGCCGGAACCACTCGCGCGCAAATCGGCGGCGATCGGTGTGCTCGGGCGGGTCGTCGTGTTGCATGTCGCCCTTGACCGCCGGGTTCGAGTAGCCGACCCCCGGCCCGAACCGGTTCGACCAGGTGGTGTGGTCGGTCAGGATGCCGAGCACGTCGTCGGTCCGGCTGACCGTCCACACGGTGGTGCCGAGCGAGTCGCTCCGGTGCACCGGGCAGCGGGCCCGCAGCTGCGCGTACGCGCGGGCCGGGTTCTCGAGCACGGCGGGCGAGACGGGATCGAAGTCCGCCGCGTTCTCAGGGTCGGTGTCGTCGGTGGGCATTCTCGAACACCTCCAGTGGTCAATCGACGCCTGAGCGAGTCGGACGATCTACAATTCGTACTTGGGATGCCGCACACCACGACAGTGACCGCTCGAGCGGCCGTACGCAAGCCCGCAGGCTGGCTGGTGGGCGTCGGCGCGTCCGCAGGTGGCCTCGAAGCGCTCGAACACTTCGTGGCCCGGCTCGGGCCCGGCGCGGATGCCGCAGTCGTGGTCGCCCAGCGTCAGGACGACGATTCCACCGCGGCGCTGGTCGCTCTGCTGGCGAGGCGCACTGCGTGGACGGTCGAACCGGTGGTCAACGGTGTGGCCCCCCGCAGCGGCCATGTCTACGTGTCGCCGCCGCACTGCTGCGTGTCGTTCCGTGATGGCGCGTTCGCCCTCGGGGCTCGCAACGGCGAGGGTCCGTTCGCACTCCCGATCGACCGGTTCTTCGCTGCCGTGGCCCGGGCATGGGGGGACCGGTCGGTGGCGGTCGTGCTGTCGGGCTCCGGCGCGGACGGGTCGAGAGGGATCTGGACCGTGAAGGAGTCCGGTGGGCTCGTCGCCGTCGAGGATCCGGCCTTCGCCCGGTTCGCCGGGATGCCCCGGCATGCGATCGGCACCGGACTGGCCGATCTCGTCGCACCCGCCGGGTCGCTCGCCGAGGCCGTCCTGCGCACGGTCGGCCGAGAAGTCGCCGGAACCCTGCCGACGGCCGACGAGGCGCCCTTCGCCGAGATCGTCCGACGCCTGCGGGCGGCGACGGGCGTCGACTTCGCCAGCTATCGCATCGAACCGCTCCTGCGACGCACCGCTCGTCGGATGGCCGTCCTCGGGGTGGAGTCGTTGGCGGACTACGCAGCGTCGCTCGGTGGTCGGCCCGGCGAACTCGACCTGCTCTACCGGGAACTGCTGATCGGCACCACGACGGTGTTCCGCGATCCGGAGGTCTTCGGCGCGCTGCGAGAGCACGTCGTGGTGCCGTTGGTTGCGAATGCAACGGACCGGGAATCGCTGCGGGTCTGGGTGCCCGCCTGTTCCACCGGCGAGGAGGCGTACTCCATCGCGATGCTGTTCCTCGACGAGCTCGACCGCCAGGGCCGTACCGGCGTCGAGTTGAAGGTGCTGGCCACCGACATCGACAGGATGGCGCTGGAGCGGGCCTCGCGAGCGCGCTACCCCCGGCACCTGCTCGACGACCTTCCGGATGTCCGGTATCGGCGTTTCGTGCGAGACCTCGGCGGCGACGTCGAGATGGAGCGGAGCCTGCGCGGCGTCGTGCTGTTCGCCGAACATGACGTCACCCGGGATGCGCCGTTCACACAGCTCGACCTCGTGAGCTGCCGCAACCTCCTCATCTACCTCGAACCGCACCTGCAGAAACAGGTGCTCGGCGCACTCCAGCGCGGCTTGCGGACCGGCGGCGCGTTGTTGCTCGGGGCGAGCGAGAGCCCGGCCGTGCCCATCGAGGGGTTGGCGCCGCTCGACGCCCGGCGCCGCCTGTACCGGCGCATCGGTCTCGCCGGGGCGGACCGAGCCGGCCGGCTACCGGGCGGGACACGGCGGTCGGTGGCCCAGCGGCCGGCGACGCCGGATCCCAGCCGTCCGGCGGACGCAGCGACCGATGCGGCGACGATCCTCGCCGTGCGCTACGCCCCCGCAGCCGTGGTCGTGGACGGTGGGTGTCGGGTCGTCGGCTCGATCGGTGAACGTGATCGGCTGCCCTGGCCGTGGCTCGCGCAGCCTGGGGTCGACGTGCGCACCGTCCTGCCGCGGTCGCTCGCGAACCGGGTGGCCGAGGAAGTCACCTCGACGTTGCGGGACGGCCGGTCCGCTACCTCGGGCGAGGTGGAACTCTCGGGTGACTCGTGGACGTTGCGCCTGTTCCCGACGGGCGACCGGGGCGCGGTGGTCATCGTGTTCGAGCCGGGGCGTCGCGGCCCGTCGGGCCCACCCGGTGCCGGTCCGGCGGGGTCCACGGCGCTCGCCGAGGAACTCGCTCGCGAGCGATCGCTCGGTGCGGCGCTCGCGGATCGCTTGGCGGCGGTCAATGACGCCTTGCACGCCGCGAACGAGGAGCTGTTGGCGTCGAACCGTGAGCTCGAGGGCGTCAACCAGGAGCTCCGCCTGGTGGATGCCGAGCACCGGGCGAAGATCGTGGCGCTCGAAGAGATGCACGCCGACATCGACCATCTGCTCGAGGCGACCGATGCCGGCATGCTCCAGCTCGACGCCGGGCTGTCGATCCGCCGCTTCTCGAGCACGGCCCCGGCGGTGCTCGGCCTCGGGCTCGAGGATCTCGGCCGGCCGATCCGCGAGGTGCTGAGCGGCGCGCATACGGCGGCGTTCCTCGACACGATCGACGCCGTCGCGGCCGGCACGCCGGTGGGCGAGTGCTGGCTGGACACCGCGCACGGCCCGATGGTCGTGCGGATCGTGGCGGCCGGGCCCGAGCGAGGGGGTGGGATCGTCGTGGTGTTCCTCCACGTCGAGGTCGCGAAGCGTCACCACGAACTCGCCCGGCGGGCGATCGATGCCGTGCCCGCCCGAATCGCCTTCGTCAGCGCCGACGGCACGATCCGGATCACCAATTCGTCCTGGGAGCGGTTCGGTGCCGAGGCCGGGGGTGACCCGGCCCGCACGGGGGTGGGGGCGAACTACTTCGACGCGTGCGCAAACGATCCGAGCGCGGCGAGCATCGTGGAGGGCATCCGGGCGGTGTTGGCCGGCGAGCTCGAGCGCTACCAGTTCGCATACCCCTGCGACGGTCCCGGCGGCACCTCGTGGTTCCTGCTGCAGTGCCTTCCGGCCGGGTTCGGCGACGCGGTGGTGCTCCACATCGACGTGAGCGAGCGTGTCCGAGCCGAGCAGCGGCTCCACGAACTGGCGACCACGGATCCGCTGACCGGCTTGCTGAACCGACGTGGCCTCGAGCAGCGGCTCGACGGCGAGCTCGACCGGTTCCGGCGCACCGGGGTCCCACTGGCGACACTGATGATCGACTGCGACGACTTCAAGCAGATCAACGATCGGCTGGGTCACGGGGCCGGGGACGCGGTGTTGGCCACGGTCGCCGGGCGGCTGCGGGACGCGCTGCGGCCCGAGGACGTCGTGGCCCGGGTCGGCGGAGACGAGTTCGTTGCGCTGCTCCCGGGCGCGAACGAGGCCGAGGCCATCCAGGTCGCCGAGCGCCTGCGGCTCGCAGTGGCCGCCCGGGCAGTGGCATCGACGATCGTGGAGATCCGCACGACGGTGTCGGTGGCGATCGCCATTGCCGACCCCGAGGTGCGCAGTCTCGAGGACCTGATGGCCCGCGCCCGCTTCGCGCTGCGGCATTCCAAGGTGAAGGGCAAGAACCGCGTCACCAACGCCTCGGCTGCGGGATCGTTGACGCCGGCCGGATCCGGCATCACCCGCGACCTGATCGAGCTCCTACAGAACGAGCAGGCCCTCACCGTGGTCGGGCAACCGATCGTGCGTATGTCGGAGCGGTCGGTGGTCGGCGTCGAGCTGCTCAGCCGCAGCGCACTGCCGTCGGGCCTTGCGCCGGCGACCTTCTTCCAGGCCGCCGTCGAAGAAGGGGTGCTGACCCTGCTCGACGAGCGGTGCCTTCGACGGTGCCTCCGGGCCGCCGCCGAGCTTCCCGCCGAGCTCGACTTACACGTCAACGTGTACCCGTCCACCCTGCTCAAGATCCGCTCGGACGACTTCGAGCGGCTCGCCGGCGAGTTGGCCGGTCGGCGGACCTGTCTGGAGCTGAGCGAGCAGCAGATCCTCGGCAACCCGGGCTATCTGCTGCCGCGGGTCCGCCAGCTGCGCGGACTGGGCCTGTCCATCGCGATCGACGACATCGGGTTCGGACGCACCTGCCTGGAGAGCCTGGTGATCCTCGAACCGGAGATCGTCAAGATCGACCGGGCCTACGTGCGAGGGGTCGGGTCGGATCCGCACCGCTTGTCGTGGTTGCGGCGACTGGTCCGTGTCGCGCAGTCTCTCGAGAGCGAGCTGGTGGCCGAGGGGGTCGAGCACCCCGAGGACGCGACCGTCCTGGGCGAGCTCGGAATCGATCTGGTTCAGGGCTACCTGTTCGGCGCGCCCGGCCCGTTGGACCGCTTCGTTCAGGAGCCGGCCGGCATCCGGGCCATCGCCGCCCGGGCGGCCCGCAGCCCCGACACCGCCCGTGGGAACCCGGCGTAGCCGATCAACTGGACGAACACCTCGTCGACCTCGGTCGGCGTGAGCCCGTGGCGGATACCTCCCGGCGTATGGAAGGACAACTCGGATTCGGCGCCGAGCGCCCCGAGGATCGCGATCACCGACAGGCTTCGATCGCGGCGGCTCAGCTCGGGACGGCTCCACACCTCCCCGAACGCGAAGCGCAGGGCGAGATCGCCGACGTCGGCCAGCGCACCGTCGAGCAGCGTCGCGACGGCGTCGGCGCCGAGATCGGCCCGTCCGCTGAGGGTCCGGAACACGTCCGCCCCGTCGGAGCGACGCTGCTCGTCGCTCTTGGGCGTCGCCGGCGGGCGGCCCTCGACGCGGTCGGTGCCGTCGAGCCGCTTCCACACGGCATCGACCCGCCGGGACGAGGCCATCGCTGCGGGGTAGCCCGCGTATGCGGCAACCTGCAGGAGGAGCTCGTCGACCTCGGTGCGGGTGAGGCCGTGGTTGAGCCCGATGCCGATGTGGGCTTCGAGTTCCTCGTCACGGGCCTGGGCCATCAGCACCGACACCACGACCAGGCTGCGGTCGCGCCGGGACAGCTGCGGTCGCGACCAGAGGTCGCCCATGATGAACTCGACCGCAAAAGTGCCGAGCGCACCGAGGCGGCGCTCCATCGCCCGGGCCGCCCGCTCAGGGTCGACCGAGCCGGCGTTGAAGCGGTCGAACACTTCCAGGGCGCGCTCGTGACGCGCCTCGATCGATCCAGGGTCCCCCATGCGGCGGACCCTATCCCGCACGAGAGCGAGGCCGGCCGGGAGCCGGGCCGGGGTGCCGGTTAGCCTTGCGCCGATGCTGCGCTACCTGACCGCCGGTGAGTCCCACGGGCAGGCCCTCGTCGTGATCGTCGAAGGGCTCCCGGCCGGGATGCCGATCACCGTGGAGGAGGTGCAGGGCGAATTGGCCCGCCGGCGCCTCGGCTATGGCCGCGGCCCTCGGATGCGGTTCGAGGCCGACGAGGTCACGCTGCTCGGAGGTGTCCGCCACGGCCGCACGCTCGGCTCGCCCGTCGCGATCGAGATCAAGAACACCGAATGGTTCCGCTCCGACAAGTGGCACGCCGAGATGTCGCCGGCGCCGGGGCGGACCGCCACCCCACTCACGCAGGTCCGGCCCGGGCACGCCGATCTCGCCGGTATGCAGAAGTACGGTTTCGACGACGCACGCGACGTGCTCGAGCGAGCCAGCGCCCGGGAGACCGCAGCACGGGTTGCCGCCGGCACGCTCGCGAAGAAGCTCGTCGCCGCCGTCGGGGTGTCGATCGTCAGCCACGTGGTGCAGATGGGTCCCGCCCGCTCGAAGGCCACCGCCCGCCCAACCGCCGAGGACCTCGGTGCCGTCGACGAATCCCCGGTGCGCTGCTTCGACAAAGCCGCCGAAGAGGCGATGATCGCCGAGGTGGAGGCCGCTGCGAAAGTCGGCGACTCGCTCGGCGGCATCGTCGAGGTCCTCGCGTACGGCGTGCCCGTCGGCCTCGGGAGCCACGTGCACTGGGACCGCAAGCTCGACGGCCTGCTGGCCCAGGCCGTCTTGTCGATCCAGGCGGTCAAGGGCGTCGAGATCGGTGACGGGTTCGAGGTCGCCGGCCGCCGGGGGAGCGAGGCCCACGACCCGATCGTCTGGGACCACGCGGCGGGCGCCTACCGGCGGGAGTCGTCGCTCGCCGGCGGTACCGAGGGCGGGATGTCCACCGGGGAGCCGATCGTCGTACGCGCCGCGATGAAGCCGCTCGCAACGCTGAACCGGCCGACGCTGAAGACCGTCGACGTCGTCACCAAGGCCGAGACGGTGTCGTTCAAGGAGCGCACCGACGTCACGGCCGTGCCGGCGATGGGAGTCGTGGCCGAAACGATGGTGGCGCTCGTGCTCGCCACCGAGGCGCAACGGAAGTTCGGTGGCGACTCGCTCGCCGAATTCGTCCGCAACGCCGAGGCCTTCGTCGCCGGTCTGGCCGATCAGCACCGCCCGGCATGATCGACCCGGTCCGTCACGTGGTGCTCGTCGGCATGATGGGCGCCGGCAAGTCGACCGTCGGGCGGGCGCTCGCCGATCGCCTCGGGCGGGACTACGCGGACACCGACGAGCTGATCGAGATCGGCGCCCGGTGCAGCGTGCGGGAGTTCTTCCGTGCGCACGGCGAGGCCGAGTTCCGCAACGCCGAGGGTGTCGTGCTCGACGCGGCGCTGCGCACCGTGGCACCCGGGGTGATCGGCTGCGGGGGCGGGATCGTGGTCACCGAGGGCAACCGGGCGCTGCTTCGCGACGGGCGGGGTGTCGTCGTGTGGCTGCGGGCCCGCCCCGACACGCTCGCCGAACGGCTGCGCGACGTCACGGACCGGCCGCTGCTCGACGGCGACCCGGTCGGCAACCTCGGATGGCTCGCCGCGACGCGCGAGGCCTGGTACGCCGAGGTGGCCGACGAGGTCGTCGAGGTCGACGACCTCGACGCCGCCGAGGTGGTGGAGGCGATCCTGTCGTGAGCGGGTTGCGCACCGTGACCGTCGCGCTCGGCGAGCGCAGCTACCCGGTGCTCGTGGGGCCGGGCGCGCGCCACGAGCTCGCCGCAGTGCTGCCGGCCGGGGCCAAACGGGTCGCCGTCGTGACCCAGGCCGGGATCCCCGTCACCGTCGATGCCGGTCGGCCGACGACGGTGGTCACCGTCGGTGACGGCGAGGAGCACAAGTCCCTCTCCACGATCGAGGTCGTCTGCCGGGCGATGGCCCGGGCTGGGCTGACCCGGGGCGACGTGGTCGTCGGCCTCGGCGGCGGCCTTGTCACCGACGTCGCCGGGTTCGCTGCCGCCTCCTACCACCGAGGCATCGCGGTGGTGCACGTGCCCACGACGCTGCTCGGCATGGTGGACGCAGCGATCGGTGGCAAGACCGGGGTCAACCTGCCCGAAGGCAAGAACCTCGTCGGCGCGTTCTGGCAGCCGGCCGCGGTGCTGTGCGACACCGAAGTGCTTGCGACCTTGCCACCGCGCGAATGGGCGTGCGGGGTGGGGGAGATGGCCAAGTACCACTTCCTCACCGGTGACGACCTGCTCGCCGTGCCCCTCGCCGAGCGCATCGCCCGGTGCGCCGAGATCAAAGCCGAGGTGGTCGCCGGC
Source organism: Acidimicrobiales bacterium (assembly GCA_040382215.1). GTDB lineage: Bacteria > Actinomycetota > Acidimicrobiia > Acidimicrobiales > Ilumatobacteraceae > JBEIFW01. Next base: position 19,704 of record JBEIFW010000032.1, read on the forward strand.
GACGAGCGCGAAGGTGGCCGCCGGGCGATCCTGAACTACGGGCACACGCTCGGGCACGCACTCGAGATCGCCGGACACCACGACCTTCGTCACGGTGAGGCGGTGGCGATCGGACTCGTCTACGCCGCCCACCTCGCGCGGGTGCTCGGCCGCATCGACGACGAGCGGGTGGCCGAGCACGAAGCCGTGGTGCGCAGTTACGACCTCACGGCCCACCTTCCGGTGGGCTACGACCACGACGGGCTGGTGACGCTCATGGGACGGGACAAGAAGGCGATCGACGGGCTCACCTTCGTGCTCGACGGCCCCGCCGGGGTGGAGCCGGTCAGCGGTGTGCCCGAGGCGGCGGTGCGCGAAGCGCTGGAGCGGATGGGGCGGGGCCGATGAGCGCCGGTCACGCCGAGGGCGACGTCGGCCTCGGGGGCTTCCTGCCAGAAATACCGCTGATCCTGCTCCTGCAGGGGCCGAACCTGAACCTGCTCGGCCAGCGCGAACCACACATCTACGGTACGGCGACCGTAGAAGACTACGCGGCCGCCACCGTGGCCGCTGCCGAGCGTCACGGGCTCGCCGTCGAGGCGGTGCAGACCAACCACGAGGGCGTCGCCGTGGAGACCGTTCACGCCGCGCGTGCCCGGTGCGCAGCGATCATCGTGAACCCGGGCGCGTTCACCCACTACTCCTGGGCGCTCCACGACGCGCTCGCAGCGTTCAGCGGTCCGGTGATCGAGGTGCACATCTCCAACCCGAATGCTCGGGAGGCATGGCGCCATACGAGCGTGGTATCGCCGGTCGCGAAGGGCTCGATCGTGGGCCTCGGCATGCACGGCTACGAACTCGCCGTCGACGCCGTCGCCCGCCTCCTCGGCCGCTGAGCGCATCCGGCCCCGATACGGTCCGGGTGCATGGGACAGTTCTGCCAGACCGAGACCGACGGCCGCCTTCTGATCGTCACCATCGACCGGCCCGAGGTGATGAACGCGCTCCACCCGGCGGGTAACGCCGAGTTGGCCGGGGTGTTCGACGAGTTCGCCGCCGACCCCGAACTCTGGGTGGCGATCATCACCGGTGCCGGCGACCGGGCCTTCAGCGCCGGGAACGATCTCAAGTACCAGGCCTCGGGCGGGGATCGCCGTGGCCAGCCGAGCGCCGGGTTCGGGGGGATCACGAGCCGGTTCGATCTGAACAAGCCGGTCATCGCTGCGGTCAACGGGATCGCCATGGGCGGCGGTTTCGAGATCGCGTTGGCGTGCGACGTCATCGTCGCCGCCGAGAACGCGGTGTTCGCACTGCCCGAAGTGCGCGTTGGCCTCGCCGCTCTCGCGGGCGGCGTCCACCGGCTGCCGCGGGTGATCGGGGAGAAGCAGGCGCTCGGCATGATCCTCACCGGTCGCCGGGTGAGCGCTGCGGAAGGCCTGCAACTCGGGTTCGTGAACGAGGTGGTTCCACGCGGCGATGCGGTGCGGGGCGCCCGCCGGTGGGCCGCACAGATCCTCGAGGCATCGCCGATGTCGGTGTGGGCGTCCAAGCAGGCGGTGCTCCAGGGTCTCGAGCATGCCGGGGTGCAGGCCGCGATGGCGGCGAGCTACCCCGCGGTCGCCGACATGGTCCGCTCGGAGGACTTCGTCGAAGGGCCGCGAGCCTTCGCCGAGAAGCGACCGCCGGACTGGAAGGGACGCTGAGAGCTCAGGGTCGGGTGGTCGCCAGCCAGATGACCGCGTTGCCGAGCAGGAGCCGGTAGTTGGCGTCGCCGTAGGCCACCGGGCCGTCCCCGGGCTGGACGTAGACGAGCGTCGAACGACCGGCCGGCTTGACCCACGCGGCGAGGTTCGACCCTTCCGGGTGCGACCAGCCCTCACGCTCGTACATCCGGCCGGTGATCGCAAGCGTGGCCGAATAGTGCTCGTCGCTGCCGCGCGGCGCGTCGGTGCGCAGTAACGGTGTCACGTCGGACTCGAACACCGGGCACTGGTACGTCTCGTCGGCGAGATCGAACGACGCCGGCAGGCCGGCGCAGACGGGATGGGCGGGGTCGACGACGCGAAGGGTTTGGTGGACGTCGTGGCGGTAACCGGAATCGGGCCAGTCGGTTCCGCGCAGGCTCGACGCCACGTAATGGAACCGGCCGCCGATCAGTTCGGCGTAGCCCGGCCAGGCCGGCCAGCCCGCGATCGCATGGTGGAGGGCGAGGATCGGTACGCCTGCGTTCGTGAGTGCACCGAACCCCTCGACCACCTCGGCGGGCGGTTCGGCGAATACGGGCAAGCCGGGCCGGCGGAACCCGATCCCGGGCATGTCGTAGAGCACCAGCACATCGGCATCGAGGCGGTCGGGGTGCAGTCGGACCTCGCCGTCGGGGTGCTCGACATGCTCCCAGCTGATGCCGCGCTCGGCGAGCGAATCCCACATCGCCGCGAAGGTCGGGCCGTCGAAGGGGTGGCCTTTGGTGAGCACCAGCGCCCTGGTCATGCAACTCCCTCCCAAGCCCGCCGGACGGCACCGTCGGGATCGTCGAATTCGGCCGACGGGGCGTCGAACACCATCGTCGGACGGCGGACCGGATCGTACGGGGACCAGCCCGGGTCGCCGGTCCGGGCGAACCGGAGCCAGGCGCCGTGCATGTCGTCGGCGAGGCTGGCCCGCTCGGGGCCGTCACCGGTGAACAGCGCCACGCCGGGCTGGTCGAGGTTGTGGAACACGAACGGCAGGTCGAGCCCGTGGCAGGCACCGAAGATCCCGCCGAAGGCCGGGGTGGGCCACGTCAGCAGGTACACCCAGCTCGCATGGCCGAGCGCATGGCGAGCGTCTGCGAGGCGTAGGCCTGGGAGGCGGAAGGTGTGGTCGCCTGCGATCCAGGAGGCGAGCTGCACCGGGGTGGCTTCGGGGCGCGCCGCCTCGTAGCGCTCGACCACGGTCGCCGCTGCGGCGCCCAGCAGCTCGACGGCCCGGCGCAGCAGGCCGTCGCGATCCATCGCGACGAGGTCGGCCTGGAGCATGAAGAACAGGTGCATCTCGTCGCGGTTGGCACCGACGAGCAGCGGCACGTGCCCGGCCCGACCGCCGGCGAGCACCGCGGTGGGATGATCCGAGAGCACGTGATCGTCGACGGTGGTGCCGAAGGCGTCGAACCCGGCACCGCTCCACAGCGCGACCGTGGCGTCGAGCAAAGCGTCGAGTGGCAGGTCGTGCAACCGGTGGAGTTCGTCGACACCGACCCCGAGCCGGTCGAGGGCGAGCCGGGCGGTCTCGTCGCCACGGTCCCGGCTGCGCAGCTGCCCGAACGACGGGCTCTGGGCGATGGCGCGGTGGATCAAGCCGTCGGCGGCGGGTGCAGCCAGAAGTGACAGCACGCTCGCCCCACCCGCGGACTCGCCGAACACCGTCACGTTGTCCGGGTCGCCGCCGAACCCGGCGATCGCGTCTCGGACCCAGCGCAGGGCAGCGATCTGGTCGAGCAGGCCGAGATTGCCCGACGCGGCGTATCGGTCGCCCCCGAGGTCGGCGAGGTGGAAGAACCCCAACAGCCCCAGGCGGTAGTGGACGCTCACGACGACCAGGTCGCCGTTGCGGGCGAACGCGGCACCGTCGAACCAGGGTGCCGATCCGCACCCGTTGGTGAACGCCCCGCCGTGGATCCACACGACGACGGGCCGTCGGGCGCCGTCGCACGCCGGGGTGTGGACGTTGAGCACCAGGCAGTCCTCGTGCATCGGCCAGGCGGCCGTACCGATCACCTGGTCGAGCATGCCGGGCCGCTGTGGTGCCTGCGGACCGGGCGCAGTGGCGTCGCGTTCGCCGACCCAGGGGATCGTCGGTCCCGGGGGTTCGAACCGTCCGGCCCGGGCATAGGGGATGCCGAGGAACCGGGCGATCCCGTCGGCGCCGACGCGACCGCGCACGACGCCGGCCGGGGTGTCGACCACGAGTCCCATCGCCGCGCGGACCTTCAGCGCCCGGTGAAGTTGGCGGGGCGCCGCTCGAGGAACGACGCCACGCCCTCGCGGTGGTCGTCGGAGCGGAAGCATTCGGCCATCGCATTGGTGTGACGGCCGAGGTGGTCGGACACCTCGCCGGCGAGCGCCTGGTAGACGAGCGTCTTGATACGCATCTGGCTGAACGGGGAGCCGGCGAGCAACCGGCGCGCCAGGTCCTGTGCTGCGTCGGCGAGGCGGTCGGGTTCGACGACGTCGAGGACGTATCCGATCGCCTTGGCCTCCTCGGCGGGGAGGAACTCGCCGCTGTAGAGCAGGCGGAACGCGTGCTGCACGCCGATCAGTCGGGGCAGCAGCCAGGTGCCGGCTCCGGTGTCGGGCACAAGGCCGCGGTGCACGAAGTTCCAGGCGAACCGGGCCCGGGTGCTGACCAGACGCAGGTCGCACTGCGAGGTGAACTCGGCGCCCATGCCGACGGCGGCCCCGTCGATCGCGCAGATCGTCGGCTTGCTACAGGCGAGCAGCGGCCACCAGCGGTGACCCTGGTCCGCCGTACCCCGCAGGCCGCGCTGCTCGCCGGGGACCGTTGCGAGGTCGGAGAGGTCGGTGCCGGCGCAGAACGACCCGGGGGTGCCGGTGAGGATCACCACGTGTGCGTCGGGATCGGTGCTCGCGTGGCCCACCGTCTCGATGAAATCGCCGAGGATGGCGTACGTCATCGCACCCTTGCGCTCTGGCCGGTCGATGGTGATGGTGGCCACCCGGTCGGCCACCTCGTAACGGATGTTGGTCCCCATGCCGGCAACGTATCGTCACCGCCGATGCATCGCCCGCCCACGCCGCCGCCGACCTGGTGGGACCGCACCCGAGGCCGCGTCAAGCGGACGGGCGGTGAGATAGTGCATTGGGCCTGGGATGGGATGGTGGAGCTCGGGGCGATCGGTCCCGACAGCCGGCGGGCGCGGCGCTTCGGTCGGTTCGGCGCCGGGTCGGTGATCTGCTTCCCGGCCACGACACTGTTCAACGAGCGCTATATCCACATCGGGTCGGGCACGATGATCGGGCCGTACGTCAGCCTGTCGGCTGGAATGGTGCCCGGTCAGGTGTGCGTGACCGACCCGGTGGTGCGGATCGGCGACCGCTGCCTGATCGGCAAGGGGTCCGGGATCGTCGGCCACCTCGCGATCGACATCGGCGACGACGTGTGGACCGGCCATTTCGTCTACATCACCGATCAGAACCACGGCTACGAGGACCCCGACGTGCCGATCTCTCGTCAGAGTCAGCCCGAACGGCCGGTGACGATCGGCTCGGGGAGTTGGCTCGGTCACGGCACGGTGGTGTTGCCCGGGGCGCAGATCGGCCGGCACGTCGCGGTCGCCGCCGGGTCGGTGGTCACCGGCGAGTTACCCGACCATTGTGTTGCGGCCGGGGCCCCGGCCCGACCGATCCGGCGATGGGACGGCCATGGCTGGCCCCGCTCGACCGTCGAGCCGACGGGGCCGTGATCGGCCGACGTCAGGCGCTCGCCCCGAGGCGCTCGTTGTCGATGAGGCGGACGTCGCCGAACCACACCGCGACGCACAGCAGGGCCTCGTGGCCGATCCGTTCGACCGGGCGCAGGGTGGCGGGGTCCGAGATGGTCACGTACTCGATCCGGGCCCGAGGCTCTGCCGTGAGGACGGCTTCGGCGGCAGCCTGCACGGCGGCGGCGCGGCGCTCGCC
>JBEIFW010000033.1:0-25085 GCA_040382215.1 Acidimicrobiales bacterium
ACGAGCGGGTGACCACGAGGGCGGCGCCGAATCCCAGGACCGCCAGTACGACGACTGCTCCGGTGTCCGCCAGGACCGCCTGCAGCGGGCGTGCCGCAACGATGCCGGCCAGACCTCCCGCAGCCGTGAGCTCGTCCACCGACCCGCCTTCGGCGGGACCCCGGGCGATGTGGACGATCCCCAACACGGCGAGCACGAGTGCACCGGCACCGACCGCCAGCCGACCGGCACCACCAGCCGGTCGGCCCGTGACCAGCGCGACCCCGATCGACGCAAGCGCCACCGGCAGGACGAACCGCCCGACCCCGACGACCAATCCGGCCAGCCAGTCCAACCCGGCACCGACGAGTCCCGCGCTCCCGAGGTAGGTCCCGAGAGCGGCGAGGACACCGGCGAGGAGAAGAGCGAGGCCACCGAGGTCTCGCTCGTGACCGGCCAGGAATCGGCGCGCGCCACGTCCCGACGGGGGCCGGGACGGATTCCGAGGCGCCGGGGGCCGGCTCGCCCGTGCGGTGGCCGTGCTCATGACGACGCGGTCCTCCAATCGGTCGGCACCGCCCGCTCCGTAGTCGGAAGGCTATCGCCCGGCCGCTCCGCCTGCGGGGATGGCCCCGAGCGGCTCTCCACCGCGGGGACCGAACAGCACGGTGAGGAGCCCTCCCTGCGCCGAGCGGTACCCGACGGTCCACACCACGCCGGCGTCGGACCGGCGCAGGAGGGCCAGGGCTTCGACCCGGCCCGTCGGGAACCGGGCGCGCACGGCGTCGATCAGTCCGGGCGCTACGGCGAGATCCACCCCGGTCAACTCGAACGACAGCAGCGTGGCCGGGCTCGGCGCCGCCGCCGGCTCGAGCCGGCCGGCGCTCCAGAAGTACGCGAGTTCGGTCCCGTCCCCGAGCGCCACGAACACGTTCACACCGTCGGGGGTGACGTTGAGGTCCGTGTAGCGCTGGGGTCCACCGCGGGCCCGCTCCACCGCAGCGACGGCCTCGGCGATCGCTCCGGCCGAGGCCGACAGCGGGTGCGCTGCAGCCGAATCGGACGGGGCCGTCGCGGCAGCGGTCGAGCCCGTCGGGCCCTCCTGATCCGAGGAGCAGCCCACCACGGCAACCGGCATGGCGGCGACCGCAAGGCTGAACACGAGGACCCGCACCCGGCGTCGGATCATGCCTCCATGACCACCGGGACGATCATCGGCCGTCGCTTCGTGCGCTCGCTGACGAACCGCCCCGCCGCCCGGCGGACCTCGCGCTCGAGCGCGTCGACGTCGCGAGTTCCTGCGGCGAGCGCCGCTTCGACCGTGGCAGCCACCCGGTCGCAGCCTTCGTCGAGCAGTGCCTCGGCTTCCGGGGCGTACACCCAACCTCGGGTGATGATCTCCGGGCCGGTCAGCACCTTGCCGGTGCCGACGTCGACGGTGACGACCACGACGACGACGCCCTCCTCGGCGAGGACCCGCCGATCGCGCAGCACGCCGGACCCGACGTCGCCCACGATCCCGTCGACGTAGAGGTAGCCCGCGGGGACCCGGCCCGTGATCTCGACACCGTCGTCGGTGACGGTGATCTGGTCGCCGTCCTCGCACAGCACGACCCGCTGGTCCGGCACACCCATGGTGCGGGCCAGCTTCGCGTGGGCGACGAGGTGCCGGTACTCGCCATGGATCGGCACGAACCACTGCGGCCGGGCCACGGCGAGCAGCGTCTTCAGCTCGTCGGCCTGGGCATGCCCGGTGGCGTGCACGTCGGCCACACCGGAATGGACCACGTCGGCGCCGAGGCGCAGCAGACCGTCGATCACCCGGTTCACGTTGAACTCGTTGCCCGGGATGGCATGGCTCGACAACACCACGGTGTCGTGGTCGCCGATCTTCAACCACCGGTTCTCGCCCGCGGCGAGTAACGACAACGCCGACATGGGCTCGCCCTGGGAGCCGGTCGAGATCACGCACACGCGCTCCGGCGGCAGCGAATCGACCTGCTCGATGTCGACGAGGTGCGCGTCGGCGACCCGCAGGATCCCGAGATCGCGGGCGAGGCGGACGTTCTTCTTCATCGACAGCCCGAGCGTGGCCACCACCCGGCCGCAGGCGACCGCTGCATCGATGATCTGCTGGATGCGGTGGATGTGGCTTGCGAAGCTCGCCGTGATGATCCGCCGGCCCCGCTGGTCGGCGAACAGCGGGCGCAGCACCGCCCCCACGTCACGCTCGGAGGGGGCGTGGCCCTTTTCCTCGGCATTGGTCGAATCCGCAAGCAGCAGCCGGATCCCCGGGCCCGTGGCCAGCGAGCCGATACGGGCGAGATCGGTGAGGCGCCCGTCGACCGGGGTGAGATCGAGCTTGAAGTCCCCCGAGTGCAGGATCACGCCCTGCGGCGTGTGCAGGGCGACCGCAACTGCGTGCGGTACCGAGTGCGTCACGGGGATCAGCTCGACGTCGAACGGCCCGATGCGCCGCCGCTCACCGTCGGCCATCGCCACCAGTTCGGTCCGCCCGAGCAGGCCGGCTTCTTCGATGCGACCCCGGGCCAGGCCGAGGCTGAGTGCCGAGCCGAACAAGGGAAAGCTCAACTCCCGCAACAGGTAGGACAGGCCACCGACGTGGTCCTCGTGGCCGTGGGTGACCACGCAGCCCACGATGCGCTCGGCGTTGTCCCGCAGGTAGGTGAAATCGGGCAGGACGAGATCGATGCCGTGCATGTCGGCATCGGGGAACATCAGGCCGCAATCGATGAGGAGCAGGGAACCGTCCTGCTCGACGACCATGCAGTTGCGGCCGATCTCCCCGAGGCCACCGAGGAAGGACACGCGTACGGGGGATGGCACGGGTACCGACGCTACCGGGTCCGCCCCGGACCGCCCGGGCACGGGCAGTCGCCGGGCCGTGCGCCCGGGTGCCGCCGTCAGCCGCGAGCGGCGACGAGGCGCTGCCACACCTCGCGGGCGCGCGGCTCGAGCCAGTCGGGTGCAACGCCCATCGGCAGGCGCGCCGGCCCGACGGGCAGGCCCAGGGTGCGCAGCATCGCCTTCGACGGCAGCGGGTTGGGCGCGTCGTCGCCGGTCTCGAACGCGAAGGACTCGAGCAGCCGCGCGTTGACGCGCCGGGCGGTGTCGACGTCGCCCTTGGACCAGGCGTCGAGCAGCTCACGGTGGTCGGGAGCGGCCCCGTGGGTGGCCACGCCGACCACACCGACCGCGCCGACCGCCAGCAGCGGCAGCGTGAGGCCGTCGTCGCCGGAGTACACCTCGAACCCGGCCGGGGCCTCGGCTATGACGCGGGCGGTATCGGCCGGGTTGCCGGCCGCGTCCTTGAGGGCGACGACGTTGGGCAGGTCACGGGCCAGGCCCAGCACCGTGGACGACGCGATCTTGCGACCGGCGCGCACCGGGATGTCGTAGACCATCACCGCCACCTCGCCGGCGGCTTCGGCGATGGCCCGCAGGTGGGCGTCGATGCCGGCCTGGGACGGGCGGTTGTAGTACGGGCACACGGCGAGCACCCCGGCGGCACCGAGCGCCACGGCTTCGTGCGTGAGATGGACGCTGTGGGCCGTGTCGTTCGTGCCCGTCCCGGCCACGACCGGGACGGTGACCGCTTCGATGACGGCGGCGAACAACGACAGTCGCTCGTCGTCGGTCAACACCGGCGCCTCGCCGGTGGTGCCGGCGATCACGAGGCCTTCGTTGCCCTGCGCCACCAGCCACCGTGCCAGCGTGCGAGCCCCGTCGAGGTCGAGCCGGCCCTCGGCGTCGAAGGGCGTGACCATCGCCGTGACCACACCACCGAATCTCGCCATCGCCGTGCCTCCCGTGCGTCGCGGCCGCACTGTAGTGGGGGTGGACCACCGCTCGACGGGGCGATCGCCGCTCACCGGTTGAGCCACACGGTGGCCACCGCCACCAGCGCCACGACCGCCAGCCCGGCGAGCATCGGGGCGCGCGCATCCGGGTCGGTGCGCAACGCCCGCCGGCCGACGACGGCGGCCGCCAGCGGGGCGCTCAGGGCAACCACCAGGAACACGGCGACACCGAGCAGTTCCACCGAGCGAGGTAGGTCCTCGGGGCCGGACGGGTCGTAGCCGAGCCACTCGGTGACCTGCTGGGCCAGCACCAACCCGGCGACGGCCGCCGGCAGGGCCAGCACCACCAGCGCCCACGCCCGCACCCGCCCCGAGGACCAGGCCCGCCGAGCGGCCAGGAGGCTCAGGAGGGCCACCAGCACGACCACCACGAGCGTGACTGCAACCATCGGAAGCTCCTTCCGAGGCTCACGTTGCCGCGGCCGGGCCGGGGCAGCCAGGGACGTCGGTCCCGATCAGGCCGAGGCCGCGTCCCGGCGCGCCGCCAGCTCGGCGTTGATCGCCTTGCCGTCGGCCTTGCCCTTGGTCGCCTTCATGATCCGCCCGACGAGCGCGCCGGCGGCCTTGTCGTTGCCGGCGAGGAACTTGGCCCACGCGTCGGGGTCCTCGGCGATGGCGGCGTCGACGGCCGCAGTGACGGCCGAGGTGTCCATGGCCTCGAAGCCCTTGGCCGCGGCGAGGGCCTCCGGATCGGCGTCGCCGCCGGCGACGACGAGGTCGGCGAGCACCACTTTGGCCTGCGTGGCGGTGAGCTTGCCACCCACCTCCAACCGGGTGAGTGCCGCCAGCCGACCGGGGGCCACGTGCTGCACCGCGCCTTCGACCACCAGGTTGTGCTCCTCGTGGACGAGCACCCGGGCGCCGTCGCCGCCGGCGGCGAGGGCCGCGAGCGCATGGTCGTCCTGGCCCCGCTCGACCAGCAGCGCTACCGCCTCCGCGGTCGGCTCCACCCCGAACGCCTCCGCCAGGCGCACCCGGCGCTGCGACGGCAGCAGCGGCAGCGACCCGGCCACCCGGTCCAGCCACGCCTCGTCGGGCACGACGGGCACCAGGTCGGGCTCCGGGAAGTAGCGGTAGTCGTCCGCGTCCTCCTTCACCCGCAGCGTGTGGGTGCGGCCGTCGGATTCGTCCCAGTGGCGCGTCTCCTGGCGGATCGACTCACCCGACTCGAGAAGGCCGATCTGACGACGCGCCTCGTAGTCGATGGCCCGGCCGAGCGAGCGCACCGAGTTGAGGTTCTTGATCTCGCAGCGCGTGCCGAAGCGCTCGGTGCCGCGCCGGCGGACGCTCACGTTGGCGTCCACCCGCATCGAGCCCTCCTCCATCTTGGCGTCGGACACCCCGGTGGCGACGAGGATGGCCCGCAACTCGTTCACGTAGGCGCGGGCCTGTTCCGGGGTGCGGATGTCGGGCTCGGAGACGATCTCGAGCAGCGGCACGCCGGCCCGGTTGTAGTCGACGAGGGATTCCTCGGCACCGTGGATCCGGCCGCTCTCACCGACGTGGATGCTCTTGCCGGTGTCCTCCTCGAGGTGTGCCCGCGTCACGCCCACCCGGAACCCCGAGGGCAGCTCCAGCCACCCGCCCGAGTCGATCGGCTGGTCGTACTGGGACACCTGGTAGTCCTTGGGCATGTCCGGGTAGAAGTAGTTCTTCCGGTGGAAGATCGACCCGGCGACCGTGCAGTGCAACGCCTTGCCGAGCCGGATGGCCAGCTCGACGGCCTGGCGGTTGAGTACCGGGAGGCTGCCCGGCAGGCCCAGGCAGGTCGGGCACACGTTGGTGTTGGGCTCGTCGCCGAAGCGGTTCGGGCACGAGCAGAAGATCTTCGTGCGCGTCGCCAGCTCCGCGTGCACCTCGAGGCCCACGACGAGCTCCCAGGTCGCCCACACATCGGTGGTCATGCCATCGCCTCCTCGAGCACACGGGCGGCACGGAACAGGACCGGCTCGGACAGGGCCGGGCCGAGCAGCTGCACACCGACGGGCAGACCATGGGCCCCCGTGCCGAACGGGACGCTCATGGCCGGGTGCCCGACGAGGTTGGACGGGATCGTGCACACGTCGGACAGGTACATCGCCAGCGGGTTCTCGGTCTTGGCGCCGAACGGGAATGCCACCGTCGGCGACGTCGGCGACAGCAGCACGTCGAAGCGCCCGTAGGCGGCGTCGAACTCCTGCGCCATCAGACGGCGCACCTTGAGCGCCTTGCCGTAGTAGGCGTCGTAGTAGCCGGCCGACAGCGCGTAGGTGCCGAGCATGATGCGTCGCGTCACCTCGGGCCCGAACCCGGCGGCGCGGGTGCGGGCGTTCATCGTCGCCGTGTCGGGGGCGTCGACGCGCAGGCCGTAGCGCACCCCGTCGTAGCGGGCCAGGTTCGAGGAGGCCTCGGCCGGGGCGACGATGTAGTACGCCGTCAGCCCGTAGGTGACGGCCGGGACCGACACGGTGCCGACCGTCGCGCCGGCGTGCGTGAGCGCCTCGGCGGCCGCCTCGATGCGGGCCCACACGTCGGGGTCGATGCCGGTCCGCATCTCGTCGATGATCCCCACCCGCAGGCCGGCGACCCCCTGGCCGAGCACCGCCGACAACGACGGCGCCGCCTGCGGGATGGAGGTGGAGTCCTTGGGATCGTGACCGCCCATCACCTCGAGGGCGAGCGCGGCGTCGGCGACGGTGGAGGCGAACGGACCGATCTGGTCGAGGCTCGATCCGAACGCCACCAGCCCGTAGCGGGACACCACGCCGTAGGTGGGCTTCACCCCGACCACGCCGCACAGCGCCGCAGGCTGGCGGATCGAGCCGCCGGTGTCGGAACCGAGCGCCAGCGGGGCGAACCCGGCGGCCACCGCGACGGCCGACCCGCCCGAGGAGCCGCCCGGCACCCGGTCGGGGTCCATCGGGTGGCGGGTGGGGCCGAACGCAGAGTTCTCGGTGGACGACCCCATGGCGAACTCGTCGAGGTTGGTCTTGCCGACGGTGACGGCGCCGGCCGCCCGCAGCCGCTCCACCACCGTCGCGTCGTAGGGCGGGCGCCAGCCCCGCAGGATCGCCGACGAGCACGTGGTCGGGATGCCTCGGGTGCACAGGTTGTCCTTGAGCGCCAAGGGCACCCCGGCCAGCGGGCCGGGATCCTCGCCGGCGGCCACCCGGGCGTCGACCGCGGCGGCCTGCCGGCGCGCCTCGTCGACGGTGACCAGGTTGAAGGCGTGCAGTTCCGGGTCGCGCCGGGTGATCCGGGCGAGATGCTCGTCGAGCACCTCGCGTGCCGACCGGCGGCCGGCCCGGACGTCGGCGGCGATGGCCGCCGCAGTGTCGGGGCCGCTCACGGCTCGCCCCCGAGCACCGGCGGCACCCGGAACCGGCCGTCGAGCGCGGCGGGTGCGGCGGCCAGGACCTCGTCGCGGTCGAGCGTGGGGCCCTCGACGTCGTCGCGCAGGACGTTGACCAGCGGGAACGGCTGCGTCATCGGTTCGACCCCGGTGAGGTCGAGGGCGTCGATGTCGGCGAAGTGCTCGAGCACCCCGGCGAGCTGCTCGGCGTAGTGGGCGAGCTGATCGGGGGGCAGTTCGAGGCGAGCGAGCTTCGCGACGTGGGCCACCTCCTCGATCGTGATGCGTTCGGACACGGCTGGCGATGCTACGCCGCCGTCCCCGGCACCGGACGGGCGAGCGGCGTCCGGCACGATCCGAGGGTGACGTGTCGTTGACGTCACGGCGGCGGCGCCCCACGCTGGCGGGGTGGACGCCACCGCACGAACCGTCGTGATGGTGGCGTTCCCCGGCCTCCAGGCGCTCGACCTGACCGGACCGCACGAGGTATTCGAGGCAGCCAACCGGGTGCTGGTGGCTCGAGGCGCCGAGCCGGCGTACGCCGTGCGGGTCGCCGCCGTCACACCGGGGCCGATCCGCTCCGAGAGCGGGCTGAGACTGCTCGTCGACCATCGCCTCGACGAGCAGACCTGCGACACCGTCGTGGTGCCCGGCGGCGACGGCGTCAGCAAGGCGGCCGAGGACGACGCCCTGCGCGGCTGGCTCGCCGCCGCACCGGCACGAGCGCGGCGGGTGGCCTCGGTGTGCACCGGGGCCTTCGTCCTCGCCGCGGCCGGGCTGCTCGACGGCCGGACGGTCACCACCCATTGGGCGCGCGCCGAACGACTGGCCGCCGACTACCCGGCGGTGCGGGTCGACGCCGACGCGCTGCACCGGCGTGACGGCGCCATCTGGACCTCGGCAGGGGTCACCGCCGGCATCGACCTGGCGCTCGCGCTCGTGGAGGACGATCTCGGGCCCGACGTCGCGCAGACCGTCGCCCGCTGGTTCGTGATGTTCCTGCGCCGTCCCGGTGGCCAGTCGCAGTTCGCCGCACCGGTGTGGACCGAAGCCCCCCGCAGCAGCCCGGTGCGCGCCGCCTGCGCCCTGATCCACACCGCCCCGGGCGACGATCTACGCCTCGACACGCTCGCCCGCCGCGTCGGTCTGTCGAGCCGCCAGTTGTCCCGCGCCTTCACCGCCGAGATCGGCGTCCCACCGGGGCGCTACGTCGAGCGGGTCCGCGTCGAGCACGCCCGCCGCCTGCTCGAACGCAACGACCAGACCGTCGCCGCCGTCGCCTGCGCCGTGGGGTACGGCTCGGCCGAGACCCTCCGACGCGCCTTCCTGCGCCAGGTCGGGGTAGCCCCCGACGCCTGGCGCCATCGCTTCGCCCTCTCCCCCGCCACCCCCAAGGAGTCCCCGTGCGCATCGCCCTCGTCGTGTTCCCCCGCCTGACCGCCCTCGACGGCGTCGGCCCGTACGAAATCCTTCAACGCCTCCCGGACGCGACCGTCAGCGTCGTCGGCCATCGCCAGGGCGAGGTCCGCACCGAGAACGGATTCCTCGGCCTGACCGTCGATGCCACGTTCGAGGAGTGCACCGACCCTGACGTGGTGATCGTCCCCGGCGGGATCGGCACCCGGGCCCTGCTCGACGACGCCGTCGTGCTCGACTGGCTGCGCACCGCGCACGCCACGAGCCGGTTCACCACCAGCGTGTGCACCGGCTCGCTCGTGCTCGGCGCCGCCGGCCTGCTCGACGGCCTGACGGCCACGACCCACTGGAGTGTGCTCGAGTCGTTGCGACGCTTCGGCGCCGTGCCGACGACCGAGCGCGTGGTCGAGCATCTCGACCGCCGCATCATCACCGCGGCCGGGGTGTCGTCAGGAATCGACATGGCGCTGCGACTGGCCGAGCTGCTCGTCGACCGCACCGCCGCCGAGGCGATGCAGCTCGCGGTCGAGTACGACCCGCAGCCGCCGTTCGACACGGGAGCACTGGCCAAGGCGAGCCCCGAGGTGGTGGCCCGCCTGGCCGAGTACTCACGGACGAAGGCCTGATCCCCCGCCGTCGACGGGCCCGTGCGGGCCCGAGCGGTTCACTTCAGGTCGTCGGGCACCCCGGGGAAAGCCGGCTTTCGCTTCTCCAAGAACGACTTCACGCCCTCTTTGAAGTCGGGCCGGGTGAACGACGCCTTCATGAGCGCCGGGTACCGGTCGCAGGACTCGGCGTAGGACGCCGACTCATCGGCGATCACCTGCTGCTTGATGACCGCCATCGACGCCGGCGAGGCGTAGGTGGCCATGTCGATCGCGTAGTCCATCACGTGGTCCATCAGCAGATCGCCGGGCAGCACCTTGTTGACGAGGCCCATCTCGGCCGCTTCCTCGGCGGTGAAGGTGCGGCCCGACATCAGCAGGTCGAGCGCGTTCGACCGACCAACGACGCGCGGCAGCGTCCACGACAGGCCGAATTCGGCGATCAGGCCCCGACGGGAGAACGCAGTGGTGAACTTCACGCCGGACGCGGCGAACCGCAGGTCGCACATCACGGCCTGGGCGAGGCCCATACCGGCGCACGCACCGTTGATCGCCGCGATCGTCGGCTTGGCCAGGCGCAGCGTCGAGTGCAGCGGGGGGCGCTCCTTGCGCTCCTCCTGCCCGGTCTGCTGGATCCCCTGCAGGACGTCGAAGTCGGCGCCCACGCAGTAGCCCCGTCCGGCGCCGGTGAACACGATCACCCGGACGTCGTCGGCGGCCATCGCTTCGTCGACGGCGTCCCAGTAGTCGCTCTCCAGCGACGAGTTCCAGGCGTTCATCCGGTCGGGCCGGTTGAGCGTGACGACGCCGACGCCGTCACGCTTTTCGAAGAGCACGTTGTCCCCCATACCGGCGCACCGTAGACGGCCGCCCGGCACCGGCGCACGAGCCCGGCGCATACGGTCCCGCAGTGGAGCCGCGACCGCTGGTCAGCCTCGTGATGATCGTGCGCGACGAGGCCGACGACCTCCCTCGCTGCCTGGCCTCCGTCACCGGTGCCGTCGACGAGCTCGTCGTCGTCGACACGGGATCCACCGACGACACCGTGGCGATCGCCCGCGCAGCGGGCGCCCGGGTCCTCCACGAGCCGTGGCACGACGACTTCGCCGCCGCACGCAACGTCGGCCTCGCCGCTGCGACCGGCGAATGGATCCTCCACCTCGACGCCGACGAGGAACTGCCCAGGCCGACGCAAGCGATGCTGCGCGCCGCGCTGGGCAACGTCGACGCCGATGCGATCGCAGTGACGATGCGCAACCTCACGCCGCCCGGGGATCCGGTCGCCCACACCGACGCGGCCCTCGTACGACTGTTCCGCAACCGGCCGACCCACCGCTACGAGGGCCGCATCCACGAGCACGTTGCCGCCGCCGTCGTCGCCGCCGGCGGCCGTGTCGTGGCCGTCCCCGAACTGATGATCCTGCACCACGGCTATGCCCGGCGCACCGTGCAGGGTGGCGAGGACCGCGATGCTCGCAACCTTCGCTTGCTCGCGTTGGCGCTCGTCGAACGCCCCGACGATCCGCACCTGCTGTTCCAGTACGGCCGGCAACTCAAAGGTGCCGAGCGGTGGGCCGAGTCCGAGCAGGCACTGCGGGCTGCGCTCCGCAACGACCGAGGCCGGCTCCCAGCCCCGGTCCGCGGCGAGTGCCACACCCGACTGGCGCAGGTGCTCGCCACCGCCGGCCGGTGGGATGCGGCGGTCGCCGAGGCCCGCCACGGTCATCGGCTGCTCGGCGACGACCTTGCGACGCTCCACGTGCTCGGCATCGCCCTGCACCAGGCAGGCAAGCGCAGCCAGGCCGCTCCGGTGCTGCGCGCGCTACGTGCCCACCCGGCGCTCGACCCCGGGTTCCGGCCGACCGTCGACGCCCTGCTCGGCTCATGAGCGCAACCGTCAGCCTCGTCATGATCGTGCGCGACGAGGAGCGCTGCCTGGCGCGCTGCCTCGACAGCGTGGCCGGCGTGGTCGACGAACTCGTGGTCGTCGACACGGGATCCACCGACGACACCGTGAGGATCGCACGCGCCGCCGGTGCCCGGGTCCTGCACGAACCCTGGCACGACGACTTCGCCGCGGCCCGCAACGTCGGCCTCGCCGCAGCGACCGGTGAATGGATCCTGCACCTCGACGCCGACGAGGAGCTCGACGCCGATTCCCGACCTCGGCTGCGCGATGCGCTACGGCGGGCCGGCGCGGCAGCAGCGGTCCGCCTCACGATCCGGAACCTGCTCCCCGACGACGAACTGCAGGCCTTCGTCGACGCGCCGAACGTTCGCCTGTTCCGCAACCGCCCGGCCCACCGCTACGAGGGCAGGGTCCACGAACAGATCCTCGAACCGGTGCTGCGCGCCGGCGGTCGGGTGGTCGACGCGCCCGGGCTGCGGATCATGCACCACGGGTACCGGACCGACCGGGTGCAGGGCGGTCAGAGCCGCACCGCACGAAACCTGCGGCTGCTCGGCCTCGCTGCGCTCGACCACCCCGACGACCCCGCCGTGCTCGCCCCCCTCGGCAAGCAACTCGCCGAACTCGGGCACTTCCCCGAAGCGCTCGAGACGTTGCTCGCCGCCGTGGCCCTCGACGACCGCGCGCATCGCCTGCCGGGCGTCGCGCGCGCCGAGGTGCACGTGTTCATCGGGCAACTGCTGCTCAACGAGGAACGGTACAACGAGGCCGCCAACCACGCACGGGCGTCGCTCGAACGGCACCCGGGCAACCTGCTCGCCCTACGAGTTCTGGGCCTCGCCCTGTTCCGCTCCGGGCGCCTCGCCGCCGCCGCCCCAGTCCTCGAGCAGGCCCGCCGGCATCCCGAACTGCATCCGCGATTCGGCCCCGAGCTCGATGCGCTCGTCCTGCGGTGTCGCAGTACCCGGACGGCCACCGCCGCGACCTCGACCCGTCCGATCCCCGGAGTGAACCGATGACCGCTGATCGCCCGCTCGTCACGCTGTGCATGATCGTCCGGGACGAGGCGGCCAACCTGCCGCGGTGCCTCGAGAGCGCACGTGCCCTTGTCGAGCAGATCGTGGTCATCGACACCGGTTCGACCGACGACACGATCCAGATCGCACTCGACGCCGGGGCGCTCGTGATCGAACGTCCGTGGACCGACGACTTCGCCGCGGCGCGCAACCACGCCCTGCCCTACGCCGCAGGCGAGTGGATCCTCCACCTCGACGCGGACGAAGAGCTCGACCCGACGACCGCACATCTGCTGCGTCCCTGGCTCGCCAACACGACCGCCGCCGGCGGCCAATGCACGGTCCGCAACCTCCAACCGCCCGACGACCCGTGCGCGTGGAGCGACACGCACATTGTCCGGCTGTTCCGCAACCGCCCGGCGCACCGGTGGACAGGACGGATCCACGAGCAGGTCGGCGACACGCTCCTGGCCGGCGGAGGCTCCATCGCGCCCGCCCCGATCCGGATCGTGCACCACGGGTACATCGCAGCGACGGTCCAGGGCGGCCGGTCGCGAGCCGAACGCAACCTGGCGCTGCAGCGCCGCCACCTCGGGGAACATCTCGACGATCCCTTCGTGCGGCTCCACTTCGCCGATGCGTGCAATGCGGTAGGGAGGCTCGAGGAGGCCGAGGTGGCCTACCGGACCGCGCTCACTCTCGACGGCGGCCGCCTCGGATCGTTGCGCCGCAATGCACACGTACGGCTCGCACAACTCCTGCTCGCCCGCAACGCGCATGACCTAGCCCTCACCGAGGCCGAGCGAGCGCTCGCACTTGACCCCGACTGCCTGCCGGCGCTGCAGGTGCGCGGGGTCGCAGCGCTCTCACTCGGTCGCGTCCGCCCGGCCCTCGTCTCGTTCGAGCGGGCCCTCGTCCATCCCGAGTTGCGGGTCCGCTACCGGGCCGACCTCGAGGTCCTCGTCCGGTTCTGCCGCACCGGCAGCGCCGCCTGATTCCGCACCTCCGGCGACGGCTCGGCGACGGCCGGCGCTCACCAGGAACGCGACCGCGACGAGGAACACTCCGCCGGACACCCACTCGTTGATCCGAAGGCCAAGGACCGTCGTCGCGGGATCGATGCGCAACCGCTCGATCCAGAACCGCCCAAACGTGTACCCGGCGACGTAGAGCGCGAACAGCCGGGCCGGGCGAGGCACCCACCGCCGGTCGACCCAGATCAGCAGCGCGCACAACGTCAGGTTCCAGAGGCACTCGTACAGGAAGGTGGGGTGGAAGGTTGCGACGTCGGAGTAGGCGGCAGGCCGTTTCGCCGGGTCGATCTCGAGTCCCCATGGCAGGTCGGTCGGCCCGCCGAACAACTCTTGGTTCCACCAGTTGCCGAGGCGCCCGATGGCCTGCGCCAGCGGTAGCGCCGGTGCCGCCGCCCCCATGGCGTCGGTCATCGTGATGCCGCGCCGGCGTGCCGCCCACACCCCGGCGACGACCCCGGCCGCAATCCCGCCCCAGATCCCCAGCCCGCCCTCCCAGAGCCGGAACGCCTTGAGCGGGTCGTTGCGGAACCGGTCGAGATCGGTGACGACGTGGTAGAGCCGAGCACCGATCACCCCTGCAGGCACACCCCACATGGCGATGGCAGCGGCATCCTCACGGGTGCCGACGCCTTTGGCCTCGAACCTGCGGCCGGTGAGCCACACGGCGGCGACCACGCCGAGCGCGATCATCAGGCCGTAGGCCCGCAGCTGCAACGGCCCGATCGAAATCGCCCCCGACGACGGGCTCGGGATCGACGCAATGACGGCGAGCACCGAGCCGCCTCAGCCTGCGCAGACCCGGCGGGCGAAGGCCACGGCGCGCTCCTGGATGAGCGACGCGTCGTGATCGAGCGTGGCGACGTGGAAGCTCCGCTCCAACGACAGCCGCTCGACCGGACCGGCGACCGACGCTGCGAGATGATCGCTCTGGGCCGGATCGACGACATGATCCTGCGGGCTCGTCATCAGCAGCACCGGGCACGTGATGCGTCCGAGATCCGCCTGGAGCGCAGCGATGCCCTCCTGCAGCGACAGCAGCGGGCGCAACGGCGTCTCGGGGTAGGCCGTCTCGACGACGCCCTGCGCCGCGATGTCCGAGCCGATGCCGGGCAGCAGCTCGGTGCCCTCGTCGAGCATGCCGCGCACCATGTCGAGCACCTCGGCGGGCTGCGTCTGCGTCGCCGGGTTGATGGGCACGACGCCGGCGATCTCGGGGTGCTTCGTGGCGAGCCAGACCGTGAGTGTGCCGCCCATGGACAACCCGACCACGACCACGCGGTCGCATCGGGACGCCAGTCGCCGGTAGGCCGCGTCGGCCTCGGCTGTCCATTCGGCCCAGCCGGTGGTCATCATGTCGTCAACCGTCGTGCCATGACCCGGGAGCCGGGGCAACTCGACGGAGAACCCGGCGGCGGCGAAGGCCTCGGCGACGGGCCGCATCGACGACGGGTTGCCGGTGAACCCGTGCAGGCACAGCGCACCGGCCCGTCCGGCCTCTACCGACCAGGGTTCCGCTCCGGGGATCAGGTCCATGGTCGCCGTTCTAGCCGACACCCCCGATCAGCGGCGGGCCGTCCGCGGTGTTCAGTGGAAGTCGTGCTTGCGCTGCGATGCGCCCGGGTCAGCTGCGTCGAGCGCCCACACGAGCTTGTCGTCCTCGTCGAACGCGTAGTAGCTGACGCCGAAGCGGCCGGTCGGGTTGCCGTCGACGGTCACCTCCCACACGACACCGCAGTCCCGGTCCCCCGTGATCCGGTGGACCTTGAACCCGACGCCGGGCGCCACGCGGGCGACGTTCTCGAACAGCGCCCGCACCGAGGCCTTGCCCTCGTGGGGTCGGACGAAGGCGAAATCGTTGTAGTGGCACCCCTCCGCCACGTACTCCATCGCACCGTCGATGTCACGGGCGTTCCACTTCTCAAACCACTCTCGGACGGCGCGTTCGCTCATAGGTACGGATCGTGCTCCGACAGCGCGAGTTCCCACCACTCGGAGGGGGTGGCACGCCCGGCCCAGCCGGGATCGGGATAGATGCAGTCGACCGGGCATGCCGGCAGGCACTTGTCGCACCCGGAGCACAGCTCGGCGATGATCACCACGTCGGGGCCGTGGTTGAAGATGGCACCGAACTGCGGCGGGCAGTGCCGTAGGCAGGCGTCGCAGTTGATGCACTCGGCCATCTCGATCCGCAGCGGCGGGTTGCGCCACTTCGGGTTGCGGGCGCGTTCGGCGATGCGGTCGTGTCGAGCGGCAGCCCCGGGCACCGCCGGAGCGTGGCCTTCCCCGGCTGGTCGGGTCAAGACCCGGTGCCGAGCCGACCGCGCCGGACGAAGCCGGGCGGGCGGAGCGTCAGCTCGCCGCTCGCTGCTGCATGGCGACCAGGATCTGCTGGAGGTCGTCGGGCCGATCGGCCGCCTCGAGCGCCGCTTCCACACTGATCTCGCCGTATGCCACCCGCATCGCGAGCGCCTGCTCGATCGTCTGCATCCCCGAACCGGGTTCGCCGTAGATCGCCGCTGCGAGCTGATCGAGCCGGTCCTCCCGCACGAGGCGACGCACCGCCGGGGTGGCCAGCACCACCTCGGCGCAGGCCACCCGGCCGAGCCGGTTGGCCCGGGGGACCAGCTGCTGCGCCACCACGGCGGCCAGGCCGCCCGCGAGCTGCTGGCGCAGTGCCGGCCGCCCGTCGGACGGCGCGAGCTCTGCGAGCCGAGTCAGTGCGCTCGATACCGAGGCTGCCGTCACACAGGTGAACACCAGGCGGCCGGCCTCGGCGAGCGACAGCACGAGCTGTAGGACCCCCACCTCGCGCACGTCGCTCACGTACACGATGTCGGCGTCCTGACGCAGCAGGCGATGCAGGCCCTCGGCGAACGTCGGGGTGTCCTCCCCGACTCCGCGCTGGTTGACGATCCCCGTGCGATGCCGGTGCAGGAACTCGATGGGATCCTCGAGCGTCACGATGTGGACCGAACGCGTGGCGTTGATCCGATCGAGCAGTGCCGCCACCGTCGTCGACTTCCCCGAGCCGGCCGGTCCGGCGACCACGACGAACCCGGCATCGAGCTCCGCGATGCCGGCGACCGCCGGCGGCAGGGCGAGGTCGTCGAGCGGGACGATCTCACCGGGGATCACGCGGATGACCGCGCCGATCGAGCCCCGCTGGCGGAACACGTTCACCCGGAACCGCCCCAGTCCGGGCACCCCATGGCCGAAGTCGAGTTCGGTCTCCCGCTCGAGCCGCTCGAGCTGATGTGCCTTGAGGATCTCACCGAGCAGGCCGTGGATGTCGTCGCTCAGGAGCCGCTCGAACTCCGTGAGCCGTCGGAGGTGGCCGTCGATTCGCACGAGCGGCACCGATCCGCTCGTGAGGTGGAGGTCCGAACCTCCCATCTGCAGGACACGGCGCAGCAGCGCGTCGATCCCGCGCGCAGGGGTGGAGGAGGCGGGGGCGGCCATGGCTGCTCTATCGGCCGAACGGGGCGAGCCTGAACCCCTTCGGTGGTGACACGGCCACCACCGGCGTGATCACAAGGGATCCACACGACTGCCTGACCATTCCCGAGCCGATCATGGAGCTGTCCGTCGTTACCGTCGCCGCCATCGGGCTCGGGAGGTCGTCGATGGAACTCAGTCAGCGGGTCGGCGGGCGTGCCGTGATGGTCGAGGGCTCGGACGCTCGGCACAGCCGGGAGGCAGGTCGGCAGCGCCGGCTGACGAAGCTCACGACGGTTCTCGGTGTCGTTTGCGCCACGTTATGGGGAGCCACGCTGCTCGGCCACCCGATCCGTCCGCTGTCCGCCCCGGCAGCGACGTGGTCCTGGTTCGCCGAACTCGCACCCGAACTCAAGATCCAACTGGCGATCGGGCTCCTCATCGGGGTGGCCGTCCTCGCCGGGATGCTGCCCTTCCTCCTCGCCGGCAGCCGATCGGGCGCCATCGTGTACCGAGGTGATCAGCTCGGCACGACGATGCAGGACGTGGTCGGTGCAGGCCCGACCAAGGACGAGGTCGTGCGTACCCTCAACCTGTTCCTCGCCCACCGGCAGTTCCGCGACCAGATGGGCGGCACGCCACGACGGGGTGTGCTGTTCACCGGCCCGCCCGGGACCGGCAAGACCCATCTCGCCAAGGCCATGGCGGGTTCGGCCGGGCTTCCGCTCGTGTTCCTGTCGGCAACGTCGGTCCAGTCCATGTGGTACGGAGCGAGCGCCCGCAAGATCCGGGCGTACTTCCGCACCCTGCGACGAGTGGCCCGAGAGGAGGGCGGCGCGATCGGCTTCATCGAGGAGTTCGACGCGATCGGGCTCGCTCGCCGGGGGATGAACTCGGGACTCGCGGAAGGGTCGTCGGGCGTCGTGAACGAACTGCTCGTCCAACTCCAGAGCTTCGACGAACCGACGAAGCGGCAGCGCCTGCGCAGCTGGCTGATCGACGAGATCAACCGGTGGCTGCCCACAACTCGTGCCCTTCCGCGGCCGCGCCTGACGCGACCGAACGTCCTCGTCGTCGCTGCGACCAACCGGGGGGACGACCTCGACCCCGCCCTGCTTCGGCCCGGCCGGTTCGACCGGACGATCCGCTTCGATCTCCCGGTGCGCCGGGAACGGATCGAGATCGCTGCCTACTACCTGGACCGCAAAGCCCACGACGACAGCGTGAGCGCGACCGAGGTCGCCGACCTGACCGGAGGCTGGTCGCCGGCACAGATCGAGAACCTGCTCGACGAGTCGCTCGTGAACGCCCTCCGTCGAGGGGCCGCCCGGATGAGCTCGGACGACATCACCGCCGCACACCTCGCCGTCGCCGTTGGACTGGCGCGAGACGGCGAGTACGTGCCGGGCGAGCGTTGGCGCGTGGCCGTGCACGAATCGGGGCATGCGCTCGCCGCCCTGCTCCTCGGGCGCCAGGTCGGCATCGTGTCCATCCTGAAGCGGTCCGGCTCGCTCGGCATCACCACGCACAGCAGCTACGAGGACCGTCACCTGCTGACGCGCTCGGACGCCATGGCGCAGCTCCAGGTGATGCTTGCCGGGATGGTCGCCGAGCAACTCGAGTGCGGCGAGGCCTCGACGGGCGCAGCCAGCGACCTGGCTTCGGCGACGACGCTCGCGTCGACGATGGTCGGAGCCTGCGGCCTCGGTCCGAGCCTGCTGTCGATCGAGGCGGCCTCCAGCACGCTGGGAGGAAACCTCGTCGCCCGGGTGCTCGCCGACGAGCGGGCCCGCGACGCCGCCGAGGCCCTGCTGGAACAGGCGCGGACCGAAGTGCGCACCCTGCTCACGGACCGCCGCTACCACCTGCGGCGCTGCGCCGAACTGCTCGTCGAACAGGACGAGATCACGGGAGTCCAGCTCGCGCAGTTGGTCACCGGTACGCAGGCCGGCGAGCGGTCCTGAGCCGGGCCGCTCAGCTCCCCACGGCCAAGGGGAATCCGACGATGAACGCAGCGATCGCCGTCGGGTCCTCCACGGTGACGCCGTTGCGTTGGGCCTGCTTGCGCAGCTCGATGCGTCGAGCCGGGATCATCCCACCGAGGTAGCCCGAGCGCAGTCCCTCGGCGATCCCCGCCGAGAGGCACGACGTGCGGACCGGGCACGGTGTGCACGTGCGCCGAGCCGTGCCGTACAGGTCCCCTCGGCGGTCACGCCGCAGGTCCTCGAAGAACGGCGCGAGCCCAACGGAACGGCACGGTGCCTGCAGAGCCCAGGTCGGGTCGTAGTCGGCGCTGCCGGTTCCTGCGACGCCACCACGGAGCTTCTGGCGCAGGCCCAAGGCCGGGTGCGCGAGCTTCGAACGCGCCGACAGGCGTTTGGACCGGACCAGGGTCGAGGCGAGGCCGAGTTCAGCGGCGATCTCGTCCAGGGTGGGCGCCCGACCGTCGTGATCCTGCAACGAGGTCCGCACGACCTGCCGCTCGATACTGTCGAGGTGCGCCAGCCCGACGTGCAACGCCTCGATCTGCGGGCCGCCGGCCACGTCGTCGTCGACGAGACCGAACCCGACGTCGTACTGGGGCACGAGATCGACGACGGTGGCCCCGTCTCGCTCCGAGGAGTCGACCGGCTGGTCGAGCGACACCGACGGCGCGCATGCGGCGAGCAGCTGCCGGGCCGTGCTCGGCTGCATCCCCACCTCGGCGGCGGCCCGCTCGAGGTGCATGCCGTCGGTCGACATGAGCGCCCGAAGGCGGATCTCCTTGAGCTGCTGCGGGTACGGCACGTGCAAGGGGTGGCTCTCGTCGCCGAGCGCAGCGTTGATGGCCTGGCGGACCCACAGCACGGCATAGGTCGAGAAGCGGACTCCCTTGCCGGGGTCGAACAGCTCGGCCGCCCGGAACAAGCCGAGAACCCCGTACATGAACAAGTCGTCCGGGTCGCCGCCAGCGCGGAGCCGATAGCGCCGGGCCACGGTCTGCACGAGCCGGACGTTGCGCAACACCAGCTCGTCCCGAGCGGCTCGGCCGTCGGCGACCGCCCGCCGGTCCGCCCGCCGATCGGTCGACTCACCGGCGTCGAGCCGACGCTTGGCCGCCTGGCCCGCCTGGACGCACGCCCCGAGGCGCAGCTCCCCGCGATGGTCCAACAGCTCGGGGTTGTCGATCCGCTCGAGCAAGTAGGAGACGCTCATCGTGGCCATGTCCGCCCCCTCACCAACCCGGCGCGAGCAAGCGGGGCGCAGCGCCAACCGCGGCCGCTGCATCGACGTTCGGCGCACCGAGCTGATCGCGCAGCACCTTGGCCGGGTCCGTACGCTCGAGGGCGCAATACAGCCGCAACAGCCCTACGTGCATCGCCGCCATGGACGTGACGAGCTCCGCCGGCTGGTACGCACGCAGTTTCGCCGACGGCGGTGTGTACACGCCTCCGGCGTGCAGTGCGGCTGCAACGATCAGCTCCGTCGCAAGGTCCCGGTCTGCAATGGCGATGCCTTGCTCCGGGAGGATCTGATCGACCCAGACCTCTTTCGGATAGGTCGCCCCATGGTCCTCGTGCGTCCAGGACAACAGCGTGGCGACTCCGCACGCGCTGAGGAGGAACCACTGGTCCAGCTGGCCGTCGACACGGAGCGGCTCGAAGGCCGTCGCCCCGGTCGCTTGGTCGAGCACCCAGTTGCGGTAGCGCTCGATCACCCGCGGGTCGGTGGCATCGAGCACCAGGCGCGTGCCGGCTTTGACGATCTGCACGTTCGGCACGAGCGTCGCCACGCCGGTCGGCGCCGGCTCGGGCGGTCGCACGGGCGGTGGCGGTGGAGCAGAAGCCACCGGCGCAGGCATGGGCGGCGGTGCCGGCGGCGCCACGGGTGTCGGCGGCACGACCAGCGCCGCCTCGAACGGTGACGGCGCAGCCGGCGTCGTCGGCACAACCGGCGTCGTCGGGGCGGCGGGCGTTGCGGGGAAGGGAGCTGCGGCACCGAACGGCGTCGACGTCGACGGCGGCACACCGGCCGAGCTCAGCACCGGATCGAACAGCGAACCGAGCGGCGAAGCAGGCAGCTCCGCCGGAGGGGAATCGGCCGCGAATGGCCCGGTAAGTCCTGCGACCGAGGACGGAGGGGGTACGGGGGCGAAGGCCGCCTCGAAGGCCGGCGCAGCGCCGGGGGCGGGAGCCGTCGGGCCACCGAAGGAGGCGGTGCCGAACTCGAACGGCGGCGCCGCCGCTGCCGCGAACGGTGCAGGCGCACTGGCGAAAGCCGGCGGTGTCGCAGCAGCAAAGGCTGCCTCGAACCCGACGGGACCGGTGGGCGCCGCTGCGCCGAAGCCACCACCGAACGACGGGGCAGGGGCCGGTCCACCGAGATCGAAGCTGAAGCCGCCCGGAGCGCTCGAGGAACCCCAGCTCGGCATGCCACCTGCCGGCTCCGCCGCAGGTCCGGCCCCGAGCCAGGCAGCGCCGAGATCCGCCGGCGCAGCCGACGCCGCAGCGCTCGATCCGGCCACGGCCGGCGCCGATGCGCCACCGGCGCCGGCCGTGGCCTCGGCATCGCTGCTCCAGAATCCCCACGCCGAGGAGTTGGCAAGCGCATCGTCGCTCCCCTGACTCCACGGCTGCATCGGCATCGGGGACCCCTCGGGTCCCGAGTCGAACCCCAACTCACCGCCGGGCGAACTCGACGCGCCGCCGGATCGCGCCCGCTCCATGAGCGCGAGGCCACCGAGGACGAGCAACGGGCCCGGCAGGAGTCGCACCAGCAGTCCGGTGAGATCCTCGGGTCCTCCACCCTGGAGGAGTTCGAGCACCGTCGGGACGACGGCGATGACGCCGACCCCGATCAGCGCCAAGCCGATGAGCCGCAACGGGCTCGCTCCTCCGGCGGTCATCGCGCCTTTGCTTCGTCCGGCGGCCGGACGAGCGCGCCCGGCCTTTGGCGTGTTGCCCTTCTTGTTCATCATCGCCCTGGGCTTCCTTGCGTCCGGCATGAACGCTCCTCGGATTGATCGGGGACCAGCACGGTCACCCACTTCCTGTCGGCAGGCGCCTGCACCTTCTAAAGGTGCTCAAGCCAATGTCGCGACGAACCCCGTGCGAATAGCCTCTCGGCTCGGGTCGATCAGGCGAACGAACCCGAATACCAGCTGAGGACCGGGTCACCCCACAGGACTGCGACCAACGCGCCGACGATCATCGACGGGCCGAAGGGGATCCGGACCCGGCGCACACGCCCCGCAGCGAGTGCAGCAACGACACCGGTGATGCTGCCGATCAGGAACGAGGCGAGCGTCCCGAACGCAACGAATCCGGCGCCGAACCAGCCGAGCAGGACGCCGAGCACCGCTGATAGCCGCACGTCCCCCCAGCCCATACCGCGCGGCACGGCCAAGGCGATCCCCGCAAACAACAGGAACAGCGCCACACCACCGACCGCTGCGCCGACGAGCCGCGTCCACGCGCCGTCGATCACGGCGGCGACCACGAGCGCACCCGCCACTCCCCCAAGGGTTGCGAAGACGATCGGGGTGGGCAGCCGGAAGCAGTCGACATCGATCACTGCCAACGCGATCCCCCCGGCGACGAAGGCGAGCACGGCCGGCAGGACGGCCACGGGACCGACGAGGGCAGCGACGAGGGCGAACGACGCGGCCGTCATCGCTTCCACCAACGGGTAACGCATCGGGATCCGCATGCCGCACCGACGACAGCTCCCACCGAGCGCAACCCAGGAGACGAGGGGAACGTTGTCGAACCAGGCGATCGCCTTCTCGCACCCGGGGCAGGCCGAACGCGGACGCACCACCGATCGGCCAGCCGGCACTCGCGCGATGACGACGTTCAGGAACGAGCCGACGCACAACCCGAGAAGCCCGACAACGCCGACGAACACCACCACGACGGTCAGCCCCGCAGCACTTCCCGCTGTGCCGACCGCAGGTACTCCCGGAGATCGCTTTCGCTCTGGCAGGCAGCGAGCGCCGTGTCGAAGGCCAACGTCCCGGCGGCGACGGCCCGAGCGAGCCCGAGGTCGAACGGTTGCATGCCGTGCGATTCCACCCCGGCCTGGATCGCAGCGGGAACGCGGTGGAGTTCACCCTCCCGGATCATGTTGGCGATCGCCGGTGTGACCACCATGATCTCGCAGACGACGAGCGACTTGCCGGGCTGGTCCGCACGACTGAACCGGCTCTGGCAGACCACGGCCCGCATCGTGTTGGCGAGCTGAGCCCGGATCTGCGTCTGTTGGCCGGCCGGGAACACGTCGACGACGCGGTCGACGGTCGACCGGGCCGTCGACGCGTGCACGGTCGCAAAGGTCAGGTGACCGGTCTCGGCGGCGGTGACCGCCAGCGAGATCGTCTCGAGGTCGCGCATCTCACCGACGAGAATGATGTCGGGATCCATTCGCAACGCCGACTTGAGGCCTCGAGCGAACGACGCCGTGTCGACGCCGACCTCCCGCTGGCGCACGAGCGAGCGCCGAGACGGGTGCATGTACTCGATCGGGTCTTCGATCGTGATGATGTGCTTGGGCTTGTTCCGGTTGATGAAGTCCAGGATCGAGGCGAGCGTCGTCGACTTGCCCGAGCCGGTCGGGCCACACACCAGAACCAGGCCCCGGGGATAGTCACCGAAGCCACGGACGACCGACGGCAATCCCAGCGACTCGAAGGGCGGTACCTGCAGCGGGATGGTCCGCATCACGATGGTGGGGCTGTTGCGCTGCTGGGAGACGTTCACCCGGAACCGACTGCCGCCGTATGCGGTGGAGCCGTCGTAGTCGCCGTCGAAGTCGTCGAGGATGTTCCCGGCGACGAACTGGACCATGTCCCGCATCTGGTCCATCGAGATCGCACCGAACTCAGGAATGGTGGCGAGTTCGTGACCGATCCGAAGCATCGGCGGCACGCCGACGGTGATGTGGACGTCACTCGCCCGTTTGGCGACGGCCAGATCGAGGAGGCGCTCGATCGGCAACCGGTGGTCGTCGGCCTCGAACCCGACGCGCTTCAGTACGTCGAGGATCCCGGGAGCGACCGACGGCACGATCGGACAGCCGATCCGGTGCTGGACGCGAGCGACCTCCGCCGGGGTCGGGATCCCCGGCCAGGCGACGATGAGGAACCCGTCGTGCCACCGGATCCCGACCACCCCGAGATCGGCCGGGACGATCCGGGCCGCAGCCGGATCGATGAGATCGAGGCGGCTGATGACCGGGATCCCCGCAGCGTGCGCAGCGTCGACCAGCGCCGGATCCGGCGGCGGGAGCGGGATGTCGGCGAGGTTGGCGAGCGCAGTCATGAGGACTCAGCCGGGGAAGCGGGTCGACCAGGTGCTGGGCTCCGAGGTGCCGGCCGTGCACGTCGACGCCGAGGTCTTGCCGTACTGGGTGCCGGTCGCTGCATCGGCGACGTCGCGGATCCACCAGCAGACGTTCTGGGTCTGGGACTTCACCGTCGCGGTCCAGTTCTGGCCGGAGGCGGACACCGACACCGTCGTCGGGCTCGCCGACGAACCCGTCGTGAACGTCAGGCCGGGCTCGGTGAGCCGTGCAGCGGTGGCGCCGGTGTAGTCGCCGCTGTTGCCGTAGGCCGCCTTGGCCAGCGTGAGGGAGGTACGCAGCGATGACTGGGCCGCTTTGTCCTCGGCACCACGCCGGACACCGAGGAAGTTGGGAATGGCAATCGCAAGCAGGATGCCGATGATCAGGATCACGACCGCCAGCTCGATCAACGTGAAGCCGCTGTCATCAGCACGCCGATGGGCCATGGACTGCATGGAAACCTCCGAGGGGGGGGACGACTCGGTCGCCGTCAGTTGTGTTGATCGGCGGGGGTGCACGCCGTTTGAGAATGTTCGATTCTGAAATCAACCGGAGAACCGGGCGGTCCATCCGGAACTCGGGGCGCTTGCGACGTCACAGCTCGCCGTCCGCGTCCGGTGGTACTCCGTGCCCTCGCCCGTCGCGTTGTCCCGAATCCAGAGGCACGTGCCGCTCCCGGACCGCACCGTTGCCGTCCAGATGCGTGCGTCGTCACCGGTGTTGACGGCGACGGCCACCTGCGTCGGGCCCGTCGAGGTAGTCGAGGTGAACGTGAGCGCCGGGTCCGAGAGATCGGTGGCCTGCGCCTTGGCATAGGTCTCGTCGGCGGTGTACGCAGCCTTGGCCAGGCTCAGTGCGAGCTGCAGCGAGGCCTGGGCGGCTCGATCGTTGGCGGCGACCCGGGAGCCGATGAAGTTCGGTACGGCGATCGCCACGAGCACGCCGATGATGGTGATGACCAACGCCAACTCGACCAGTGAGAAGCCGCGGTCCCGGACGTCGGCGTCCGGTCGATCGTCGTCTGGCACCGTCGTCGGCATGGCAATGGAGAACCTCTCTGCGGGGGCAATGCGCAACGTCGGGGGGAGCCCGCGCGCCCGCCACCCCACCGTGGACGCGGAGGGCTGGAACCCGCACACCGGGACGCGCGGACAAGGGA
>JBEIFW010000034.1:0-24477 GCA_040382215.1 Acidimicrobiales bacterium
CGGCACTCCTCACTGCACCGGCCGTCGAGGCCGGACGAACTGCGCCGGCCGTCGAGGCCGGACGAACTGCGCCGGCCGTCGAGGCCGGACGAACTGCGCCGGCCGTCGAGGCCGGACAGGGGATCCTACCCGGCTGCCGTTGGGTGGGCGCGTTGCGACGGCCGTAGGCTGCGCGCCATGTCGAACGTCGTGATCGTCGAAGCCGTCCGCACCCCGATCGGGCGCCGGGGCGGCGGGCTGTCCACCATGCACCCTGCGGACCTGCTGTCGGTCGTCCAGCGCGAGGTGGTGGCCCGCTCCGGGATCGACCCGGCCGAGATCGGCCAGGTCGTGGCCGGTTGCGTGAGCCAGGTGGGCGAGCAGAGCTTCAACATCGCCCGCACGGCGTGGCTCGCCTCCGGCCTGCCGCAGGCGACGGCGTGCACGACGGTCGACACCCAGTGCGGCTCGAGCCAGCAGGCCACCAACCTGGCGACCGCGCTGATCGCTTCGGGCGTGGTCGACGTCGCCATGGCGTGCGGCGTCGAGATCATGAGCCGCATCCCGATCGGCATCAACTCGTCGAAGAAGCTCGGCCTCGGGGTGCCGATCCCGAAGAGCTACTTCGCCCGCTACGAGATGACCTCGCAGTTCGAAGGCGCCGAGCGGATCGCCGACAAGTGGGGCCTCACCCGGGAGGACACCGACGCGTTCGGCTTCCAGAGCCAGGCCCGGGCGGCCCGGGCCTGGGCCGAAGATCGCTTCGCCACCCAGATCGTCGAGGTCGAGGCGCCGGATCTCGACGAGGAGGGCAAGCCGACCGGCACCTCGCACCGCGTCACGCGCGACGAGGGCATCCGGGAGACCTCGATGGCCAAGCTCGCCGAACTCAAGCCCGTCGCCCGCCCGACCGGCGTGCACACCGCCGGCAACTCCTCGCAGATCTCCGACGGCGCCGCTGCGGTCCTGATGATGACCGAGGAGAAGGCTGCGGCGCTCGGCCTCACCCCGATCGCCCGGGTCGTGGACACCTGCCTCGTCGGGGTCGACCCGGTGCTCATGCTCACCGGGCCGATCGACGCCTCGGAGAAACTGTTCGCCCGCACGGGTCTCGGCGCCGCCGACATCGACACCTTCGAGATCAACGAGGCGTTCGCGTCCGTCGTGCTGTCGTGGGCCCGGGAGGTCCACCCGGACCCGGAGAAGGTGAACCCCAACGGCGGCGCCATTGCGCTCGGCCATCCGCTCGGCGGCACCGGTGCCGTGCTGCTGACCAAGGCCGTCCACGAACTGCGCCGGACCGGTGGCCGCTACGGCCTCGTGTCGATGTGCTGCGGTGGTGGCCTCGGGACCGGCACCATCGTCGAACGGCTCTGACCGAACCCCGAGCAGTGCTCGCGGCCCACGGCCGCCCCCGACCCGATGGGAGGTGGGCCGTGGGCCGCGTCGCGTTCCGGGTGTCCGTGCTCGCTGCTGTGACGGTTGCACCCGGCGCCGCCTGCACCGGGCCTGCGCCGTCCAGTGACCCGAGCGCCACCGTCGTATCCGTCGTCGACGGCGACACGATCGTCGTGAAGATCGACGGGCAACGCACCACGGTCCGCCTGATCGGGATCGACACCCCCGAGACGGTGGCGCCGAACCGGCCAGTCGGCTGCTTCGGCCCAGAGGCGTCGCGACGTACCGCTGCGCTGCTCCCGGCCGGCACCGCGGTCCGTCTCGAGCGCGACGTCGAGGCGCGCGACGTGTACGGCCGCCTCCTCGCCTATGTCTACCGACGAGCCGACGGGTTGTTCGTCAACGAGGACCTCGTGGCGGGCGGATTCGCCGACGTGCTGCGAATCCCGCCCAACACCGCGCACGCCGAACGCCTCGCCCGGGCCCGGGGCGACGCCCGCCGCGAGCGGCGTGGACTGTGGGGAGCCTGTCCCGCCTTCGGTGCCCCCCGCCCGGGGTGACACGATGGGGTTTCGACCGGACGAAGGGGGACGCCCGTGGCCCGCATCACCAAGCTCGAACCCGAACAGTGGGATCCCGAGTTGCGAGAGTTGTTCAAGCCCGAGGATCGCACCCCGCTCGAGGTGGGTCTGTCCCGATACTTCGCGCACCGGCCTCCGCTGGCCAAGGCGATCGGGGCCTTCGGCCGCGCATTGAAGGTGAACCGGACGCTGCCCGACCGCCTCGTCGAACTGGTCCGGCTCCGGGTCGCCTTCCACAACCAGTGCCGCAGCTGCATGGCGATCCGCTACACCGACGCCGTCGTCGCCGGTGTCACCGAGGACCTCGTGTGTTCGCTCGAACGCCCGATGGAAGCGCCAGATCTGACGCCGGCGGAAAAGGCGGCCATCCGCTACGGAGAGCTGTTCGCCACCAACCACCTCGCGATCGACGACGCGGTGTACGACGAGCTGCGCCGGCATTTCTCCGAGGCCGAGATCATGGAACTCGCGATCGTCGTCGCGTTCTTCGTCGGCTTCGGCCGACTCGGCGCCACGCTCCACATGGTCGACGAGCTGCCCGGCGCGTTCCAGGGCGAGGTCACGGCCGGCCCGGTCACACCCTGGGGGAACGACGCGATCGTCGTGCGTTGAGCGGGTGCGCCGATAGCGTTCGGCGCCGATGAGCGAACTGGCCGAACGTCTCGGGTACGCCGCCGACACCCGCTTGGTCATCGTGTCCTGCGACGACCTCGGCGCGTGCCACGCGGCCAACGAGGGGGTCTACCGGGCGCTGCGCGACGGGGTCGCCACGTGTTCGTCGATCATGGTCCCGGCCCCCTGGGCACGAGACGCGGCCGCTCGCTACCGAGGCGAGGACATCGGCGTGCACCTCACGCTCAACGCCGAGCACGAGCTGTACCGCTGGGGTCCGATCACCCATGCCCCATCGCTGCTGTCCGGCGATGGCGGCTTCCCTCGACGCCTCGACGACCTCTGGGAGCACGCCGACGTCGACGAGGTGCGTCGCGAGTGCCGGGCCCAGATCGAACGGGCCATCGTGTGGGGTTTCGACGTCAGTCACCTGTCCTCGCACCTGTCGGCGCTCACGTTGCGACCCGAACTGTTCGACGTCCTCGTCGATCTCGCGCTCGAGTTCCGCCTGCCGGTCCGGCTCCCGTCATCGGTGAGCGAACACGACGCCGGCTTCCCGTTCCGATCGCTCGCCGTCGACGAGGGGCTGGTGTTCCCCGACCACTTCGTCGCTGCGCGCCGCTGGGGGAGCCGCGACCGCGTGGCGGTCGAACTCGACCAGCTCGCACCGGGCGTCACGGAGATCCATCTCCAACCGGCGGTCGACACACCCGAGGTGCGGGCCCTGGCCCCGGAACACTGGACCGCATGGGTCGACGATCTCGCCGTAGTGGAGCGGGGTGGACCACTCGACACTGCGTTGGCGCGCGCCGGGGTCGTGCGGATCGGGTTCCGCGCGCTGCGGTCGCTCATGCGGACGACCTGAGCTCCGCCTGCGGGTGCGTGCGGCGCAGGCTCAGGCCGGGGCGAACCGGCCGAGCACCGAAGCGGCGCGCCCCGATCGCAGCTCGTCGAACAGCGGGCCGGTGGGACCGGTCGCCTTCAGCTTGCCGAGCATGAACGCCACCGTCGGGTCAAGCGCACAGTCGGCCGCCGCGATCGTGACGACCACCTCGGCATCCTCGGGGCCCACGGCCTCGACGGCCTTCCCCGACGTGATGCGGTACTGCACGCTCACGTCCCACTGCTCCGCAGCAGCTCGGCGGCGACCACCCCGGAGAACAGGTCGTCCTCGACGCGACCCTCGGGCGGGTGCCCCACCAGCGACCGGGCCAGGATCCAGTCCTCGTACGGGTAGGCCTCCGCCAGTTCCCGATCGTCGAGACCGAACCAGAACGGCTCGGTCGGATCGACCTGGGTGGCATGGGCGCGAAGCGCAGCCGAACGAGCCGGCAGGAACGCCCCGATCTCGAGCCGGGTGGTGATCCGATGGTCCTGGCTCGGGCGTTCGAACCATCGCTCGTCGAACGGCGACGACCCTCGAAGCCGTTGCAGCGCTTCGTGCACAGCGAAGAGCCGAGCACGGGACCACACGTTGTAATAGAGCTTCGAGGGCTGCCAGGCCGGCCCTGCCTCCGGGTACCACGACGGGTCCCCCGCCCGCTCGAAGGCCGGGACCGTGATCTCGTGCACCTTCAGGTGGTCGGGGTGCGGGTAGCCGACCTGGTCGTCGGAGTAGGTGAGCACCACCTGCGGCCGCGTCCGGCGGATCACGGCCACGAGCCGTCCGACCGCTTCGTCGAGGTCGGCCTGGTGGAAGCACGCCGGGTGGTCATTCGCTGGCGAGTCCTTCATCCCCGAATCCCGATACCCGAGCATCACCACCTCGTCGAAGCCGATCGCCGACGCACTCCGAGCCAACTCGTCAGCTCGCACGTCGGCCAGCAAGGCCTTGGTGGCAACCTCGTCGAGCCCGTGGAACGGGCCTCCCTCGGCCTTGAGGGCCGGGTTGTGCAGGTCGCCCTCTTCACCACCCGTACAGCACACGAGCACGGTCCTCACGCCTGCCGCACCGTACCGGGCGACCGTCGGCGCGCCCTTGGACGCCTCGTCGTCAGGGTGTGCGTGCACGGTGAGCAAGCAGGGCGGGTGCGACATCGGCGGGCAGGGTACCGGTGCTGCGGCGGCATCGCATCGACGCGCACCGCTAGCCTCGAAGCTCGCATGCCCACCCGAGCCGCCACCTCCGTGCTCGCCGCCGCGCTGGCGGCCGCAACCGCCGTGAGCACCGGATGTTCGAACGATGGGCGCGAGCTGCGGCCGCCGCGTCCCGATCAGAACCAGTCGATCCTGTCGATCGCGCCGTCGACCACCGCCGCGTCAGCCGACACGCTTCCCGCTCCCTGACGCCACAGCATCCCCGTCCCACCCGGACAGGATCGCCCCGGCCTGGCCGGGTTGCCCGAACAGGTAGCCCTGCCCGGCCGTGCATCCGAGTTCGACGAGCCGCTCGCACTGCCACGGCTCCTCGACACCCTCGGCGAGCACGCCCAGACCGAGCAGGCTGCTCACGTCCACGATCGAGCGGATCAACGAATCCCCCGGTCCGTCGCCTCCGGGCGACAGCGCTGCGACGAGGGAGCGGTCGACCTTCAACACCGTGAACGGGAGCTGGCGCAGGTACGTGATGGAGGCGTGGACCGAGCCGTAGTCGTCGAGGGCGAGCCCGACACCGTGGCTGCGCAGGTGGTTGAGCACCTCCTGGGTGCCGACCATGCGCGCCATCGCAGCGCCTTCGGTCACCTCGAGCACCAGCCGCCTGCCGGGCAGGCCGTGCTCGGCCAACGCTGCGACGAGGTCCTCGAGGTAGTCCGCGGCAAGCAGCTGCTGCGGGGAGACGTTCACGGTCAGGTAGAAGTCAGCCCCTACACGACCGTCGCGGATCCACCCGGCGAGGTCTCGCAGCGAGCGGCGTAGCACCCAGCGGCCGACGGGAACGATCTGCCCGGACTGCTCGGCGAGACCGACGAACGCCCCCGGCATGACGACGCCACGGCCCGGGTGCTGCCAGCGAAGGAGCGCTTCGACGCCCAGCATGCGGCGGGCAGCCAGATCGACGATCGGCTGGTAGTCGAGGAAGAACTCGTCGTCGGCCAGCGCCCGCTCGATCTCCTCGCGCCACTCCGCTCGGCGGGAGGCATGCTCGTGGCGCGCCGGGTCGTACTTGGCCCAGCCGCCCTTACCGGAGGTCTTCACCTCGTACATCGCCGTGTCGGCCTCGTGCAGCAGGAGCGCAGGGTCGGTCCGGGCGACGCTGGTGGCGATGCCGATCGACGCACCGACTGTGACGGTCGCCTCCCGCAACTCCACTGGCTCGGCGATGAGGCGCAGGAGTCGATCGGCGAGCGCCGCCACGTCGTCGTGGTGGTCCACGAGCACGGCGAACTCGTCTCCACCGAGACGGGCCAACTGGTCGCTCGACCGCAGCTCACGCTGCAGGCGCTCGGCGAGCGCCTGCAGCAGCTCGTCGCCGGCGGCGTGGCCGTACGTGTCGTTGACGGCCTTGAAGCCGTCGAGATCGAACACGACCGCCGACACGGGCGTGCCGTGGCGTGCCGACAGCATCAACTGTCGCTCGAGCTGGTCGAGCAGCATGCGGCGGTTCGGCAGCCCCGTCAGGGCGTCGTGGTACGCGAGGAACTCGAGATCGCCCTGGGCGGCGCGCCGTTCGCTGAGGTCCTCGAGCACGCACACCGCCCCCATCGAGGCGCCCGGGATCGGCAGCGCGCGCATGGCGAGCCAGCGGATGGCGGCACCGACCAGCAAGGTGAACTCGACGGTGCCCTGCGGCTCACGGCCCGCGAGCACCTCGAACACCGGCAGGACCGTGTCGAGCGGTGTGCCGTCCACGGACGCGGCGCGCTGGAACACCTCGGCGACACGCCGGCCGAGCAAGCTGTTCGCTTCGAGCCCGATCACGTCGCCTGCGACTTCGTTCGCATCGACGATCCGGCCGGCGGGGTCGACGAACAGCAGCCCTTCGTTGACCGATTCCAGGGCGAGCCGGACTGCGCCGGACGCAGCGGCGAGCACCCCGGTGCGTTCGATGCTGCACACCACGGCCTCGTCGTGGGGAACCATCGAGATCCGGACGCTACGAGCGCCATCGGTCAGCCGGACGTCGAGCACGACCGGAGCGCCGCCCGTCGCGAGTTCGTCGATCTCAGCGCCGACCCGGCCCCGGTCGTTCGGATGGATCCGGGCGAGCAGAGCTGACCGCGACCCGATAGCGCCCCCGAGCAACGCCACCGCCGAGGCGTTCGCGCCGGCGAGGTCACGTTCGACGACCACGACGGGCACCGCCACGGCGTCGATGGGCACGGACGCGTCGGAACCAAGGCCGACGAGCGATGCTCGGGCCCCACGGTGCGCCTCGGCTCCCGGGGTGGCGGTCACGGCAGTACCGATCGGCGGCCGTTCGCACCGGTTGACGGTTGGCGCCACTCAGGAGCGACCGGTTCAGCTCAAGTGCCCTTCTGCTGCGCCGATGGCTCAAGCGAAGCGGGAAGGACGACCGAGATGCAGCCGAACCAGCAACCGCCCTCACCTCTGGGGTCGCTCCCGGGGCCGCTGCTCGAGTTGGGCATGCGCGCGCAGCTCGAGTCGCTCTACGCCGAGCGCGAATACCTCGCTGCCGAACTCGGGGTGAGCGACGCCGACGACGTGCTGGCCGTCGTCGAGGGTCTCCGGGCCGAGTCCACAGCGCTGCGGCGTCTCATCGAGCTGACCGAGGCACAGCGGCGTCTCGACGCCGAACGCCAAGCCGTCAGCGACGAGATCGAGCGGCTCCGCTCGCTGCTCCCGACCGGCATCCCCCCGACAGCACCGACCCAGGATCGGCCATGACCACCGATAACACCGCGGGCGGACTCACCCCCCTGGCCTGGGCGCAGGCGACCGAGCTCGCCGCAGCGGGCGTGAGTTTCGCCGACGAGGCCACCCTCGCCGAGCTCCACGCCGCCGAGGACTTCGACCACTTCGCGTTCGCCGTCGTCGAGGTCGACGACGGCGCCACGGTGCTTGCGCTCAATCGCACCGCCGCCGAACTGTTCGGCGTGGTCGCCGACGCGGCAATCGGTCGCGACTTCTTCCTCCAGGTCGTCCCCGGAACGAACAACCGACTGTTCCGGGGCACGTTCCGGCGCTGCGTGGAAATCCGCGAGGTCGATCTGTTGTTCTCCTACACCTTCACGTACCGCATCGCTCCGACGGACGCTCGCGTCCACCTGCACCGGCGCCAGGGCCGGAACCTGATCCTGGTCCGCCGGAGCTGAGCGGCGTGCCCTGTCAGTGGCTGACGGCGAGCTGGTCGAGGTAGTCGGCGAGCTTGGTCTCGGCGGCGGCCCGGCGCGTCGGGACGTGTTCGGACGGGACCTCGTGGGGCCGGTAGTTCTTGAGCAACTGACGGGCGACCGTGACCTTGTGCACCTCGTCGGGGCCGTCGTAGATGCGAGCGGCGCGAGCGTGGCGATACATCGACTCGAGCGGCAGGTCCGTGGTGTAGCCGAGGCTGCCGTGGATCTGGATCGCCCGGTCGATCACGTTGTAGAGCACCTTGGCGCCCCAGAACTTGATGACGCCGATCTCCACCCGGGCGTCGGAGTAGTGCCGCCCGGCGGCGTGGAGCTGGTCCATCTTCCAGGCGGCCTGGAGAGTGAGCAGCCGGGCTGCCTGCATCTCGGCATGGCTCTCGGCGATCCAGTCCTGGATCATCTGCTTCTCCGCCAGGATCGACCCGTGCACGTAGCGGGACAGCGCGCGTTCGCACAGCATGTCGAAGGCCCGCGCCGACTGGCCGAGCCATCGCATCGCATGATGGATACGGCCCGGCCCGAGGCGCTTCTGCGCCAACGCGAAGCCCTGGCCAATCCCCGCCTCGCCGCCCACGATGTTCTCGAACGGCACCCGTACGTTGTCGTAGATGATCTCCGCATGGCCGCCCGGCTCACCGGTGCGGTGGTCGGGCTCACCCATCGTGGGCACGTCCCGGACGATGTTGACCCCGGGGGTGTTCCGCGGGACCAGGATCATCGAGTACGACTTGTACGGCGACGCGTCGGCATCGAGGTTGGTCTTCACCATCACGAGCAGCACGTCGGCGATCGACGCGTTCGACGAGAACCACTTGTGGCCGTTGATCACCCACTCGTCACCATCACGGACCGCCTGGGTGGTGAGCAGCGTCGGATCGGCGCCGGCGCCGGGCTCGGTCATCGAGAAACAAGACCGGATCCGCCCGTCGAGCAGCGGCTGCATCCACTGATCCTTCTGGGCGTCGGTGCCGCCGACGGCGAGCAGTTCCGCGTTGCCGGAGTCCGGCGCGTTGTTCCCGAAGATCGAGGGCGCGTAGCCGCAGGCGCCGAGGATCTCGTGCATCAGACCGAGCTTCACCTGGCCGAACCCGAGGCCACCCATGTCGGGGGGCAGGTGGGCGGCCCACAAGCCCTGGCGCTTCACCTCCTCCTTCAGCGGTGCGGTGATCTGGTTGAACACAGCGCGACCCTCGGGGGTGCGCCAATGCTCCGCCAGCGTTTCCAGCGGCATGATCTCGTTCCGGACGAACCCCCTCATCCAGTCGAGCTTCTCCTGGAACTCCGGATCGGTGGAGAAATCCCACGCCATCGTCGACCCCCTCGTGTGCGCAGCGACGCGCCACCCTACGCCCTCATCGCCGCGACCGTCCGAGGGCCCACACTCGCTCGGCTACGGGCATGCCAACCCGGCCTGCGGCTGCCATCATCGCCCACTCGTGGAACTGGTCTTGATCCGTCACGGTGAACCGGAGTGGGTGCGCGACGGGCTGAACATCGACGATCCCCCGCTGACGGCCCGAGGCCACGAGCAGGCCGACCGCCTCGGGACGGCACTGGCCGACACCGTGTTCGACGAGGTACACGTGTCGCCGCTGCAGCGGGCCCGCCAGACCGCGGCGCCGTTGCTGCGACGTCAGGGTCGGGCCGAAGTGGTGTCTCCGTGGCTCGAGGAGATCCGCAACCCGATCTGGCACGGCACGCCCGCCGAGAAGGCCGACGCCGCCTACGCTGCCGACCGCGCCCGACCGTCCCATGAACGGTGGGAAGGGTTGCCCGGCGGCGAACCGGTGAGCGACTTCGTGGCGCGGGTGCGAGAGGCCTGCGGGCTGTTCCTCGCGGAGCGCGGGATCGTGCCGGTCCGTGACGACCTGCCCGTGTGGCACCTCCCTGCGCCAGGCGCCCGGTACGCCTTCGTTGCCCACGCCGGCACGAACTCGGTGATCATCTCCTACCTGCTCGGGCTCGAACCGGTGCCGTGGGAGTGGGACCGGCTTGTGCTCGGCCACGCCTCGATCAGCCGGCTCGAGGTGGCACCGACCGGCGACGGGTACGTGTTCAGCCTCGCCAAGCTGTCCGACGTCGAGCACCTGCCGGCCACCGACCGGACCCGCTGACCCGGCCGGCGGTAGCGTTTTCCCGCATGGAGCCCGCTGGCGAACCCGCACCCGACGACGGTGTCGACGTGATCGACATCGTCGTCGATCGGGCCGGCGGGCTCACCGTCGAATTCGCCGACGGGTTCACGGCTCGGCTGGGTCTTGAAGAGTTGCGCACCGGGTGCCCGTGCGCCACCTGCAGGGGCTGGCGCGACCGGGGTGAGCCGGCGTGGCCCCGGCCCGGGGTACAGGCCGAACTGCGCATCGTCGACGCCGATCTGGTCGGTGCGTGGGGTATCTCGTTCAGGTGGAACGACGGTCACGACACCGGCATCTACCCGTGGGACGCACTACGCCGCTGGTGCGAGGAGGATTTCGGCGGCGAGTCGCCGTGAGCTCGCCCCCGCCCCCGCCCCCGCCCGCACCGCCGAATCAGCCGCCCTACCAGCCGCCGGTTGCCCCGGCGGTTTGTTTCCGGCACCCCGACCGGCCGACGGGTCGGTCGTGCACCCGCTGCGGACGGCCCGCATGCCCGGACTGCCTCGTCCAGGCCGCCGTCGGATCGCACTGCGTGTCGTGCGCACCCAGGACGCACCCTGTGCCCCGGACCCGGCGACTTCCGACCGGATGGAGCGCCGCAAGAACCCTCGTCGGGGTCCACGTCGTCGTGTTCCTGGTCGCGCTGATCAGTCGGGGCAGCGTCGACGTCTGGCAGGGCACGATCGGTCGTTTCGAGTACGACTACGGCCTCAACGTCGCCTTTCTCGTCCGGGGTGAGTGGTACCGCCTGCTGACCAGCGGGTTCGTCCACTTCGGGGTCCTCCATCTCGCCATGAACATGTTCGCCCTGTGGCAGTTGGGCCGCGAGCTCGAAGAACCGCTCGGGCCGACCCGCTTCACGCTGCTCTACCTCTCGTCGATCCTCGGCGGCGCCGGCCTCGTGGTGGCACTGCAGGTGGTCGACGTCCCATTCCTGAGCCAGCCGGGCCTCCAGGGTGGTGCGTCCGGGGGCATCTTCGGCCTCCTCGGTGCACTTGCGATCGGGTTGCGCCAGCGGGGCATCCCGATCATGCAGACCACCCTGGGTCCGGTCCTCGTCATCAACCTGCTGCTGACGCTGTCGCTCCAGCTCTCGATCGGCGGGCATCTCGGGGGGTTGCTCGCCGGCGCAGCGGCGGGCAGCGTCCTGCTGCGTCCCCGGAACGGTCCCGCGCCCGCACGCGACCTGTGGGCCCCGATCGGCGTGGGGTGCGCGGCCGTCGTACTGGCCGTCGTGGCGACGGCCATCGCCTGACGGCACCGGTCCGGCGATCGGTGTCGCACCCTTTCCGTAGGGTCTCCCCGGTGCGTCCCCCACCCGCCGTGGAGGTCGTCGTCGTGTCCCGTCGCTGCAACCCACCCTGCGCCGCCGCAACCCGCCCACTCCCCCGAGCTGACGAACCCCTGCGGGATCCACACGACGCCGTCGCCCTCATCGCCGCAGTCGCATCGCGTCCGCTCCAGCACGAGGTGATCGTCGTCCTGCTCGACGCAGCGCGCCGGGGTGGTCCGGTGATCGTCGTCGAGACCGGAGACGACCGCACCGAACCCGAGATCGTCCAGGCCGTGATCGAGCTCGTCGATCGCCTCCCCGAGGTGGACGCGCTCGTCATCGGATCGATCCGGCCCGAAGCCGCCATCGAAGGCGCCGACCAGTACCACTGGCTCGACGCCGTGGAGGCCGCTGGGCTGATCGGGGTCGTCGTCGTCGACTGGTTCGTGCTCGACGGCACGACGGCGACGTCGCTCGCAGTCCGGTCCGGTTCACCGTCCCGGTGGTGAACCGGACGGGTTCCTGCGGGCGCTGGCTACGGTCGGGGCCGTGGGACTGCTCGATCGGATCCGAGCCGTGGCCGCCGAAGTTCTGGCGCCCGCTGCTCCCGTCGTCGACGGCGCCGAGCGCATCCCGCCCGGGCACCTCGCCGCCCTGGCCGAGGCGGGTGCGTTCGGGATCCGGCGCGATCTCCTGCCAGCTGCCGCGTTCGGCGCCATCAGCGAGACACTGGCCGGCGCATGCGGGGCCACGGCGTTCGTCTGGCAGCAACACGGCGGCCCGTTGGGCCTGGCGGCGAACGGCCCCGACGTCGTTCGGGCCCGCTGGGCCGACGCCCTCGCGTCGGGCAAGGCGCTGGGCGGCGTGTGCTTCGCCCATCTGCGCCGCACCGGTCCCGCCGTGCTGCGGGCCGAGCCCGACGGTACGGGATGGCGGTTCGTCGGGGAGGCAC
Source organism: Acidimicrobiales bacterium (assembly GCA_040382215.1). Taxonomy (GTDB): domain Bacteria; phylum Actinomycetota; class Acidimicrobiia; order Acidimicrobiales; family Ilumatobacteraceae; genus JBEIFW01. The sequence goes on from JBEIFW010000034.1 coordinate 12,183, forward strand.
CCTGGGCCACCTCGTGGGGCACTGCAGCGGTGTTCGCCGTCGCCGCCGTTACCGCCGACGACCGGGTCGTGTGGGCATTCGTCGACGGCCACGAGCAACGCGGCCTCACCGCATCGGCTCCGCTCGCGCTGTCGGTGTTCCGGGCAACCTCGACGGTTCGGCTGTCGTTCGACGACTTCCACGTCGCCCCCGACGCGGTCGCCGCCGTCCAGCCGGGTGCGTCGTGGCGGCGGGCGGACCACGTCGCAGGGAATCGGTGCAACCCGGCGGTGCTCGGCGTGGCGGCAGCCGCCATCGAACGCCTGGCCGGCGAACCACCTCCGGCGGCCGGCACTGCGGCGGCGCTGCGCGATCGCCTCGAGGCGCTGCGCCACGGCTGGGTTGCCTTCGCCACCGATCCCGCACCCGACCTCGACGAGCTCGCCAGGCACCGATCGGCGGCGCTCACGCTGGCTGGCGAGGCCACCACCGCACTGCTCGCTGCCGTCGCCGGTGCCGGCATGCTGCTCGACCATCCCGCACAACGACTCGCGCGCGAGGCCTCGTTCTACACGGTCCAGGCCCAGACTCCGCTCGGACGGGCGCGCCGGCTGACCGACCTCGCCAACGGTTGAGCGGGCCGGGGCAGCGCCGCACGCCGATGTCAACCCGGCTCGGCCTGCCCGGTACGCCTCCGGTCGGGGCTGAGCCGCAAGCCGGCGGCTCGCAGTCGCCGCACCAGGTCCCGGGAGTCGACGACGGTCGCCCCCCGGGCGATCGCGTGCATCCGCCACTCCTCGGGCAGGTCGTAGTGGTCACCTTGGAACCCCCGACGCGGGATCCCGAGCGCCTCGGCGAAGTCGTGCAACTCCTCGAGGCTCTCGTCGCTGACCAGGTGACACCAGCGTCGACCCTTGAACCACCAGCGGGCCTCGTCCAGCAGGATCACGACGCCCAGTCTGCCGAGACACCCGTAGGCTCGGCGAGCGTGGAGGCCGAACTGCGTGCCTGGTGGCGGGCCGACGTCGGGGCCGGCACCGAGGCGACGCTCGAGCGGCTCCTCGCCCGCCATCGTGAACCGCACCGCCGGTACCACGGCGTCGCCCACGTGCGAGCGGTCGTCGGGCGATGTCGGACGTTGCTCTCGACCGTCCCGGTACCGGACCCGGGCGCGGTTTGCCTCGCCGCCTGGTACCACGACGCCGTGTATGACCCGCGGGCCGAACCAGGCGCCAACGAAACGGCGAGCGCCCGACTCGCCGTCGCCGATCTCACCACACTCGGGTTTCCTCCCGAGCGCTGCGCCGAAGTCGCCCGACTCGTCGATCTCACCACCGGCCACGAGGTGGTCGACGGCGATGACGCCGGGGCCGTGCTCATCGATGCCGACCTTGCGGTCCTGGGCGCCGAACCCGGGGAGTACGCGGCCTACGTCGCCGGTGTGCGCGCCGAGTACGGCCACGTCGATGACGCCGCCTGGTGCGTCGGTCGCGCGGCGGTCCTGCGCCGCCTGCTCGCGCTCGATCCGCTCTTTCGGACCCCGCCGATGCGATCCGCCGTCGCTCGGGCGCGCGCCAACCTCACGGCCGAACTCGCCTCGCTCACGGCCTGAGACTCAGCGGTCACCGGCATCGTCGGGACGCCTGGGGCGCAGCGGCGAGAATCGCCGTGATGTGGGATCCTGCCCAGTACCTCCGACACGCAGACCATCGGTCGCGTCCCTTCCACGATCTCGTCGGTCGGATCGCAGTCGCCCCCGACGAGGTACGCGCCGTCGCAGACGTCGGGTGCGGGCCGGGTCACCTGACCGTCACCCTCGCCGACCGGTGGCCTGGTGCACGCGTGGTCGGGATCGACACCTCGACGGCAATGATCGAGCGCGCCCGAGCCGACCATCCCCGTGGCGACTGGCAGCTGTCCGATGCCCGAACATGGTTGCCGGCGGCCCCGCTCGACGTCGTCGTGTCCAACGCCGTGCTCCAGTGGGTCCCCGGTCACCGCGACGTCATCGAACGCCTGCTCGCCCTGTTGAGACCCGGCGGGTGGCTCGCGTTTCAGATGCCCGCCAACGACGACGCCCCGGCGCAGCGAACCCTCACCGCGTTGGCCCGAAGCGCGCACTGGATCGAACGAGTCGGCCACCTCGCCGAGCGCGAAGAACACGTCGCGGATCCGGCGGATTACGCCACCGGGCTCCTCGCCGCTGGTTGCGACCACGTCGACGCCTGGGAGACGACCTACGTCCACGTGCTCGCCGGCGACGACCCCGTGCTCGACTGGCTCGCCGGCACCGGGCTGCGGCCGATCCTCGAACACCTCGGCACAGACGGTCCGGCGTTCTGCACCGAACTCGGGCAACTGCTACGGGCCCAGTATCCGACGGGACCGCACGGGACGCTGTTCCCCTTCCGGCGGGTGTTCGCCGTCGCCCGCCGGGGCACCGGTCACGCCTCGCCCGCCGCGGTGCGGGGATCGAGCCCCCGGTAGCGTTCTCGGCGATGGGTGCTGCGTCGGTCGAAGTCGCCTCCCGGCTGCGAACGGCGCTCGCATCGGTGCTGCTCGGGCGGCCCGACGCCGTGGAGTTGACCGTCGCCGCCGTACTCGCAGGTGGGCACGTGCTGGTCGAGGATGTTCCCGGGGTGGGAAAGACGCTGCTGGGCAAAGCGCTCGCCGCTGCGATCGGCGGCTCGTTCGGACGTATCCAGGGCACCGCCGACCTGCTCCCCACGGACGTCACCGGCGTCAGCGTCTACGAGGAGCGGTCGGGCTCCTGGGTCTTTCGAGCGGGACCGGTGTTCCACCACGTCGTGCTGGTCGATGAGCTGAACCGGGCAACTCCCCGGGCACAGTCGGCGCTGCTCGAGGCGATGGCCGAAGGGCAGGTCTCCGTCGACGGCGCCGCCCGCCCCCTGCTGCGGCCGTTCCTCGTGCTCGCCACCCAGAACCCGGGGGGGCCGGGCACCTTCCCACTCGTCGAAGGCCAGCTCGACCGGTTCGCCGTGAGCGTGTCGCTCGGGCTGCCGCCCCGGCCGGCCGAGCGGGCGCTGCTCTCGGGCGACGGCGGGATCGCCGCACTCGAGCACCTCCATGGGGTGACCAGCCCCGTCGGGCTCGCCGAGGCGCAGCGCGACGCCGCCTCCGTCCACGTCGCAGCGCCGGTACTCGACTACCTGCTCGACGTGGTCGAGGCGATCCGCAGCGTCCACGGCGGCCTGCGACCAAGCCCGAGGGCATCGCAGGCCCTGCTCGCCGTCACCCGATCGCTCGCCTGCCTGGACGCTCGCGGCTTCGCAACCCCCGAGGACGTCCAGCGCGCCGCCCCCGCCGTGCTCGCCCACCGTGTGTCGGCAGGCGGTGCCGGCTTCGAACCGGCACGGGCCGACATCGCCCGGCTCCTGCGCACGGTGCCCGTCCCGGTCGGGTGATGCGCCTCCGCCGGAGGCCCACGCTGCGGCCCACGCCGAGCGGTGCCATCGTGGCGCTGCTGTTCGTCCTCGGCGCTCGCACGCTGCGCGAACAGCCGTCCCCGTGGCTGCGGCTGCTCGTCGTCGGAGCTGCACTGCTCTTGGTCCTCGACGCAGCGTGGAGCCTGTTCGCCATTCGCCGGCTCCGGATCGAGCTGGTGCCTGCGCCGGTCGGGGTGGCGGGGCGGCCGCTGACGAGCCGACTGTCGGTGTCGGGGTCTTTCCTCGGGGTCGTCGTTCGCATGCTGTCGGTGCATCGAGCGCCCGAGGTGCTCGTGCATCCCCCCGCCCAGGGTGAGTACGTCGCCGTGCCCGACCGCCGTGGCGCGTTCCCTGGCGCAACGGTCCGCACCCTGGCCCGCAGCCCGCTCGGGCTGCTCGCTGGCGGCTGGGTGTGGCAGGTGCGCTTCGCCGTCCCGGTCCTCGTGGGTCCCACACCCGTCCCCGTAACCGTCACCGGCTCGGCGCCGAACACGACCCGCGACGACGGCGACGAGACCACCCGCGGCATGCGTCCCTACGTTCCGGGTGACCGGCCGGGGCTGGTGCACTGGCCGGCCACGGCACGAGCTGGCGAACTGGTCGTGCGGCAGGTCGAACACGACGGACTCGCGCCGACCGTCGTAGTCGTCGATCTCGGGCCCGAACCCGGCGCTGCTGCCGAGCGGGCTGCCGCGGTCGGCGCCGGCCTCGTCGACTCGCTGCTCGCCCGGGGCGATCGGATCACGCTCGTCACCAGCGCAGGCGCACGAGTGGTCGCCGACGACCTCGCCGCTGCCGCCGCACTCGCGCTCGCCCGACCCGGCCCGGTGGCCGACGACGCGTGCACCTTCCGCGTCTCCCCGGAGGGCGTGACCGTCGCATGACTCGGCCGTTCCTTCCCGCCGTGCTCCTCGCACTGGCCACCGCGGGAGTCGCCGTGGTGCAGGGTGAACCGGCCTGGCTCCTGCCCGTGGCCGTCGCAGCGCTCGCAGCGGGAGACATCCTCGGCGCGCTGACCCGCCGGGTCGTGGTCGCCGTCGCCGTCACCGGCGGCGTCGCAACCCTGGCCCTCGTCGTCGGCGAGGGCGGGCAGGCCGCCGTGCCCGTCGTCGCAACGATCACGTGTGCCGCAGCAGTCAGGCGCCGATCGCTCGCCCCTGCCGTGCTCGGACCCGCTGCGGCGGCGGTCACTGCCGCCGTCGTCCTGCTCCCGGCCGGTCGGTTCCTCCCGCTTGCCCTCGTCGGCTGGAGCGCTGCGGCCGTGGGACTGCTTGCCTCGCCCGAACGCTCACCGCATCTCGTCGAGCTGGGCGTCCCGCGACGCAGTCCGGTCCTCGTGCGGGTCCTGACGACCGTCGCCCTGCTCGCCCTGTGCACCCCGATGGTGGCTGCCCTGATCCCTGACCCGCCCGGTCGGGGCGATCCACGGCTCGGCGCCGGCGAGGTCGACGAGGGTCCCGGTCCCCCCGTGGCTTCAGGTTCGTTCCGTTCCACCGACCGTATCGACCTCGGCGTGCGATCACCCGTCGACGACCGCGAGGTGCTGCGCGTACGCGCCGAGCGGCCGTCGCTGTGGCGCGGGCAGGTGTTCGACCGGTGGGACGGGAGAACGTGGACCCTCGCGCCCGGCCTGGTCGATCGCGACCGGGTCACCGCCCGCACCGAGTTCGAGGCCGCCAACCGGTTCGGCATCGACCTCGAAGAGCAGCGGATGACCGTGGTCGAAGCGACCGACGTCGTCGTGGCGGCCCCTCGGCTGGTCGACCATGCGACGCCGGTCCGGGCCCAGCGCGACCGCGACGGCACGATCCTCACCGACCGGCCGATGCCACCCGGTACGACGTACCGGGTGACATCCGCCGTGCTCAAGATCTCGGTGGGGGAACTCGAGGCCGCCCCGGCCGGCGGTGCCGACCCCGGCGAGCGGTACCGGGTGCTGCCCGTGGTCCCCGAGCGGATCGTGACGCTCGCCCGGGAACTGACGGCGAGCGCCCCCACGACGTTTGCCAAGGTGCGCTCGATCGAAGCCTGGCTCGCCGCCAACATCACCTACACGCTCGACCTGCCCCCGCTGCCCGCAGGTGCCGACGCCGTCGACCACGTGCTGTTCGAGGACCGCCGCGGCTACTGCCAGCAGATCGCGTCGGCGATGGCGGTGTTGCTGCGGATCGCCGGCGTGCCCACCCGGGTCGCGACCGGGGTGGTCGCGGGAGAGCGCGACGAGCTCAGCGGCGAGTGGATCGTGCGGGCCCAGGACGCGCACGCCTGGGTGGAAGTCTGGTTCCCCGGCATCGGGTGGTACGGCTTCGACCCCACGTCGGCGGTGCCCTTCGGCAGCCGTGACGGCGCCGGCTCGGCGATCGCCGACGCACTGGCCGCCGCCGTTCCCGGTCTCGTCGTCGCGATCGGGGCGCTCGCCATCGCTGGTGCCGTCGTCAGCGCACGGCGGGCCCGGCGCCGCCGGCCCGGTTGGGCCCGGCGTCAAGTCGAGACCCTCGATCGGCTCAGCGGGGCCGTCGGGCGCCCCCGGTCGCCATCCACTCCGGTGCGCCGGCACGTCGCCGACGGGCTCGCCGGCTCACCGCTGGACCATCCCGATCTGCCGGGTGCCGTCGCCGTCGTCGAGCGCGCCCTTTACACCGATGACGAACCGGCGCCGACCGAGCGCCGGTTCGTCGAGGTGACGATCGCAGAGCTCAGGCGGGCAGCACGGCCTCGATGGCGGCGACGACGGTGGGGTCGTCGGGCTTGACCATCGGCGCGAACCGGCGGGCGACGGTGCCGTCCGGCGCGACGAGGAACTTCTCGAAGTTCCAGCGGATGTCACCGCTGTGGCCCTCGGCGTCGGCGACGGCGGTGAGCTCCGTGTAGATCGGGTGCCGGCCCGGGCCGTTCACTTCGATCTTCTCCATCAACGGGAACGTGACCCCGTACGACGTCGAGCAGAAGGTCTGGATCTCCTCGGCCGTGCCCGGCTCCTGCCCCATGAACTGGTTGCAGGGGAACCCCACCACGAACAGGCCACGCGGGCCGTAGGTCTTCTGTAGCTCCTCGAGGCCGCTGTACTGCGGGGTGAGCCCGCACTTGGACGCCACGTTGACGATCAGCAGCGCGTGCCCGGCGTACGCGCCGAGCGAGGTGGACTCGCCGGACAGGGTGTGGACAGGGTGCTCGAACACGGACATCTCCCCATCCTCGCCCTCGTCCTGCGGCCACGTCGGATCGGACGGGCGCCCGACGCGCCGTACAGTCGGACCGTGCGCATCGGCCTGTTCCTCGGTTCCCCGCCCAAACTCGACGTCCTGCTCGACGGCGTACGCAGCGCCCACGACCGTGGCTTCGCCGCCGTCTGGGTCGCCCAGACCTTCGGGCTCGATGCGCTCACGGCGCTCGCGCTCGCCGGAAGCCAGGTGCCCGACATCGAACTCGCGACCGGCGTGGTGCCCACGTTCCCCCGCCACCCGGGCATGCTGGCGGGACAGGCGCTCACGGTGCAGGCGGCGACGAGAAACCGGCTCACGCTCGGCATCGGGCTCAGCCACCGCCCGGTGGTCGAGGGCATGTGGGGCTATCCGTGGGAAAAGCCCGCCCGGCACCTGCGGGAGTACCTCGAAGCGCTCGTGCCTGCGCTGCGCGGCGAGCACCTGGCCTACCGGGGCGAGACGATCACCTCGATCGGGCAGATCGGCGTCGCCGGCGTCATGGCGCCACCGGTGCTCGTCGCCGCCCTCGGCGAGCAGACGTTGCGGATTACCGGGCGGCTGGCGGACGGCACCGTCACCTGGATGGTCGGTCTGCGCACGCTCGCCGATCACACCGTGCCGATCCTCACCGATGCGGCCGAGGCCGCCGGGCGCCCGGCGCCACGCGTGGCCGTCGGCCTTCCCATCTGCGTGACGAACGACGTCGACGCCGCCCGGGCCAGGGCCAACAAGAGCTTCGCGATCTACGGGCAGCTCCCGTCCTACCGGGCGATGCTCGACCGCGAAGGTGCGGCCAACCCCGGTGACGTCGCGATCCTCGGCGACGAGGACGAGGTCCGGGCCGGGGTGCGCGCGATCGCCGAGGCCGGCGGCACCGACTTCGCCGCCAGCGTGTTCGGCTCGCCCGAGGAGCAGGCCCGCACCACGGCGCTCCTCGCCGAGATCGCTGCCGGCCGGTAGCGCCTGCCACCACCTTCGCACGACCCGGGGGCGGCCCGCCGGCTGCAGGGTTAGCCTTGTGGCCGTGGACGACCGCCTGTACTTCCGCCAGCTCCTGTCCGGCCGCGACTTCGCCGTCGGTGACGGTTTGGCGTCCCAGATGGTCAACTTCGTCTACGCCATCGGTGATCGCGCCACCGGCGAGTGCGTGCTGGTCGATCCGGCGTACGCGGTGCGAGAACTCGTCGAGATCGTCGGCGCCGACGACATGCGGGTCGTCGGCGCGCTAGCCACCCACTACCACCCCGATCACGTGGGCGGTTCGATGATGGGCTACCGGATCGAAGGCGTCCGCGAACTCCTCGAGCTGCAGGGCATGAAGATCCACGTCCAGGAAGCCGAGGCGGCCTACGTGCGCAAGGTGACCGCCGTGTCCGAGAGCGACCTCGCCGTGCACGAACCGGGTGACGTCGTCACCGTCGGGGCGATCCCGATCGAGCTGGTACACACACCAGGGCACACGCCGGGGAGTCAGTGCTTCCTGGTCGAGCACCGGCTCGTCTCCGGCGACACGTTGTTCCTTGACGGTTGCGGGCGCACCGACCTCCCCGGCAGCGATCCAGACGCAATGTACGACAGCCTCCAGCGCCTCGCCCGGCTGCCCGACGACACGATCGTGTACCCGGGCCACCGCTATTCGGTTCCGGCCTCGGGAACGATGCAAGCCGTGCGGCACAACAACATCGTCTACAAGCCCCGCAACAAAGAGGGCTGGATGATGATGTTCGGCAACCCATGACGGGCGCTACACCACCCACCGAGCTCAGCGACCGGGGCGCGGCCGCTTGAGCCAGAAGTAGAGCCGGACCAGTCCGATCAACACGGCGACGAGCAGCACGGCCCGCAGCAACCACAGCAGCGTGCCGACGAGCGCGCCGAGCAGCCACCAGGCGAGCAGGACCACGATCACCCAACCGACGACCGTGGCCGCCAGAGAGCGAGGCCGGCCGGACACGGCTCCCTACTCCCCGACCGACCAGAACCGCGCCGAGGCCACCCGGTCGGTGCCGTAGACCGGATCCTTGGCGTCGATCCGGTACTTCCAGTTGTCCGCCGAGAGAATGCCGGACGCGCCGAGCAGGGCCCGCATGTTGTGGTAGTTCGGGTGCTGGAAGTGGGCCTCGAGCGATGCGGCGTCGGTCCACAGTTCGTACACCTGGATGCGGCCCGGCACCACGGGATCGGCAGCGAAGCAGTACGCCAGGCACCCCGGCTCGTCGTCGCGGGTGGCCTTCTGCAGCGCAGCGCTCTCGGCCACGACCGCGTCGCGGGTCTCGATGGGCACGTCGATGATGCCGGCGATGATGATCACGCCGGGGACGCTACCCCGGTCGCACCGCAAGGGACGCGGGCCGCACCCGCCCGGGTCGCTCGGTCAGCGGAAGCGCCGTTCGAGCTCCTCGAGTCGTTCCTGGGCGCTCATCCACTGGTCCATCAACGTGGCGGCCGTGTCCTTGGCGGCGCCGTAGGCCTTCGACGCCTCGAGCACGTTGTCGTTGTCCTCGTAGAGCGACGAATCCGACAGTCGCCGCTGCCAGTCGGCCACCTCGGCCTCGGCGGCGCCGAGCGCCTTCTCGAGCTGCTCGACCTTCCGGCGTAGGTCCTTCGTGGCTGCGTAGCGCTCGTTGCGCTTGTCGGCGGCGACCCGCTTGTCGCCCTGACGGTCCGGGCGATCGGCCCGATCGGCGCGGACGGTCCGGTTCGGCAGCGCCGGGGACACCGCAGGCGCGACCCGCCCGGTGAGGACCGCCTCGTCGACCCCGGCCACCTGTCGAACCCGACCGTCGCGCACGGCCACCAGACCGGAGGCGACCTCGCGCACGAGGTATCGGTCGTGCGTGACGAGCAGGACGGTGCCGGGGTAGGCCCGGAGGGCGTCGATCAGCACGTCACAACTCGCAAGGTCAAGATGGTTGGTCGGTTCGTCGAGCACGAGGAGATTGACCGGGTTCACCAACGCCTTGGCCAAGGCGAGCCGGGTTCGCTCCCCACCCGACAGCTCCCCCACCTGGCGATCGGCGGCCTCCCCGGGGAACCCGAAGCTGCCGAGCACGGTGCGCAGGTTGCGGTTCTTCGCCTGGTTGCCGGCCGCGAGCGCGAACTCCTGGTACACGGTGTTGGCGAAGTCGAGACCATCGACCTGGTGCTGCGCGAACGTGGCGACGTCGACGTTGGCGCCGAGGCTGCACCGCCCTGCGAGCGGTGCCAACTCGCCGAGGATCACCTTGAGCAGGGTCGTCTTGCCGGCACCGTTCGGACCGACGAGCGCCCACTTCTCGCCGCGCTCGACGACGACGTCGACGCCGCGCAACACCGGCGTACCGTCGTAACCGGCATCCACCCCGGCGAGTTCGACCACGACCCGTGAGGACCGCCGCGGTTCGGGGAACGCGAACCGCGTGACCACCTCGCGCTCGGTGGGGACCTCGATGCGGTCGAGTTTCTCCAACGTCTTCAGCCGGCTCTGAACCTGACGGGCCTTGGTGGCCTTGTAGCGGAACCGGTCGACGAAGCGCTCGATCTGTGCGACCCGCCGCTCCTGCTGGGCCCGGCGGGCCTCCATCTGGGCCAGACGCTCCTCGCGCTGCACGACGAACTCTGCGAACCCACCCACGTACTCCGTCGCCGTGCCGAAGGCCAGTTCCACCACGCGGTCGGCGACGGCATCGATGAAGTCCCGGTCGTGGCTGACCACGAGCACCGCCCCCGGGTAGGCGAGCAGGGCGTCCTCGAGCCACCCCACCGAGTCGGTGTCGAGATGGTTGGTCGGTTCGTCGAGGACCAGCACATCGGGTTGGTCGAGCAGAAGGCGGGCGAGCGCGGCCCGCATGCGCCAGCCGCCGGACATCGACCGCAGCGGCCGGTCGGCGTCGCCCGGGGAGAAGCCGAGTCCGGCCAGGATCCGGTTCGCCTCCGCCTCGAGCGCGTAGCCGCCGAGGGCCTCGTACCGGTGCTGGGCCTCGCCGAACGTCGCCAGCAGCCGGTCGTGCTCCGGACCGGCGGGCGGGGCCGACGCCAGCTGGCGCTGGAGCTCGTGCAGCGCCCGTTCGAGGTCGCGCACCTCACCGGCACCGTCGAGCACGGTGTCGAGCACGGTGCCGTCGCTCGTCTCGGTCAGCTCCTGGGGGAGGTACCCGACGCGGCAGTCGCGAGGGCGGTGGACGTCGCCCGCATCGGGATCACGTTCGCCCAGGATCAGTTCGATGAGCGTCGTCTTGCCCGCCCCGTTCGTGCCCATGAGCGCCGTGCGCCGGCCGGGGTGCAGCTGGAACGTGACGTCCCGGAACAGCATGCGAGCCCCGAAGGACATCGACAGCCCGCTCACCGAGATCACGAGGACGAGACGCTACCGGCCTACCAGCGTGCGGCGCCGGGAAACCCCGCCACACCCTCCTGGCACGCTGCGGGTCATGAGCACCGAGCAGCTTCCCCTCCTCCCCGACGAGGTCGTGGCTCGGATCCGGCCGGCCCGCCGCCGGCCGGCCCCCGTACCCGCCAAGCTTCGGCTCGACGCCGAAACCCGCCGGATCGGATTGGCCGGCCTGGCCCAGGTGAAGGCGATCCTGGCGGCCCAGGACGCCCAGCGGCGGGCCGCCTGATCGTCGGTCAGTCCACGGGCAGGCCGAGCCCCCGACTGATGACGAGCCGCTGGATCTCGCTGGTGCCCTCGCCGATCTCGAGGATTTTCGCATCGCGGTAGAAGCGGGCGACCGGCGTCTCGTCGACGAACCCGTACCCGCCGAAGATCTGGGTCGCCTCCCGCGCCGCAGTCACGGCGGCCTCGGTGGCGTAGAGCTTGGCCACCGCGGCCGCCTGCTTGAACGGCTTGCCGTGGTCCTTCAGCCAGGCCGCCCGGTACGTCAGGGCACGGGCAGCGTCGGCCATCACCTGCAGGTCGGCGATCTTGAACGCCACCGCCTGGTAGGAGCCGATGGCACGGCCGAACGCGTTGCGCTGCTTGGCGTACGTGACGCACTCGCCCAGGCACCCTTCGACGAGGCCGACGGCGAGCGCAGCGATGGCGATACGTCCGTCGTCGAGGGTGGCGAGGAACTGCCGGAAGCCCTGCCCCTCGCCGCCGAGCCGGTGGTGGGCCGGCACCCGCAGGTCTTGGAACACCAGACCGTGGGTGTCCGAGGCGTGCCAGCCGACCTTCCGGTACGGCGGCTCGACGATCAGGCCCGGCGTCCCAGCGGGGACGAGGAACGCCGTGACCCCGGCAGGCGTCCGGGCGGTCACCGTGATGACGGACGTGATCGACGTGCCCGAGTTGGTGATGAACGCCTTCGACCCGTCGATCACCCAGTCGCCGGTTGCGTCTTGGCGGGCGCGCGTCCGGGTGGCGCCGGCGTCGGACCCGCCGTCGGGTTCGGTCAACCCGAACGCCCCGAGGGTCCGACCGGCGACCAGATCGGGCAGCCAGGTCTCTTTCTGATCGTCGGTTCCGAAGGAGTGGATCGGGTTGATCCCGAGCCCGACCCCGGCCGACAGCGTGATCCCCATCGACTGGTCCACTCGGCCGAGTTCCTCGATCGCCAGGCACAGCGTGGTGAAGTCGGCCCCGGCACCGCCCCATCGTTCCTCGCTGACCAACCCGAACAGCCCGAGCGCCCCCATGGCGTGCACCACCTCGACCGGGAAGTGATGGTCACGATCCCAGGCGTCGGC
>JBEIFW010000035.1:0-23154 GCA_040382215.1 Acidimicrobiales bacterium
GATGCCCCGCTCGACTGCCGTGGCGTCGAGCGGCTCGACGGTGAGCGCGTCGGGTTCTCACCGGGCTCGGGGTTCGAGTCCGGCGCCGACCCCGAAGCCGACGCAGCCGCGATGGTGGCCGCCGGCGGCCGGTGGATCCGACTCGACCTCGACTGGTCGTGGGTGGAGCGCACCCGGGGCGAACCCGACTGGGCCGCAACTGACCGAGCCGTCGACATCGCCGTGCGCAACGGCCTCCGAGTGCTGCTGCTGGCGGCCTACACGCCGGAATGGGCGCGCCCCCCGTCCACGACCGACAAGCACCCGCCTCAGCGGTTGGAGGACTTCGCTGCGTTCCTCACGGCGGCCGTTCGTCGCTACGGCGACCGAGTCGAGGCGTGGGAGTTGTGGAACGAGCCGAACCTGTCGTGGTTCTGGGCTCCCCGTCCGGACCCGGCTCGGTTCGCCGCGCTCGTCCGGGCGGGCGCTGCAGCGATCCGGGCCGTCGATCCAGACGCCGTCATCGTGAGCGGAGGGGTGGCACCGGCATCGGACGCCGCCGACGGCACGACGCGGGCCCCCGAGGCGTTCCTCACCGAGGTCGCAGTCGCCGGCGGCTTCGACACGGTCGACGCCGTCGGCTTGCATCCGTACTCGGCCCCGGTGCGGCCCGGGGCGCCCGAGCCGTGGAACCTGTTCTCCCGCCTGCGCAGCGTGCGCGACCTCGTCGCCCGAGGGGCGGGGCGGCAGATCCCGTTGTGGCTCACCGAGTACGGGTTGCCGACCGGGGAGAACACGAACTCGGTCAGCGAGCGCACCCAGGCCGCCGGGATCGTCGAGGCGGTGACGATCGCCCAGCGGATCGAGGGGGTGGGCCCGCTGTTCCTCTACGCCGATCGGGACCGGCCCGACCTGTCCGAGGCGGTCGACGACGGCGGCGGGTTCGGGTTGCGGCGGGCCGACGGGCGACCCCGGCCGGCGTTCGGTGCGCTGCGGGCCGTGCTGCGCTGCCCGGCGGCGTGACCGGACCCCGGTAGGGTCGGGGTCGGGCCCGGGTGGCGGAATCGGCAGACGCGGAGGGCTTAAACCCCTCTGACCCAACGGTCGTGCGGGTTCGAACCCCGCCCCGGGCACCGCTGAGCTGGGACTAGGCGCGCCGCGGTGCCCGCCGTGATCGCCGCCAAGGTGGAGATCCACGAGACCGTGGCGGCGGCTGCATCGACGGGGTCGACGGCGTCGAGTGGCATGGGCAGCATGGGTAGCGGCAGCACGGGGATGAGCACCGGCGCGAGCGGGATGATGACCATGCGTGAGGTGGCGAGCATCGCGATCCCGGCAGGCAAGACGGTGGCACTCGCGCCCGGCGGCTGTCACATCATGTTGGTCGACCTGCCGAAGGCGCTGACGACCGGCCAGAAGTTCACGATCACCCTGACCTTCACCAAAGCCGGCGCGGTCGACGTCCCGGTGGAGGTGCGCAGCTCCTAAGGTGCGTGCGAGCTGCGACCGCTCGGGGTGGTGGGACCGCAGGACCCACCACCCCGATGCGGGTCAGCCGAGGGCGGTGACGATGCGTTGGGCGTTGGTGGCGATGACCTTGGTCAGGTCGAGGTCATCGGCGGGGAAGTTGACGAGGTCGACCTTCTTCGCTCCGGTGGCGGCGATGATGTCGCTGCCGAGGGGCATGTGGGAGTTCTCGAACACGAACGTCGGCTTGAGCTTGACGACGGCGGCGACCTCGTCGGGAGTCGGGGCCTTCTCCATCCCGTAGACGCCGACGGGCGTGAACCCGGCGAACACGGTCCACACGGCGACGAACGCCTGGGCCTCGATCACCGGTGTCTTGCCCTTCACCTTGGCCTTGGTCTCGTCGGAGGCCTTCGTGAACGCGGCGGTGTACGCGTCGAGGTTGGTCTTGGCGGCGGCCGCGGTGCCGAAGAGTCCGGCGAGCCGGTTGACCTCGGCCGTGAGCTTGGTGAGGTCGTACTCGGTGACGACGGTCTCGACCTTGGCCTTGGAGCCGGCGGCGTCCTTCATGCGCGTGGCGAAGCCTTCGAAGCCGGCGAGGAGGACGTAGTCGGCGCCAGTCATCTTGGCGAGGTCGGACGCCTTGGGGTCGTAGTCCGGCGGGTGCTGGATGTTGGAGGGGGCGATCACCGAGATGTTGGTGGCTCCCGCGAGCTTGGCGATTGCGGCGACCCAACTGGTCGAGGCGACGACCTTCGGTCCGGTGGCCTTCGATGTCGCGGATGCCGACGAGCTGTCGTCGCCGCACGCCGCGGCGACGAGCGCGACGGCGAGCGCGACCCCGAGGATCGCGACGCGGCGGGTGGTGGTTCTCATTGCTGCTCCTGGATGCGGTTGATGGATCGGAGGCGTCCGTCGGGACGCACGAGATAGGTGGCAAGGGTGATGAGCCCGGCGACGAGGACGAGCGTCGGGCCCGGGGGCTGGTCGAGTTGCAGCGCGAGGAGGAACCCGACGACGTTGCCGGTGAGGCCGAGGACGATCGCCCAGCGGACCATCGACGTGAACGAGTGGGCCATGTTGCGGGCGCTCAGGGCCGGGAGGAGGGTGACCGAGTCGACGAGCAGGGCGCCGGTGAGGCGGATGGTGGCGCCGATAGCCACGGATACGACGACGAGGAGCAGGGCAGTGAGCCGGCCGACGTCGATGCCCGAACAACTGGCGAGCTCGCGGTCGAACAGCAACAGTGCGAGTGATCGCCGGAGGCGGATGCTGACCGCGAGGATCACGATGGCCAGGACGATGAGCACGTACAGATCGCGTTGACGGGTGGCGAGGATCGAGCCCCAGAGGATCTCGAAGGCACCGTTCGCGTTGACCCCGGAGATCGAGAGCACCAACAGTGCGGCGGCGACGGCCATCGTCATGAGGATGCTCATCGGACCGGAGAGCCCGCCGGGTCGCCCGGCGAGCGGCGCGAGGGAGCCCCCCGCGACGGCGCACAATGCGAGCGCCAAGGCATAGGGTTCGACCCCGATCCACAAGCCCAGGGCGATACCGAAGAGCGCCACGTGCATCACCGCGAAGCGCACCGTGATCACGTCGAGCCCGACGATGAACACGCCGATGATCGGCAGCGACACCCCGGCGACCATCAGCCCGATCACGGAGCGGCGTACCCCGTCGATGGACAAGAGCTCGATGATCGTGGCGGCGAGGATCATCGGCGCGGCTCGCGGAGCCGGCCGCCGGCCATCTCGACCACGCGGTCGCAGTGCGCGACGACGGTCTGTTCGTGCGTGACGACCACCACGGTCACGTTGAGCGCGCCGAGCAGCGCGGCAACCTGGTCCTGGCCGTCGAAGTCGAGTGCCGACGTGGGTTCGTCCGCGACGAGCACACGGGCCCCGGCGCGGGTGGCACCGATGCCGCGCGCGAGCACGCAGCGTTGGAGTTGGCCCCCCGACAGCATGTGAACCGGTCGGGCGAGGAACGGTGCGACGTCGAGTTGCTCGGCCACCTCGAGTGCGGCGGCGAAGTTGCCCGACGACGCCAGCATCTCCCGTACCAGCAACGGGAACCGTCCGGTCGCCGGTCGCTGGGGCACGTAGGCGACC
Source organism: Acidimicrobiales bacterium (assembly GCA_040382215.1). Lineage (GTDB taxonomy): Bacteria > Actinomycetota > Acidimicrobiia > Acidimicrobiales > Ilumatobacteraceae > JBEIFW01. The sequence goes on from JBEIFW010000035.1 coordinate 3,564, forward strand.
TCAGCGCGCCGGCTCCGCCATTCGGCTCGGGTACGGGCGTCGCGACCATCCACGAGAGTCCGCCCGGCGGCGGTCGGATGCAGACCGAGCAGACATCGCACGAGCGTCGACTTGCCGGAACCGTTCGACCCGGTGATCGCCACCTTCGATCCCGGCTCGACCGCCAACGACACCTGGCGCACGACCGTCGTGCGGCCATAGGCCGCGTCGACCTCGAGGAAGCCGACCGGCGCGCCGTTCACCACGATGATCCGCCAGCTGTGCGCACGGGTCGGTAGACCGGCGGCGGGCGTGCGGAGTTCCGTGCGCTTCTTCGATCGCTCCTTCTTGGCCGCGTCTATGGTCGCCGTGGGCTCGACTGCGTTCGTCATCGGCGGCTACGACGGGAAGAACTTGCTCGCCGCGGTGCTCGCGACCGACGACGGCGTCGCGGTCGCCACCGTCGGGCAGCTCGACCCCGCAGTGCGGTATCCGGCCGTGGTCGCGGCCGGCGGGATGGTGTACGTGTTCGGCGGCAAGACCGCGGTCGGGCAGACCGACGCTATACAGCGCTTCGACCCGGCCACCGGTACCGTTCGCACGGTCGGTCATCTCCCGACGCCCATCGGCCACGCGATGGCCTTCGTGCTCGGCGGCACGATCTACCTAGCGGGAGGCCGTGCCGGCAACGGGGACAGCGACTCGGCCAACCAGGTCTCCGTCGACCCGTGGGTCTTCGACCCCGCCCGCAGCACGGTTGATCACGCGGCGATGTTGCCGTACCCGGTGGCCGATGCCGGAGTCGCCGTCGTGGGTGACCGCGCCTACCTCGTGGGGGGCGAGACGAACAGCGCCGATGCGGCGACGAGCTCGGTGATCGTGCTGCACCGCTGAGAGATCAGCGTGGAGTCACAACGGGCCTTCGGGTCGCGGGTCAGATTCGATACCGCGCCTGGAACCTCGGCCGTTTCCGCCCGGTCTACAGAGCGTGCGAAGCATCAGAACCAGAACCGTGATCCTGTCGTCCCTCTCGCTGGCGGCGCTGATCTCCGCGTGTGGCAAGACCGACGACCCCGGCGCGGCCAAGACGGCGGCCACCACGACCGCGCCGGTGGCCGCCGTGACGTCCACGTCGCTCGTGACGTCCACGTCGCTCGTGGCGACCACGACCACGGCGCCGACGTGGCCACTGACCGCGCCGGCGGCGAAGCTCCCGGCGACGGTGACCGATGCGAACGGTGCGTCGGTGACCGTGACGTCGATCGATCGCATCGCGTCGTTGCAGGGTGACATCACCGAAATCCTGTGGACGCTCGGGCTGGGCGACAAGATCGCGGTGGTCGACACCACCGCGACCTATCCCGACTCGATGTTGAAGTCGAAGCCGAACGCAGGATTCTTCCGTACGCTGTCGGCCGAGGGGCTGCTGGCGCAGAAGCCCACGTTGGCGCTCGTGCACCCTGGCGCCGGCCCGGCCGCGGTGATCGATGCGCTCAAGGCAGCCGGGGTGCCGGTGGTGGTCATCCCGGAGCTCAACGGCACTGATCTGCTCGAGGCATCGAAGAAGATCAAGCTCGTCGGCGACGCGGTGGGTCTGTCGGATCACGCAGCCAAGCTCGCAGCGCAGGTCGAGGCCGACATCAACTCGGCGGTGGCCGAGGCCAAGGCCGCGGCCACGACGTCGCCGGTGGCGGCCTACATCGTCCCGCGCGGCACGCAGGTGTTCCTCACCGGTCTCGACAGTCCGTCGAACGCGATCATCGCGGCCGCGGGCGGTACGTCCGCGGCGAAGCTCCTCAACCTCAAGACGGCGGCCGCGCTCACCCCCGAGTCGTTGATCGGCGTGCAGCCCGCGTTCCTGGTGTCGACGTTCACCGGGGTCGCGCAGGCCGGTGGTGATGCGGCGTTCCTCGCGATCGCGGGCATCGCGGAGACGCCGGCGGCGAAGAGCAAGAAGCTGCTGGTGTTCGACGATTCGTTGATCCAGCAGTTCGGACCACGTACGGGCCAGGCGGTCCGCCAGCTGTCGGCCAAGTTCCAGGGCTGAGCGCGACCGTGGCCATTGCGAACGCCACTGCGCCGGCGAGACCTTTGCCGGCGCGCGTCGAGCCAACGGTGCGGCGCGTGCCCGCGCCGGTGCTCCTGGTGGCGCTCGGGGTCGCCGTCGTCGTGTTGATCGTGGCGAGTGTGTCGATCGGCGAGTTCCACGTGCACTGGCTCGATGTGGTGCGCGTGATCGGCGCGCATCTCGGTATCGGTTCCGACGACTCGGTGCCGATCGCGGCGCGCACGGTGGTGTGGCAGGTGCGGGTGCCGCGCACGCTCCTGGCGCTCACGGTGGGCGCGGGCCTGGCGCTCGCCGGCGCGGCGCTGCAGGGGATCTTCCGCAACCCGCTCGCGGATCCCGGCATCGTCGGCGTGTCGAGCGGCGCCGCGCTCGGTGCGGTCGTGTCGATCGTGCTCGGTGTCGGTTCGCTGGGCTCGTGGTCGACGCCGTTCGCGGCGTTCCTCGGCGCGCTGGCCGTGTCGATCCTCATCTACCGGTTCGCGCGGCGCAACGGCCGCACCGAGGTCGTCACCTTGATCCTCACGGGGATCGCGTTGAACGCGATCGTCGCCGCCTGCATCGGGTTCCTGACGACGCAGGCGAACGATCAGCAGTTGCGCAGCATCGTGTTCTGGAACCTGGGGAGCTTCGCGAACGCGCGATGGCGCTATGTCGCGATCTCGTCGACGCTCGTCGCGTTCGGGCTGTTGACGTTGCCGAGGCTCGCGCGTCGGCTCGACCTGCTGGCGCTGGGAGAGCGCGAAGCGCGGCACCTCGGCGTGGAGACCGACGAGCTGCGCCGCGCCGTGATCGTGATCGCCGCGGTCGTGGTCGGTGGCTGTGTCGCGGTCTCGGGCATCATCGCGTTCGTCGGGCTGGTCGTCCCGCATCTCGTGCGGCTCGCGGCCGGGCCCGGTCACCGATTGCTGTTGCCGGCCTCCGCGCTGGGTGGCGCCGCGTTGCTGATGCTCGCCGATCTCGGGGCGCGCACCGTCGTCGCGCCCAAGGAGCTACCGCTCGGTGTGGTGACCTCGGGCTTCGGCGGGGTGTTCTTCCTCTGGTTGTTGTTGTCGGTCCGCCGCGCCCAGGGCGGTTGGGGATGAGCGGGATCGCGGCCGAGGCGGTGACCGCGCGACTCGGGTCGCGCACGGTGCTCGACGCGGTCGATCTGCGCGTCGAGCCGGGGGAGCTCGTCGCGCTCGTCGGTCCGAACGGTGCCGGCAAGACGACGTTGTTGCGGGTCTTGGCGGGCGAGCTGACTCCGCAGTCGGGGCGGGTCGTCCTCGACGACGCGCCGTTGGCCTCGTATCGAGCGTTGGAACTGGCGCGCCGGCGTGCGGTGCTGCCCCAGGCCACGAGCGTCGAGTTCGCGTTCACCGCGCACGAAGTGGTCGAGATGGGTCGCGCGCCGCACATCGGCACCGCCGGCATGGCCGACGACGCCGAAGTGATCGCGTGGGCGATGGACTCCACGGATTGCGCGCACCTTGCGGGCCGCGAGTTCCGCACGCTGTCGGGCGGTGAACAGGGTCGCGTGAACCTCGCCCGGGTACTCGCGCAACGTACCTCGTACTTGTTGCTCGACGAGCCGACCGCCGCACTCGACCTGCGCCACCAGGAGCTCGTGATGGCCCTCGCCGCCTCACGGGCCCGTGCCGGTTGCGGCGTGGCCGCAGTGGTGCACGATCTGAACCTCGCCGCGGCCTACGCCGACCGGGTCGGCATGTTGTTCGACGGCCGGCTCCTCGCGCTCGGCTCGCCGCGCGACGTGCTCACCGCCGAGCGGCTGACCGAGGTGTACGCCTACGCGGTCACCGTGCTCGAGCACCCCACGCGGGGGTGCCCCCTCATCGTGCCGATGGAGCCGCTCGCGGCTACCGGAGCGCTTGTTCCACAACCGATGGAAGGACCGATACGCAGTGTCTCCTGACGAGCTGGACCAGGTGGCCCTCGGGTTCCTGGCCGAACGCCACGTGGCCACCCTCTCGACGCGCCGCGCGGATGGGACCGTGCACGTCGTGCCGGTCGCGTTCATGTACGACCCGGACGAACGGCGCGTCCGCGTCATCGCGCCGGCGTCCACCGTCAAGGTCGCCAACGTCCGCCGGGACGCTCGTGCCGTCGTGTCGTTCGTCGACGGAGGCCGCTGGGCGACCCTCGAAGGCCCCGCGGTCGTGCGGGACGACGACACGTCGGTGGCGCGCACGCACCGTGACTACACGGCCAAGTACGGCCCGCCCCACGGGGCGCGGACGGACTACGTCTCGATCGAGATGGACGTGACCAAGGTGATGGGTCGATTCAGTCTGCTCGGAGGACGATGATGGAAGCGCCCCTAGGAGACCCCCGGACCTTCCCCGAGGTCGTCGACGCGCTCAATGCGCTGCCGGCCAGGTTCCACCTCGCGACCGAACCACCGCCCGGTGCGGTGTCGCTGGCGGCGCTCGCCGACCCCGATGCTGCCCGGGGCCTCATCGAGCGACACGCCGCGGTGCGGCGGCTCGGCGACGTGGCGTGGGCGCGGGCCACGCAACCGGGACAGGTGGCGGCGTCGCTCACGGTGCAGGGCATCGCGATGCGCCTCGGTGGTGTGGCCTTGGCCGGCGTGGTCCTTGAGCGCGTGCTGTTGCTCGCCGCGCCGGAGAACATCTACGTGGGAGTGCAGGGGCCGATGTTCTCCGTTGCGATCACCGATGCCGAGGTCGTGACCGCATCTGGGCCCGACGAGCTCCTCCCGCAGTGGGCCGAGCACTGGCTCGACGGTCACCTGCGTTCGTTGGTCGACGCGATCCACGCCGCCCAGCGCGTCGGCGAAGCGTTGCTGTGGGGCAACATCGCGTCGGCGGTCGCGGCGACGTACGTCTTCTTCGACTGGTGGGATCCAACGTGCGACGCGCGTCAACTGGCCGAGCGGACCCTCGAGCTCGGTGTGCCGCGCCTTGCGGTGTCTGCGTCCCTCGTCGATCTAGAGGTGGCGGGTCGCGTCGGACTGCGCAGCGAACGCACGGCCTGCTGCTTGATGAAGCTCATCCCCGATGCCCACCTGTGCCCGACGTGTCCCAAGACGACCGAGGCCGATCGCATCGCAAACACCACACAGCACGTCCACCACCTGTTCGCCGTGCGCGACGGCGCCGTCGGCCCACCACCCTGGGCGACCAGGCCGTGAGGCAGTCCTGGCCGACTCGATACCGGCGTGGCGTGGTCGCCTCAGCGCGAGGCGGGTGACGAGTCGGGAGGATCGCTCGTGCGTGCGGTGTCGGGCGGACGCGCCTCGCGGACGAGATCGACGGCGAGATACGCGAGCACCGCAGCGATGGTGACTGCCACGGTCGCTCGTAGCACCGTGGGGGCGACGTCTCCCGGGAGCACGGCGTGGTTCAGCACACCGAGAGACCCCGCAGCGGCGCGACAGGTTCCGGAGGGTCGCCCGGAACCACGCCCGTGAGCCGGGTGCACGGCGGAGGAGAACGGTGACGGACCGCAGCACGATGACGCGCCGAACGGCAGTGGGGGCGGCGATCGGGTTCGTCGCCATGGAGGTGGTCGCAGGGTGCACCAGCGGCACGGTCAACCTGACGGTCGTGAACCCGTGCGACCATCCCGTGCGGATCCAGATCTACGACGGGCACCTCGACGCTCGGGGAACGTGGACGGCCGACCCGGTTCCTCTGAGCGACTTCGCGGTCCCCGCGCACAGCGCGCAGGAGCGAACCGACGCGTTCCGGTTCACGAACCCCCCGGTGGAGATCCGGGTCGTCGAGCCGACGACCCGTTCGTTGCTGATCGATCCGAACAAGGAGCTCGATGCCGTCGGCCGGTGGACGATCCCGCCGACCGGGTGTGCGGCGAGCGCCAACTAAGACGGATCCGTTCAGTCGACGGCACGCAGGCGTGGTGGACGATCGGGCGGCCCGATCGGTGCGGGACGATGGAAGACGAGGACGCCGATCAACGCGAGGATGATGGGCACCGGCACGTGGAAGAGCTCGAACACGAGGCTGACCAGATCGCCGTTCTCGTCGATCGTCGATCCGAAGGCCTGCATGACGACTGCGGCCGCGGCGGTGACGAGCATCGCGAGGGCCTGTCGCGGGCGGATCGCCGCGGTGAGGCCGGCCACGCCGACGATGATGCCGATCGCCCCGTCGCGGGTGAGATGCGAGGTCGCGACGTGGAAACCCATCTGTCCGAACGGGTTGAGCCCGAAGAGCCATGGAATCGCGAACGCGACTTGGAGCGCGGCGAGCGAGCCGAGCCCGATACGGAGCTTGCGGAGCGGCGGAGGTCGAACCGCCGCGAGCCGCGCGAGGATCAGCTCCGTGTCCGCGTCGTCGACCAGTGACGCGCACTGCGGGCAGATCGCGATGTGGCGTTGCGCCGCTCTGAGCCGCGGCGATGCCAAGTTCGCGTGCGCTGTGGCGTCCACGTCGACGACGCAGCGCAAGGCCTCGAGGCATTCACGGCGCAGCGCGGCGGTCATGCGGTCCGGACGTCGGGGTCGGACGCGTGGAGGAGTGCGTCGAGGTTGTCGCGCGCGCGGCTCAGCCGGGATCGGACCGTCCCGATCGGGACGTCGAGGATGGTTGCGGCCGCGTCGTAGTCGTACCCGAGGAAGCGGCACAGCACGAGCACCTCGCGCTGGGCGAGTGGGAGACGTCGGAGGAGCTCGTGGAGCTCGCTGACCTGATCGGGTTCGACGCCGACGTCGATCAGCTCCGACGTGGCGCCGCCGTGGCGCGCCTCACGGGCGGCGAGATCGGTGATGCAGTTGCGACAGATCCGGAGCAGCCAGCCTTCGAACGATCCCTTGTTCGAGTAGCTGTCGAGATACTTCCAGGCGCGTAAGAACGTCTCCTGCGTCGCCTCTTCGGCCTGCCAGGTGTCCCGGCACAATGCACGGGCGTAGGCCGATACCGACCCGGTGTGCCGGCGCACGAGGAGGTCGAAGTCGGTGTCACGCATGGTGACCGTGCTGGATCGACTCCATCACGTCAAGCTACCTCGTGGTCTGTCCTGCACCGGGCATCGTCGACCAGGTACACGAACGCGGTGTGGGACAACTCGATCGAGCCGCTCGCCGTGGTGGTCACGAGGTAGTCGGCACCGAAGGCGTCGGCCGCGGTGCGAAGCTGCGCCGGGTCGTCGGATCGCGCCGCCCGGCCCTGGGCGAAGAACGACCGCACGTAAGCCGTGAGGCGGTCGGGGGTGTCGCGCCCGGGGTCGACGGTGGTCATCACCATGGTGACCACCGCGCACGATCACCCGCGGACAACGATCCGAGCGCGGTGCGCAGGTCGGCCATCGTCGTGGGGCACACATCCTGGCACGACGTGTAGCCGAAATAGGCGATGAGGAGACCGTTCGGCGCCGCGCGGAACGTCATGGGTGCCCCGGCCGCGCTGGCCTCGGGCAAGGAGACCGCGGAGACATCGGGCGATGGCTCCGAGACGATCCCGGCGAACGAGGCGTTCGAGGTGCCGGCGCAGGCCGCGCAGAGCACCAGCACGGTGCCCGCAACCGTTCGGCGTGCGCGGACGAGGAGCCGTCATGGCGACGACCCTCAATGGCTCGGTGTGGTGGTGGGGTCGAAGCTGACGTGGCCCCAGCCGTTGACGGGGCCGAGGCAGTGCTGCACGCGGATCTCGACGACGCACAGTTCTTCGCCCTCGTGCACCCGGCCGTAACGCGTCGCGAAGCGTTCGTAGGCGTCGTGGAGCGAGTCGGGGTCGTGGAGGACACGTGCGGGGCCGTGGAGTTGGATCCAGAGCATGCCCTCGATCTGGTTGAGCACGGCCGCGGATCCCGCTTCGACGTTGCGGACTTTCTGCGAGAACGGCTTGGTCACCACGCGGACGATCGCGTCGATCGGGTCGAAGGTGTAGCCGACCGACGCGACGTGAGGCCGTCCGTCGCGGCGGGTGGTGGCGAGCGACGCGATGGTCCGTGGTTCGGTGAGGAAGCGGATCGCCTCGGGGTGGAGCTCGTTCGGTGGGAAGCTCATGGGGTCTCCTCGGTCGTCGCCGCGGTCACTGGGCGTGCTTGGCGGTGGCGATCGCCTTGACGATCTCGGCGAGGGCTTCGCCGACGCGTGGGCCGAGGGACTGGGCCTTGGTCGCGTCGACCGGGTAGATCTGGCCGCTCGTGGCCGCCGGCGTCTGCGCCACGCCGGGTAGTGCGGCGAACGCCTTCGGTCCACCGAGGGTCGTCGACACGTCCTGGGGGAACAGGATCACGTCGGGCTTGGCGGCGATGATCGCCTCGGCGGTGAACGAGCCGGTCTTGAGGCTCTGCTCGTCGACGACGTTGACCGCACCGAGCTGCGCGACGAGCGAGTACGGCGCGCTGCCCTGACCGAACACGCTCAGCTGACTGTTGCGATAGGTGAGATACAGCACCCGGAGCTTCCCGACGTCGGCAGTGATGCCCTTCTTGGCGGTGTCGACCTGCGTGCGGAGCTCGGCGATGAGTCGGTCGCCGGTGCTCGACATGCCGAGCGCGTCGGCGATGAGGCGGATGCGGTTCTCGCCGGTCGCGCAGTCGCCGGTCTCGGGTACGAACACCACCGGGATGCCGGCGCTCTTCACGGTTGCGAGCGCCGCGATCACGCTGGGGATGGCGGGGGCGAACACGACGGTCGGCTTCGCGGACAGCACCGGTTCCGCGGTGATGGTGGAGAAGTTGCCGAGCTGGGGCTTGGTGCTCACGTCTGGTGGGTACTGGCTCGTCACGTCGACGCCGACGATGTTCTTGCCGAGGCCGAGGGCGTAGACGGTCTCGGTGTTGCTGCCGAGCAGCGTGACGATCCGCTCCGCGCTCGTCACGGTGACCGAGGTCTTCGAACCGTCGGTCACGGTTGCCGGGAGCTTCGGTACCGCGGTCGTGGTGGTGGCCGGTGCGGTGGTGGTCGACGCTGTCGTGGCTGCGGTCGTGGTGGTGGCCGGTGCGGTGGTGGTCGACGCTGTTGCGGCTGCGGTGGTGGTCGTGGACTTCGCGGGTGTGGCAGCGCTCGAGCTGTCATCGCCGCAGCCCGCCGCAACGGCGATGAGCGCGAGAAGGCCCACTGCGACAGGGCGGCCGCGACGGGTCCGGGTGTGCTTCATTCGTGCTCCTGGATCAAGGGATCGATGTCCGGTTCTCTGTACGCCGCCGTAGACCGTGGCGTGCGAGCGGGAGTTCCTTCAGCGCGACGATTCGGCGTGCGGTGTCGCATCGGTGATCACGAGGACGCCGCCTCGTAGCGGGTGGGGGATCACCGAGATCGGGTGCTCGTAGATCTTCGTGATGAGGTCCGGGTCGAGCGCGACGTCGGGGGGCGCGTCGGCGCGCACGCGGCCGGCGTGCATAAGCACGATGCGGTCCGTGTAGGCCGCGGCCAGGTTCAGGTCGTGCAGTACGGCGATGACGGCGCACCCCTCGTCGGCAAGACGGCGCGCCGTGGCCATGGTGAGTGCCTGATGGCGGATGTCGAGCGCGGCGGTCGGCTCGTCGAGCAGCAGGACGGTCGCGCCTTGCGCCAGGACGCGCGAGAGGTTTACGCGTCCGGCTTCGCCGCCCGAGAGGCGCGCGTACAACCGATCGGCGAAGTGCGTCGACTCGGTCGCGGCCAACGCGTCGGCGACCACGTGCGCCTCGTCGATGTCGTCGACGCGCGCGTGGAGGCCGAGCGCGACGACTTCTCGCGCCATGAACGCGAACTCGATCGTGGTCTGCTGGGGGAGCACCGCGCGCATTCGGGCGAGGTCGCGCAGCTTCCATTCGTCCAGTGGTCGACCCGTAAGGGCGACGCTGCCGGTCGATGGCGTGAGCTCGCCGGCGAGCACGCGCAACAGTGTGGTCTTGCCGGCCCCGTTCGGGCCGCACAACGCGACCAGCTCACCCGGCCGCGCGGCGAGGTCGACGCGGTCGAGGATCGCGCGACCGCCGAGCGTGAGGCTCACGTCGGTGGCGATGAGCACCGGGTCGGTCATGTCGCGTCGGCGCGCAGCACGGTGCGCCGTAGCAGATAGAGGAAGAACACGCCGCCGACGAGCGCGGTGATGACCCCGAGGGGCAGCTCCTGAGGTGCGACGAGCTTGCGGGCCGCGAGATCCGCCGATGACACCAGCAGCGCCCCCCCGAACACGCTGCCCCACAGCACCGACCGGTGCGCGGGCCCGGCGACGAGACGCACGAGGTGTGGCACGACCAGGCCGACGAACGCCACGATGCCGACGAGCGCGACCGCGGCGCCGGTGACCATCGCACACAGCGCAAGGAGGCGGCGCCGCACCGCGTCGGGGTCGACGCCCACGTGGCGCGCCTCTCGTTCGCCGAGCGCCATGGCATCGAGCGACTTCGCGAACCGGGGGATGGCGATGATGCCGACGGCGGCGAACGGGAGCACGAGCCGCACGTCGGACCACTTGGTGGTCGCGAGGCTCCCGAGCTGCCAGAAGGTCACGCTGCGCAGTTGTGCGTCGTTGGCCCGGAAGATCAAGTACGCGATGCCCGCGGTCACCACGGCGTTGACCGCGATGCCCGTGAGCAACAGCGCGACCACCTTCGTGCGGCCGTGTGCGCGGGACAGCTGGTACACCACCGAACTGATGAGCAGCGCGCCGGCGAACGCGGCGATCGCGATGGTGGTGCGGCCGAACACGTCGATGCCGAGCACGATCGAGGCCACGGCGCCGAGGCCGGCACCGGCGGACACGCCGATCAGCCCGGGATCGGCGAGCGGGTTGCGGAACACGCCTTGCATGGCCGCGCCGCACAGGCCGAGCGATGCGCCGACGAGGAGCCCCATCGCGATGCGTGGCAGGCGGATGTCCATCACCGTCGTGGCCACGATCGGGTCGAGATTCACCCGGGACAGGTGCGCGCGCACCGCGAGCACGTCGAGCACCTGATGCAGCGGCGCCGCGAGCGCGCCGGTGGTCACGCTCCACATGGCGACCATCACGATCGCGAGCCCGAGCACGGGTAGCAGGGCGCGCAGCGGGACTCGCCGCGCGCCGGGTGGTCCTCCGGTGGCTCGCCGAGTCATCGCCCGATGCCGCGGGTTGCGTCGTGGTGCGCAGCCATGTGGTCGCCTCAGACCGTGATGGTGGCGATCGCCGCTTTGAGCTGATCGATGGTCAGCTCGACGGCCGTGAGGACCTTGCCGGACAAGCGCTTCATGACCAGGACACTCCTTCGTCCGGATCGCGGCGACCCGCGAACCACGATGCCACCGCGTGCTCGAGGCGATGCGGTCTGCCGGCGTAGACCTCCTCGGGAACTGCGAAGTTCCCTGCGAGATGGTACCGATCGGGCGTGGCGCCGCGCACGAAACGCGCACGGAACGCGCACGGGACTCTCCGGTACGGCTCGCCATGGCATGGTCGGCCTCGGACCGAGCAGACTTCTGACCTGGACGTATGCGAATCCGAGCACCCGCGGCAGCACCGTGCAGAGGGGCTGGGCCGAACTTAAACCCCTCTGACCCAACGGTCGTGCGGGTTCGAACCCCGCCCCGGGCACGTTGTCGACGCGTACCGGGAACCGGGTGGCACCGTTGCGTCGTCACACGGACATGCATCGCACGATCGGCGCCTTCGCCCTCAGCATGACCCTCTCGATCGCCGCCCTCGCCGGTTGCGGGGCCGCCGAGCCCGCCGCCGACCGACCGGACGGCCCGATGCCGCCCGTGAGCACCGCACCGCCCGCCGGCACCCCGACGCTCAGCGGCACCCGCTGGGTGCAGGTGGACGGGCCGGGCCGGTTCGAGCTCGACGGCCAGCGGTACTCCGCCTCGGTCGGGTGCAACCGCATCGGAGGCGACGCCGTCGTCAACGGATCGACGCTGACCTTCACGACCGGCCAGACGACGCTGATGGCCTGCCAAGACCTCATGGCCGCCGAGGAGGCCCTGCAGCGTGACCTCGGCGCCGTGGCGTCCTACCGCCTCGCCGACGGTCGCCTGCTCTGGCTCGACCGTGCCGGTGCGACGCTGCGGGTGTTCGCCCCCGAACGCGACGCCCCGCTCGCCGGCACGTGGAACCTGGCCGGGTTCGCGTCCGAGGGCACCGTGTCGAGCCAGGTGACCGACACCAGCCTCTCGATCACCATCGCCGCCGACGGGACCGTCTCCGGCTACGACGGTTGCAACCGCATCATGGGCACGACCAGCACCGACCAACCCGCACCCGCCGGCCGCGCCCCGCTGCGATTCGGCCCGCTCGCCGGCACCAAGCGGGCCTGCGACGCCGCGATCATGGCCCAGGCCACCACGTTCACCAGCGCCTTGGCCCGCACCGCCGGCTGGTCCACCCAAGGCACGACGCTCTCGCTGTACGACACCTCGGGCACGCTCGTGGCGTCGTTCACCTCGGCCTGAGCGCCTCAGGAACCACCGCAGCGAGATCGACCGGGTCTCGCTCCGTCGTTGCTCGGTTTCGGTGACGCGTACACCGTCGGTGTGGTGCTCCATCTCGGGCACACCGTGCTCCCGCTCGGCGACCGCCTGTGGGCGGTCCCGGTGCCGGCGCTGCGGACGCCCTGGTGGGCGCACCGGGCCATGACGGCGTGCCGGCTCCCCGTCGGCGTCAACCGGTAGGTGAGCGACGCCGCCTGCGTCGCACCCACCCGGCTCGAGAGCGCCACCATCGCCACGAACGCGAACGCCGTGCCACCGGCACCGAGCGCGAGCACGGCGCCGGCGGCCCGCAGGTCCCACGACGAGTCCTGGACGCTGCCCCACAGGCCGAACGGCGCCGTCAGCACCACGGCCACACCCTGCGCCCACCAGAACGACGGGATGGCGCCGTACTTCTGCGCCAACGGCACGTTGGCCACGATCGCCACCCCGTAGCAGGTGCACGCCGCGAGGATCAGGCCCACGCCGAGCGCACTCGATCCCCCGTCGCCGAGGGCCGGCAGACCGAGCAGCACGATGCCCAGTGCGCCCACGCTCAGTCCGATGAACTGGTTCCGCCCGGGCAGCCGGGCCAACGCGATCGAGGCGACGACGGCGGTGAACAACGGGATCGAGCCGTTGAGCATCCCGGCCAACCCGGACGAGATGTGCTGCTGCGCCAACGGGAACAGCGTCATCGGTAACGCCATCCACGACACGCCGACGAGCACGACGCGGCCGAGGTCGGCCCGCTCGATCCGCACGGCGCGCGCTTGGGGCAGCAACCCGAGCGTCGCCCAACCGATCAGGATCCGGAAGAACGTCACGGCACCGGGCGAGAAGTGATCGATGCCGGCGGCGATGAACAGGAACGACGCACCCCACACCGACCCGGCGAACGCGAGCAGGCCCCAGTCCCGTGCCGTGAACGCCCCGCTGTGCGTGCCCTCCGCCGTGAACCGCGTCGTCGGGCGCTCGTGCATCGGCGGCATCGTGCTCGGCTCCCGCCCCCGGCGCCACCCCGCACCGGACACGAGCGCAGGCCGCCGAGCGTTGCCGTCGAACGGGGAGCGCCGCCGGGTTCGACACCCATCCGCCGCTCGCCGACCGCATCGCGCTCCTGCGCTCCTACGAGGGGCTCGACCCGTCCGGGCGCGGCCCCAACGATCCGGCGCCGCGCTGAGGGCCTTCGGCGAACACCGACCCGGCGCAGGCGACGACGACCCACGTCGTGCCGAGCACACCGCACCACGTCATCAACGTCATCGCGACCCCGATCGGCCCGAAGCCGTCCCAACCCGACAGCAGCATCGGGAACACGACGCGGGCGACGATCCGCAACACCAGGAAGTTGACGACGGCGCCGACCGTGCCGGCGATGAGCACGGTCCGCCAGCGGAACGTGAGCGACGGCACGAGCAGGATCGGCGTGAGCCCCCAGAACACGAGCGAGACGGCCATCGCTGCGAACACGAGCACCGGCACCATGGCGCGAGGCGACGGGATCAGCAGGATGCTCTCCGTGACCCCGACGTCGACGAGATAGAGGACGAACCACGCTGCGCCGCGCCACAGGCGTTGCAGGATCGAGGGAACCGCTCGGTTCCAGGCCATCGCGAACATGCGCACGACCGTCAGCGACATCGGGATGCCCCACACCAGGAACGCCGCAAGGCCCGTCACCGTCCAGACCTGCTCGAGGCCGGCCGCCGATCCGAACTGGCGCCGGATCAGGATCACGTCCTCGCCCGACGCCCCGAGTTGGCGGACGAACAGCTCGCCGATGCTGGCCCGGGGCGAGAAGTCCTTGAACCACGCGTAGCCGATGAGCAACAACGGCATCACCGTCGTGAACAGCTCGACTGCGATGAGACCGCCGAGGTCGAGACCCTCGATGGCGAAGAACCGCCGGCCCGTCGTGACCGCCGGCCCGATCACGGCCCGGCCCTCGAGTCGTGCCAGCCGGTCCGCCGGCGCCTCGGTCTCGTCTACGGCGTCGCCCACGGCGCCGCATTCTTGCGCGCGCCGACACGCCCGGGCGCTCAGCGCCCGGCGACTCAGCGCCCGGCCCCGGTCAGCGCACGACGAGGAGCGGGTCGGTGACGACGTGGCTGCGCCGCCCGTCGAGTCCGACCGGCGCGTCGCCGCGCACCGTCACCCGCCGCATGCGCCGAGGAGTCGAGCCGTAGTCGTCGACGGCGTAGTGCATCGTCGCCCGGTTGTCCCACAGCAACACGTCGCCCGGGCGCCAGCGGTGGCGAAGGGTCAGCTCCGGCTGGGTCATGTGTGCATACAAGAGCGCGAGCAGGCCGTCGCTCTCGATCCGACTCCATCCGGCGACGTGGGTGGTGAACCCCGGGTTGACGAACAGCGAGGGCCGAGCGGTGACCGGATGGACGCGCACCACGGGATGCAGCACCGGCGGCACCTCGGCCGCCTGGCGGTAGAGCGCCTCGGCGTCGTCCCGGCTGAGCGCGGTGTCGAACGGTTCGCCCCAGTACGCGAGGGGCGCGATCCGGTGGACCGCATCGAGGTCGTCGACACACCTGCGCAGCCCGGGTGCCAGCCGTTCGTATGCGGTGCGGGTGTCGGCCCACAGGGTGTCGCCCCCGTAGGCGGGGAGTTCGTCGGCGACGAGCACCGAACACGCCGGCGGCGTGGCGACGAACGTGACGTCGGTGTGCCAACGGGCGTTGCGGCCGCCCTTGGCCCCGTCGAGCTCGAGGATCTCCGGGTGGGCCGGGTCGCCGGGCACGACGGGATGGGCCGGGGTGGGCTCACCGAGGGACCGGGCCAGCGCCACCTGCCCGGCGCGCGTGAGGCGCTGGTCCCGGAACACGAGCACCCGGTGCTCACACAGCAACTCGGCCAGCTCGTCGGGCGCCATGCCGATGCCGAGGTCGACCCCGCCCACCTCGGCGCCGAAGGTGCCGGTCAGCGGGGTCACGATGCGGGTCATGCGAACCCGGCCACGGCGTGCGGGGTGTACGGCTCCTCCAGGCGACGGATCTCCTCGGCCGTCAGCACGAGATCGACCGCCGCCACGGCGTCGGCGAGGTGGTGCGGCTTGGTCGCCCCGATGATCGGCGCCGTCACGAAGGGCTTGGCCAGCATCCAGGCCAGCGCCACCTGGGCTCTCGGCACGCCCCGCTCGGCGGCGACCTCGGCCACCCGCTCGACGATCACCCGGTCGCTGGCCGAGGTGTCGTAGAGCGTCTTGCCGAACTCGTCGGTGCGCGAGCGCTCGGTCTCCACCTCCCAGTCCCGCGTGAGCTTGCCGCGCGCGAGCGGGCTCCACGGGATGACGCCGATCCCCTGATCGGCGCACAGCGGCATCATCTCCCGCTCCTCCTCCCGCTGAATCAAGTTGTAGTGGTTCTGCATGCTGACGAACCGGCTCCACCCATGGGCGTCAGCCGTGTAGAGCGCCTTCGCAAACTGCCACGCGTACATCGACGACGCTCCGAGGTATCGGACCTTGCCCGAGCGCACCGCGTCGTCGAGCGCCGACAACGTCTCCTCGAGCGGCGTGCGAGGGTCCCACCGGTGGATCTGGTAGAGGTCGATGTAGTCGGTGCCGAGCCGGCGCAGGCTGGCGTCGAGCTCGGCCAGGATCGCCTTGCGCGACAGGCCACGGCCGTTCGGACCCGGCCGCATGACGCCGTGGACCTTGGTCGCGATCACGATCTCGTCGCGGGTGGCGTGCTCGGCGAGCACCGCACCGAGGATCTCCTCGCTCGTGCCGAGCGAGTACACGTTGGCGGTGTCGAAGAAGTTGATGCCGGCCTCGAGCGCCTGGCGGATGAACGGCCGGGCCTGCTCGGTGTCGATGGTCCAGGGATGAGTGCCCTGGTCGGGGCTCCCGTAGCTCATGCATCCCAGGCAGATCCTCGACACGTCGAGCCCGGTACGGCCCAGCTTCACGTAGCGCATACGTCCTCCTGTCGGAACGCACCCTGTCAGACGGCGGAGGTTCTTGGCAGGGAAGGCCCGGCTTTGCTTGACTACCGGCCAGTGGTCGTCCGACCACGGCACATGAACTCAGGGGGGACAGTGCGTACACGGCACTTGATCGGTGTCGTCGCCGTCGTCACCGCCAGCGGCCTGCTGGCAGCGGCGTGCGGCGACGACTCGTCGGGAAGCTCGGCGACATCCGCTGCAGCGACCACGGCTGCGACGACGGCGGCAGCCACCACGGCCGGCGCCACCACCACGGCGGCCGGCGCCACGACCACCGCAGCCGGCAGCGGCTCGACGTGGTGCGCCAAGCCGATCGACACCTCGATCGACAAGGATGACGGCGTCGGCGCAGGCAAGGGCAAGTGGATCCTCGAGTGTGCGGCGGACAAGCCGCTCAAGGCCGAGGGTGCCCCGATCGTCCTCGGCTTCCAGAACCCCGAAGGCGATCCGGCCGGCACCTTCCCCGAGTACCAGAAGGGCGCCAAGGCCGCCGTCGACTTCGTGAACAACGAGCTCGGTGGCATCGGCGCCGACTACAAGACCGGCAAGCCCGGGCGGCCGATCAAGCTCGAAGTCTGTGTCATGGCCATCAACCCGGCCGACTCCACCAAGTGTACCAATGAGCTCGCAGCCAAGAAGCCCTTCGCCGTGTTGTCGACGCTCAACTTCTTCGGCAACCACTTCCCGATCTACCAGGCCGCCAAGATCCCGGTGATCGTCGGCAACCCGATCACGGTCGCCGACTTCACGACCGATGGCGTGTTCGCCATCACCTCGGGCTGCGTCGGCGTCCACACCGGTCTCGTCGAGTTCATCACCAAGGACCTCGGCAAGAAGCGGGTGGCCGTGCCGTGGGCCGACACCCCGCCCGGGGTCGTCTGCTACCACGACCTCGAGAAGAAGCCGCTGCGGATCCTCGCCGGCAAGATCGAGGGCCCGGCCGAGGCCAAGGGCAAGGTCCCGGGGCTCGAGGACATCGGCGTGCCGATCAAGCCGGCCGCCGCTGACGTCACCCCGCAGGCCCAGCAGGTGCTCGACTTCAAGCCGGACGGCATCATCTTCTCCGGCCAGTCGGCCGACTGCTGGTCGCTGATCTCGGCGCTCGGCAAGCTCGGCTGGAAGCCCAGCGTCACCCCGATCGCCCTGTCGACGGCCTGCCTCGACCTGGCCCGTATGAAGGACGCCGGCGACAACGCCAAGGGCGTGTACCTCGTCGGTGGTCTCCCGCTGTCGCAGCCGCAGCTCCTCGAGGGCCTCACGAAGCTCGAGAGCGAGACCTACGTGGCGAAGATGAACAGCTACGGCGGCAAGGACGACTTGGTCAAGGGCTTCGCCGGTGCCGGGTTCACCAACATCATGAACATCTGGCGGATCGCCAGCGAGCACGCCCTGGTCGCCGGTGGCACCGACAAGATCACGTCGGACAGCTTCGTGGCCTACATGCGTGAAGTCGCCAACTTCCACGCCTTCGGCGCTCCGCCGCTGGACTGCAAGACCGCCCCGTCGCCCTACAAGTCGGTCTGCGCGAGCAAGGTGACCGCCGTGCAGTTCGACGGCACCAACTTCACCGTGAAGCGCAAGAACTTCTCGGGCCTCTACATCGTCAAGGACACGCCGATCGACACCGGCAAGTGATCCTGCGACGGCCGGGCCTACGGTGCATCCGCACCGCAGGCCCGGCCGTCGTGCTTTTCCGGCGGGCCTACGCTGCTCGGCGATGATCGCGATCGGCCCCTACCGGGTCACCGAACAGGACGCCCGAAAGACGTTGCAGGCCGCACCGGTCGTGCTGGCGATGATGGCCGCCGGCCGGGATCCGGATCCGATCGCCGTGCTCGCCGACCGGGTCGCAGCGCTGCTCGATGCCGTCGACCCGATGCGCCTGGCGCCCGAGGACCTGCCCTGGCTGCTCGAGGCTGTGTGGTCCACCATGGCCGCCGCCCCCGGGATGCTCCGGGCCGGCGGCCACCTGCCGGCCACGCAGACCGGCTCGGTGGTGCAGGTGAACACGAGCCGAGGCGGCGTCCCCAAGTGGTCGGTCGCCGACGCTCAGGTCGGCTGGCGCGGGATAGCCGGCGACGTGCAAAAGGAGCGCAGCCATCACGGCCGCCCCTTCCAGGCCTTGTGCCTGTGGTCGGCCCAGGTGATCGACCGGCTCCGCGCCGACGGTCACCCGATCGGCTACGGATCGGCCGGCGAAAACCTCACGATCGGCGGGCTCGACTGGGACGCCGTGCACCCCGGCGTGCGAATGCGATTGGGGACGGTGACGTGCGAGGTGTGGGCCTATGCCGTGCCGTGCAAGAAGAACGCCCGATGGCTGCTCGACGGCGATTTCGGGCGGCTGCACCACGACCGGGCCGCTGCGTTCGGTGGCGCCGTGAGCCGGGTGTACGCCCGGGTGACCGAGCCGGGCACCGTACGCCCGGGCGACCCCGCCGTCCTCGAACCCTGACGATCAGCCGACGGACCGGGTCCGCCCGGCCCAGAACGGGGCTCGGAGCTCGGTCTTGAGCACCTTGCCGGTGACGTTGCGGGGCAGGGCGGTCATCCGCTCGAGCGTCTTGGGGCACTTGTAACCGGCCAGATGCGCCTTGCAGTGCAGCAGCAGTTCGTCGTCGGTTACCGGGTATCCCTCCCGCACGACGACGATCGCATGGACCCGTTCTCCCCAGCGGTCGTCGGGGACGCCGATCACGGCTGCCTCGGCCACGGCCGGGTGGGCGAACAACACGTCTTCGACCTCGCGCGGGTAGACGTTCTCCCCACCCGAGACGACCATGTCCTTCAGCCGGTCGGTCACGTAGACGTACCCGTCTGCGGAGCGGTAGCCGAGGTCGCCGGTGTGCATCCACCCGCCCCGCAGGGCCTCGGCAGAGGCGTCGGGCCGGTTCCAGTAGCCGGTCATCACCGCCGGTCCCCGGCAGGTGATCTCGCCGACCTCGCCGGCGGGCAACTCCACGTCGTCCGGGCCGACCACGCGCACCTCGAACGACACCGTCTCGGTACCCGCGGAGGCGAGCCGCTCCGGGTGGCGATCGGGGTCGTGATCGGCGGCACGCAGCAACGTGCAGCCCGACGTCTCGGTCATCCCGAAGAACTGGGTGAACTCGCAGCCGAACACGGCCAGGGCCTTGCGCAGCACCTCCGGCGCGATCGGCGAGGCGCCATAGAGCACCGTGCGCAACGACCCGAGCCGTTCGCGCGTGGTGCCCGGGTGCTCGGCA
>JBEIFW010000036.1:0-22707 GCA_040382215.1 Acidimicrobiales bacterium
CATCTGCAACGGCTTCCAGGTGCTCCTGCAGACGGGCCTGCTCCTCGCCGACCCGGGTTACCCGTGCAACCGCCACATGGCCCGCATCCTCGGCTCGCACGCCGTTGCGGTCCCCGTCGGGGCCGACTCCCGCTACCAGCTGACCGCCGAACTGGTCGCGTCCCGCTGGGCCGGCGGGGTGGCCGGCGTGCTGGCTGCGACCCCGTCGAACCCGACGGGCACGGTGATCGAACCCGACGAGCTCGCCGCGATCGCCGACGTGGTGGCCGAGCGCGACGGCGCCTTGATCGTCGACGAGATCTACGGCGAGTTGGTCTACGGGCGCCGGCGCCACACGGTGCTGACCGAGCGGCCCGACGCGTTCGTGGTCAACAGCTTCTCGAAGACCTTCGGGATGACCGGGTGGCGAATCGGCTGGCTGGTCTGCCCGTCGTGGGCGATGCGCACGGTCGAGGTGCTCGCGCAGAACCTCCTGATCAGCCCGCCCGCGCCGTCGCAGGCGGCCGCGCTCGGTTGCCTGTCGGCCGACGGCTGGCAGGAAGCCGAACACCGGCGGCAGGCCTACGAGGTGCGCCGGGATCTCGTCGTCGGCGAGCTGCGCCGCATCGGCTTCGGCATCCCGATCGTGCCCGAAGGCGCCTTCTACGTCTACGCCGACTGCTCGGCCTTCCTGCGCCCGGGAGAGGACTCCGAGGCGTTCTGCCACCGCCTCATCGAGACCGCCGAGGTGGCGGTCACGCCCGGCACCGACTTCGGCGACCACGGTGCGACGCACCACGTGCGGTTCTCTTACGCGGGCACCACGGAGGACCTCGTCGAAGGGCTTCGACGGCTCGCAGCCACCCTGGGCTGAGCGGCGGGCTCAGGCCCCAGCGCTGAGGTGATCGACCCACCACCGCGCCGTCGCCCGGATCACCTCGTCGTAGGCGGTGGCGTGCAGGCCGAAGGCGTCCTCGGTGGCCGACGCATCGAGCACCCACGGGCGTTCGAGCTGGTGCAGCGTCTCTTTGACTTCGCGGATCGTGGGGGAGCCGAGCCCGGCGAGCGTGAGCGCGATCGACGGGAGTGTTGCGACGCGAGGCGCCGGCGCACCGGCGGCGGCTGCGAGATCCCTGAGCAGGAGCCGCTGGGAGACCGGGGCCGGCGACGGGACGTGCCAGGGCCGGCCCCAGGCCCGCTCGTCGGAGCCGAGGGTGGCCAACGTCCGGGCCACGTCGGGCACGTACGACCAGGAGTGGGGCTGGTCGGCCGAGCCGAGCACGCGGATCGTCTTGCCGGCCAGCAGCCGGGGCCAGACCCGCTCGCCGGTGTGGCTCTCGAGCACCTCGGGCCCAACGAAATCGCTGGCCCGGGCCTCGGTGACACGGACCCGGCCGGCCTGGTGCGCCGCCAGTGCGTCGGCCCACATCGTGGCGCGCACCCGGCCCTTGGTGCCCGTGGACGCGAGCGGGTGGTCCTCGGTCATCGGTCCGTCGACCGGCCCGTAGCCGTACAGGTTGCTCAGCGTCACGAGCACGGCACCGTGGCGCTCGGCCGCAGCCAGCAGGCCGGCGGCGATGGGCGGCCAGTCGGTCGGCCATCGGTGATAGGCCGGGTTGGCGCAGTTGTAGATCGTCGTCGCGCCCAGGGCCGCAGCGGTGATCGCTGCGGCGTCGGCGGCGTCGGCCCGACGCCGCTCCACGCCGGCGGGCAGCGGCCCGGCGCTCGCCTCGCTGCGTGAGACGACGACGACCCGGTGCCCCTCGGCCACCAGCACTCGGCTGAGGGCCACACCGACCGGTCCCGCCCCCACCACGACATGCCATGCACCCGTTGTCATTGTGATCTCCTCTCTTATTCAAGAGCGGTGCTCTCGACCGAAGAGTACCGAGCGGTGGATGGGCGGTCAAGAGCGGTGCTCTCGATTTAGAGTGCAGATCATGTCCGCGCCCCGTACCGCCCGCGCTCGTGCCCGGGCCGAGATCACCCAGGAGATCGTCGAGACCGGGCGCCGCCAGCTTGCGAGCGACGGCGCTGCGGCGTTATCGCTCCGGGCCATCGCCCGGGAGCTCGGCATGGTGTCCTCGGCCGTCTACCGGTACTTCCCGAGTCGGGACGACCTGCTCACCACCTTGATCGTCGAGGCCTACGACGCGCTCGGCGACGCCGCGGAGGCCGCCGACGACGACCCGGAGGCATCCGCGCCGACGCGCCTGCGTCGGATCGCCCGAGCCGTGCGGGACTGGGCCCGCGCCCACCCCCACCAGTACGCGCTCGTGTACGGCAGCCCCGTCCCTGGCTACCGGGCCCCGTTCGACACCGTCCGAGCTGCAGTGCGGGTGCAGGCCCGGCTGGCCGAGGTGCTCGCCCTGCACCCGCCCGAGCACGAGCCGGCACCGGTGTCCGAGCCGCTGGCGTCGCAGCTCGCCACCGTGGCCGACCGGCTCCCCCGCCCGGTGCCGCCGGCGCTGCTCGCCCGGGGCATGACGGCCTGGAACCTGCTGATCGGATCCGTCAGCCTCGAACTGTTCGGCCACTACGCCAACAGCGTCGACGACCTCGACGGCCTGTTCGAGTGCGCGCTCGACGGCATGATCGAACTCGTCGGTTGGTCCCCTGCCTGACCCGCCCGGCCCGGACGCGCCACGGCCCCGGGCACGAGGCCCGGGGCCGTGGCGACGACGACACGTCCATCCGCCGCTTCCGGGCGGCTGACCGAGAGCACGACGATCAGAAGTCGTCCATACCGCCGCCCGGCATCGCGGGGGCGTCCTTTTCCGGCTTGTCGGCGACGACGGCCTCGGTGGTGAGGAACAGCGCCGCGATCGATGCCGCATTCTGCAGCGCCGAACGGGTGACCTTCGCAGCGTCGATCACGCCGAGCTTGACGAGGTCCTCGTACACGCCGGTGGCAGCGTTGAGGCCCTCGGCGCCCGAGAGGTTCCGCACCTTCTCGACCACGACGCCACCCTCGAGGCCGGCGTTCTCGGCGATCTGCTTCAGCGGAGCTTCGAGCGCCTTGGCGACCAACCGGGCGCCCGTGGCTTCGTCGCCCGAGAGCGTCGCCGCAACGGCCAGCACCGCCGCCTGGCTGCGCAGCAGAGCCACGCCGCCGCCGGGAACGACGCCTTCTTCGATGGCCGCCTTGGTCGTGGACACGGCGTCCTCGATGCGGTGCTTCTTCTCCTTGAGTTCGACCTCGGTGGCTGCGCCGACCTTGAGCACGGCGACGCCGCCCGACAGCTTGGCGAGGCGCTCCTGGAGCTTCTCGCGGTCGTAGTCGGAGTCGGTGTTGTCGATCTCGGTCTTGATCTGGTTGATCCGGCCCCGGATGTCGTCCTCGTTGCCGGCACCCTCGACGATCGTGGTCTCGTCCTTGGTGACGAGCACCTTCTTGGCCCGGCCGAGCAGATCGAGCGTGACGTTCTCGAGCTTCAGGCCGACTTCTTCGGTGATGACCTGGCCGCCGGTGAGGATCGCCATGTCCTGCAGCATCGCCTTGCGGCGCTCGCCGAAGCCGGGGGCCTTGACCGCCACCGACTTGAAGGTGCCGCGAATCTTGTTCACCACGAGGGTGGCCAGCGCCTCGCCCTCGACGTCCTCGGCGATGATCACGAGCGGGCGGCCCGACTGCATGACCTTCTCGAGCACGGGCAACATGTCGCGCACCGAGGAGATCTTCGACCCGACGTACAGCAGGTAGGCGTCGTCGAGGGCGGCCTCCATGCGCTCGGGGTCGGTCACGAAGTACGGCGAGATGTAGCCCTTGTCGAAGCGCATGCCCTCGACGAGGTCCATGTCCATGCCGAACGTCTGCGACTCCTCGACCGTGATCACGCCGTCCTTGCCGACCTTGTCGATCGCCTCGGAGATCATCGTGCCGATCTCGGGGTCGGCAGCGGAGATCGCCGCGACCTGGGCGATCTGGTCCTTGGAGTCGACCTCCTTGGCCAGGTCCTTGATCGACGCAACGGCAGCGGCGACGGCCGCCTCGATGCCCTTCTTCAGGGTCATCGGGTTGGCGCCGGCGGCCACGTTGCGCAGGCCCTCGCGCACCATCGCCCACGCCAGCACGGTGGCGGTGGTAGTGCCGTCACCGGCGACGTCGTCGGTCTTCTTCGCCACTTCCTTGACCAGCTCGGCCCCGATCCTTTCGAACGGGTCCTCGAGCTCGATCTCCTTGGCGATCGACACGCCGTCGTTGGTGATCGTGGGTGCGCCCCACTTCTTTTCCAGCACGACATTGCGGCCCTTCGGCCCCAAGGTCACGCGCACCGCGTCGGCGAGCTTGTTCATGCCCGCCTCGAGGGCCCTGCGGGCCTCCTCGTCGAACGCGATCATCTTCGGCATAGTGGTCCTCCGTTGGACTTCGGCGTCGGATGGGTGTCCCCGTCGAGCGCGTGCGTGAGCACTCAGGCGGTGAGACTGCTAGCACTCTAACGACCGGACTGCTAACGGACAACCCGGAGCGGGGCCGGGAGTACGGTCCGCAGCCATGCGGGCCATGACGATGACGAATTGGACCCTGGCGGTCGAGGACCTGCCCGACCTGCGGCCCGGGCCCGGGCAGGTGCTCACCGAGGTGTTGGCCTGCGGGATCTGCGGCAGTGACCTCCACATGCGCCTCCACGGCCCGACCCAGATGGCGCTTCGCACCGAACTCGCGGCCGATGCCGAGCCGGATCCGACCCGGGCGGCGCCCTTCGTCCCCGAGCGGCCGATGGTGATGGGCCACGAGTTCTGCTGCCGGGTCGTCGAGCCGGGCCCGGGGGTGGGCGGGCTCGAGCCCGGTGACGTGGTGGTGTCGATGCCCGGCATCGCGGACGCCGCCGGCGTGCACCCGCTCGGGTACTCGAACGTCTATCCCGGGGGCTACGGCGAGCAGATGCTGCTCCTCGGTGCCCTCGCCCGCCGGGTGCCCCCCGGGGTGTCACCAGAGACCGCAGCGCTCACCGAGCCGCTCGCCGTCGGGGTGCACGCCGTGGCGAAGAGCCGGATCGTGCCCGGCGAATCGGCGGTCGTTCTGGGCTGTGGCCCTGTCGGTCTCGCCGTGATCGCCGCGCTGCGCCGGGCCGGGATCGGCCCGATCGTCGCCTCTGACTTCTCCCCGACCCGGCGCCGTCTCGCCGAGGCGATGGGCGCCGACACCGTCGTCGACCCGCGCGAAACCCCACCGGTGGTGGCCTGGCGTGCGGTGGCACCGTCACGACCCGAGCTCGTGGTGTTCGAGGCTGTCGGCGTGCCCGGGCTGCTCGAGCAGGCGATGCGGCTCGCGCCGCGCAACGGACGGGTGGTCGTCGTCGGTGTGTGCATGGAGACCGACCGGCTGCGGCCGATGATCGCCATCGGCAAGGAGCTCAACGTCCAGTTCGTCCTCGCCTACACCCCCGACGAGTTCGACGCATCGCTGCGGATGCTCGCCGCCGGCGAGGTCGCCTTCCCGGCGATCGTGACCGGCAGGGTCGGCATCGACGGGGTGCCCGGGGCGTTCGACGCCCTCGCCGACCCCGAGGCCCACGCCAAGATCCTCGTCGTGCCGGGCCTGGCAGGGGCACTGTCGTGACCGACACCTTTCCCCGCCAGTTCGCCCGCACCCAGCGGCTCACCCTCGGCGAGCCCCGCACGATCACCACCTCCCCGGACGGGACCCGGGTCGCGTTCCTGCGTTCGAGCCACGGCAGCGACCCGGTCAACGCCCTGTGGGTGCTCGACGTGCCCACCGGTACCGAACGCCTCGTCGCTGATCCGCGCACGCTGCTCGCCGGAGCCGACGAGGCCGACCTGCCACCCGCCGAGCGTGCCCGGCGCGAGCGGGCCCGTGAGGGAGCGGGTGGGATCACGAGCTACGCCTGCGATGCGGAGGTTCGCGTCGCCGCCTTCACCCTCGGCGGGCGCCTGTCCGTCGCCGGGCTGCTGTCGGGCCGGGCGCGCGAGCTGCCCGTCACCGGCCCCGTGTTCGACCCGCGCCCCGATCCGGCCGCGACCCGATTGGCCTACGTGAGCGGCGGCACGCTGCGCATCGGTGAACTCGACGGCACCAGCCGGGTGCTGTGCGGCGGCCCGGACGGCGGGGACACCGTGTCGTGGGGCTCGGCCGAGTTCGTCGCCGCCGAGGAGATGGGCCGTTCGCGCGGGTTCTGGTGGTCGCCCGACGGCACGGCCCTCGCCGTGGCTCGGGTCGACGTGGCACCGGTGTCCGTGTGGTGGATCGGCGATCCGGCCCGGCCGGCGACCACACCGACCGCTCACCGCTACCCCGCCGCCGGCACCGCCAACGCAGACGTGACGCTGCACGTCGTCACGCTCGCCGGCGAACGCACCGAGATCGTCTGGGACCGCGCCGCCCACCCGTACCTCGCCCGGGTGTCGTGGTCGACGGGCGGCCTGCTGCTGAGCGTGCAGAGCCGGGACCAGCGAGAACTCCTCGTGCTGCGCGCCGACCCCGCGACCGGGGCGACCGAGGCGGTCGCCGAGGATCGCGACGACGCCTGGGTGGAGCTGGTCGCCGGCACCCCGACGTTGCTCGACGACGGCCGGTTGGTGCTGTGCGCCGACCGCGGTGGCGCGCGACGCCTGCTCGTCGGCGGTCTCGCCGTGACCCCGGCGAGCCTGCAGGTGCGCAGTGTCGTGGCCGCCTCCGGCCGCTCGGTGCTGTTCCACGCCAACGACCTTGTGTCACCGGCCGAGCAGCACGTGTGGCGGTGGTCCGACGACGGCGGGGCCGACCGCCTGACCGTCGAGGCCGGCGTGCACACCGCGACCGGGGGCGGACCGACGGTGGTGATCCGCTCGGCGACGCTCGGGGCTCCCCGGGCGCGCACGGCGCTGTTCGGCGGCCCCGAGCTCACCTCCTACGCCGAGCTCCCGCTCGTACGGCCCAACGTGACGCTGCTGCGGGTCGGGGTTCGTTCCCTCGCCACTGCGCTGGTGCTGCCCTCGGGGCCGATCGAGGCGCCGCTGCCCGTGCTCGTCGACCCCTACGGCGGCCCCCACAGCCAGCGGGTGGTCGCGACCAGCGCGGCGTACTGCTCACCGCAGTGGTTCGCCGACCAGGGCTTCGCCGTGGTCGTCGTCGACGGCCGCGGCACGCCGGGTCGTGGCAGCGACTGGGAGCGGGCCGTGCACCGGGACCTCGCCGGCCCGGTGCTCGAGGACCAGGCCGACGCCCTGGCGGAGCTCACCGCACGAGACGCGCGCCTGGACGCGACGCGCGTCGCCATCCGGGGCTGGAGCTTCGGCGGCTACCTCGCCGCGCTGGCCGTGCTGCGCCGACCCGACGTGTTCCACGCTGCGATCGCCGGCGCGCCGGTGACCGAGTGGCGGCTCTACGACACCCACTACACCGAGCGGTACCTCGGTGATCCCCGCGCCGACCCCGGGCCCTACGACGCGACGTCGCTGCTCGCCGACGCCCACCGGCTCACCCGGCCGTTGCTGCTCGTACACGGCCTCGCCGACGACAACGTCGTCGCCGCCCACACGCTGCAGTTCTCGAGCGCACTGCTCGCCGCCGGCCGGGCCCACCAGGTGCTCCCGCTGTCGGGGGTCACCCACATGACGCCGCAGGAGGTCGTGGCCGAGAACCTGCTGCTGCTGCAGCTCGAGTTCCTCAGGACGGCGCTGGCACGACCGAGCTGAACTCGCCGGCCTGGCGCTCGGCCCGACGTTGCGCGGCCCGGGTGCTCAGCGGCACCGTCGCCGCCGCCACCAGTGCGGCCGCACCGCCGACGAGGGCACCCCACCGTGCACCGAGGTGGTCGCACACCCAGCCGATCGCCGGGCTGCCGAACGGCGTGGTGCCGCCGAACATCAGCACGTACAGCGCCATCACCCGACCCCGCCGCTCCATCGTCGAGTTGAGCTGCAGCCGGGCGTTCGCCGTGAGCATCATCGTGAGGAACGACACGCCGGTGGCGAACACGGCCACGAGGCACAGCCAACGCACCGGTGCGAGTCCGACGGCCGTCATGGTGACCCCGAGCGCGATCGTCGATCCGACGAAGAGCCGCTCGGTCGGCGCGGCGCGCCGCGCCGCGAAGATCGACGCCACGAGCGCGCCGGCGCCCTGTGTTGCGGAGAACACCCCGACGAGGCCGGCGTCGCCGCCGAACACGTCCTTCGCGATGGCCGGGAGGACCACGGTGAAGTTCAACGTGAGCAACCCGACCACGAACACGACCAGCAACGTCGAGCGCAACACCGGCGAGGCCCACGAGTAGGCGAGGCCCTCGCGGATCATCCCCTTGCCGCGCGGGGGCCGGCGCACCGGCACCAGTTCGGCGGGCCGCACCGCGACGAGCCCGACCATCACCGCAAGGAACGACACGGCGTTGAACACGAAGCACCAGCCGGTGCCGACCAGGACGATGAGCAACCCGGCGAGCGCCGGACCGAACACTCGCCCGCCGTTGAACGTGGCCGAGTTCAGCCCGACCGCGTTGGGCAGCAGTTCGGGGCCGACCAGCTCCGTCGTGAACGCCTGCCGGGTCGGCATCTCCACCGAGTTGGCCAGCCCGGTGCAGAATGCGAGGGCGAACACCATCCACAGCTCGACGGTCCCGGTGAGCGTCAGCACGCCGAGCGCAGCAGCGGTGACGAGCTGCCACGCCGAAGTGGCCAGCACGACCCGGCGGCGGTCGAAACGGTCGGCGATCACCCCGGCGTACAGCCCGAACAGCAGTGTGGGCAGCATGGTCGCACCCATCACCAGCCCGAGCGCGTCTGCACCGCCGTCGAGCTCCTTGAGCACGAGCCAGCCTTGCGCCGTGGACTGCAGCCACGTACCCGTGATCGAGACGAGCTGGCCGGTGAAATACAGGCGGAAGTTGCGCACCTTCAACGATGCGAACGTGGCGGTCACGGCGTGCCCAGCCGGTCGAGCAGCGGGACAGCCGCCTCGAGCAGGGCCCGCTCCTGGGCGCTGAGGCCCGCCAGATTGGCCGCCAGCGCCGCGGTGCGCCGGCGCCGGGACTCCTCCACCAGGGTTCGCCCCCGATCGGTCAAGGTCAGCACCACCACCCGGCGGTCGCCCGCGAACGCGCCCCGCTCGACGAACCCCATCTCTTCGAGCCGGGCCACGATCCGCGTCATCGTCGGCGGTTGCACCTGTTCGGCCCCCGCGAGGTCGCCCAGGTTCATCGGGCCGGAGCGTTCGAGCACGTAGAGCGCCGACACCATCGACATCGTGATGCCGTCGGCGGCCGTGTCGAGCTGACGCAGCCGCCGCGCCAGACGCACCGTCACCACCCGCAGCTGGGCCGCCAACTCGAGCGCCGCGATCTCGGTCCCGGGTCCGGGATCGGGGGACCCGGGATCGATCACCGTCGTCATGGTTGCTTAGGTTAGCTAAGGATTGTTCGCGCCGTGCCAGCCCGGTCGAGCACGGCGGAACCGACCAGGCAGGCGCCGGTGACCACCGCGATGAACCCCATCACCACGAGCGACCCGCCCACCCCACCGTCGGCGCCCACGAGCACCGGGGGGACCGTCCCCAGCACCAACAACAACACCCCGGCCGGCGGGCTCCGGCGGGCGCCGGCGACCGTCAGCGCCGCCGTCGTGGCGAACGAGGCAAGCGCTCGGACCGGGCCGGCCCCGTCCTCGAACCGGCCCCAGCCCCCTGGGTCGGCGAGATACCAGACATCGAGAGCGACGACCCCGACGACGGCGACGGCCAGCACCCCGAGCGCCGTGGCGGGCCGGAGCCAGGCCAGGATGCCGACGACGACGGCCGGGACCGCCCAGGCGGCGATCAGGCCGGCGGCCGCCCAGCCGCCCGGGTCGGCGACGGTCTCCCCGACGACGAACAACGCGACCAGCGCGCTCGCGATCGCGCCGATCCCGACGCCGATGCGCTGCAGGCGCCGGGCCCGGTGCGCCCGGTCCGGTTCGAGCGCGACGAGCACGACGGTGACCAGGCCGAGCACGACCAGCCCCACGGCCGCGTTCCTCACCGCGCGTTCCTCACCGCGCGTTCCTCACTGCGCGTTCCTCACTGCGCGGTCCTCACCGCGCGGTCCTCACCGCGCGTTCCTCACCGCACGTTCCTCGCGGCACGTTCCTCGCGGCACGTTCCTCGCGGCACGGCCGCAATGCAGCGAGGTCGCGGCTCGACCCGATCATCGGGCCAGTGAACTCGGTGAGCGGCCAGCCGCCCAGGGACCCATGTCCCTCACGCAGGGTGTCGGGCGACCAGGATCCGATCTCGTCCGGCGGTGTCCGTCCGGACCTCCACCTCGACCAGCCCGGCCGCGATCGCCAGCCCGGCGGCCGCGGCACCCTGACGATGGCCGACCTCGACCACCAGCACGCCACCGGGTGCCAGCCATCGCCCAGCGCCCGCGACGAGCTCGCGCACGGCGTCGAGGCCATCGGCACCGGCGAAGAGCGCACCGTGCGGTTCCCAGGACCGCACCTCCGGGGCGAGGTCGGCGTCGTCGACGCCGACATACGGCGGGTTCGACACCAGGAGCCCGATCCGGCCGGCAAGCTCGGCGGGGAGTGCGTCGAACCACGATCCCTCCGCCACGTGCACGAATCGTCCGGCCCGACCGGCGCCGGCGACGTTGGCTCGCGCGACGTCGAGCGCGTCCGGGGACGCGTCGGTGGCCCACACCGTCACCGACCCGGGCGGGAGCTCGGTGGCGAGCGACAGGGCGATCGCGCCCGAGCCCGTCCCGAGGTCGACCGCGACGAGGGAGCCGGCCGCGAGCAGGGCCCGGGCCAGGCCGAGGGCGACCTCGACGACGTCCTCGGTCTCGGGCCGGGGGATGAGCACCCGAGGATCGACGGCCAGCTCGAGGCGCCGGAACGCCCACGACCCGAGCACGTATGCGAGCGGCTCACCACCCCGGCGGCGCTCGACGAGCGTGTCGAGCCGCGCCACGGCGCGCACGGTGGCCGCCTCGTCGAGGCTCGCCGCCCACTCCGGCCCGAACAGCCCGGCGACCTCCTGGCACACCCAGCGAGCCTCAACGGCCGAGCCGAGCCGGTCGGCGGTCTCCATCCACAGCGCCCGCCAGGTCATCGTGGCGTCACCCGGGGCGGCCATCGGTGATCAGCCGGTCTGCCGTTGACGGGCCACCTCGTACAGGGCGAGGGCACCGGCTGCGGAGACGTTGAGCGACGACAGCCGTCCGAGCATCGGGATGCGCACGAGCAGATCGCACCGCTCCCGGCTGAGCCGCGCCAGTCCGGTGCCCTCGGCCCCGACGACGACCACGACCGGGCTCCGACCGAAATCGCCGACCTCGAACAGCGTGCGCTCGGCGGCGTCGTCGAAGCCGAGCACCCACAGCCCGGACTGGCGGGCCCGTTGCAGGAACGACGGGATCCCCGGCACCAGGCACAGGCGCAGGTGCTCGACGGCGCCGGCGGCCGCCTTGGCGACGGTCGGCGTGACGTGCACCGCGCGGTGGCGGGGCAGGACCACGCCGGTCACCCCGGCCCCTTCGGCACTGCGCAGCAAGGCGCCGAGATTGCCCGGATCGGTGACCCCGTCGACGGCGAGCAGGAACGGGGGCCGGCCCGGACGGCGGCTGCCGAGCAGCTCGGCGAGGTCGACCTCGGGCAGCGGCGCGGCCCGGGCGATCACTCCCTGCGGGGCCTCGCTGCGGGCGACGGATTCGAGCTTGCGGCGGTTGACCTCGACCACCGGCACCCGCTGGTCGGCGGCGATCTCGAGGATGTCGGCGATGGCGCCCTCGACCCGCAGGTCCGATGCGACGGCCACCTCGTACACCTTTCGTCGCCCGGCGATCAGCAGCTCGCGCACCGCCTGGCGGCCCTCGACCTGCTCGCCGCCGAGACCGCGGTCGGTCGGCCGGCTGCGATCGACCGGCCCGGTCTTGGCCGCCGCAGCGCGCGCCCGGCCCTGACGCACCCGCGCCTCGGACTGCGTGCGGCCCTCGTCGCTCTGACGGCGCTGACGGTCGAGCTTGGCCTCCACGTACTTGCGTGCCGCCGGAGATAAGCCCTTCTCCTGCAACGCCTTCTTGGATGCCCCCGTCGTGGCGCGCGCCGGCCGTCGAGTCGCCATCAGGACCCCCTCGTGATCACGGCCGACGCGAACACCGCGACGCCCTCCACCCGGCCGATCGCCCCGAGACCCTCGGCGCGCCGACCCTTCACCGACACCGGGGCACCAGCGGCGTCCGACAACCGTTGCTGCATCTCGGCGCGGCGAGGCGCGAGCTTCGGCCGCTCGCAGACCACCGAGCAATCGACGTTGCCGATCGCCCACCCCTCGGCCCGAACCAGCGACGCCACCTCGGCCAACAACCGCAACGAGTCGGCCCCCGCCCACCGGGGATCGGTGTCGGGAAAGTGCGAGCCAAGGTCGCCCAGGCCGGCGGCGCCGAGCAGTGCGTCGGCGGCGGCATGCGCGACGGCGTCGGCGTCGGAATGGCCGATCAGGCCACGCTCGCCGTCGAACCGGCAGCCACCGAGCACCAGCGGCCGGGCCGGGTCGTCGCCGAAGCGATGCACGTCGAACCCCTGGCCGACCCGGATCTCGATCATCGCCGTGCCGCCGCCTGGGTCTCGGCCCACGCCAGGTCCTCGGGCCGGGTCACCTTGCGGTTGGTCGCCTCGCCGGGCACCACCACGACGGTGCCGCCGGCGGCCTCGACGAGCGCAGCGTCATCGGTGCCCTCGCCCCCGCCGGCGTGGGCCCGACGCAGCGCGCCCGCCGCGAACGCCTGCGGGGTCTGCACCGCGACCAGCGACGCCCGGTCGGGGGTGGCGGTCACGCGGCCGGCGGCGTCGACCACCTTCACGGTGTCGGTGACCGCCACGCCGGGCACGGCGCCGTCGGCCCCGGCACGCACCGCAGCGACCACGGCGGCGAACAGCGCCGGCGAGGCGAACGGGCGCGCCCCGTCGGGGTCGCAGACGATCTCGGCCTCGGCGGGCACCGCTGCGAGGCCAGCCCGCACCGACTCGCTGCGGGTGGCACCGCCGGCCACGACCCGCACGACGCCGCCGTCGGACCGGGCGGCCACCTCGTCGGCGGGGACGACGAGCACCACCCCGTCGCCCGCTCGGCTCGCCGACTCGAGCGCCCACGCCACGAGCTCGCGCCCGCCGACGGGCACGAACTGCTTGCGCACCCCGGCGCGCGAGCCCGAACCGGCAGCGACCACCACCGTCCAGACGGCGCCGGGCGCGTCGGCTCGCTCGATCGGGGGCATCGCAGCGAGGGTACCGGCCGACCTCGGCTCTCGCGCGCGTGGACTGCTGTGACGGTCACAGGCACGAGTAACGTCTCGCCATGACGTACGAGGACGAACTCGCGAGGACGGACTTCTTCCAGGGCGTCGACGCCGTCCGGCTCGGTGGGCTCACGGCAGCCGGCGAACTGCGCTCCCTCGTCCGCGGCGACGTCCTGTTCTCCGAGGCCGACGACGCCGATGCCCTCTACCTGGTCCTGTCCGGTCGGCTGGCGATCGCCAACCGCTCGATCGACGGCCGGGAGAGCGTGGTCGCGCTGATGGAGGCCGGCGACCTGTTCGGCGACATGGGCCTGCTCGACGGCCTTCCCCGCTCGGCCGAGGCCCGCGCGCTCGAGTCGTCACGGGTGCTGGCGCTGCCCTACGGCCCGGTGCGGTCCCTGTTCGAAGACGACCCCTCGCTGCTGTGGAACGTGGTCCGGGTGCTGTCGAACCGCCTGCGCAACACCGATGAAGCCCTCGCCGACTCGGTGTTCCTCGACGTCACCGGACGCACCGCCAAGCGACTGCTCGAGATCGCCGAAGGGGCAGACGAGTTCCTCCTGCCGGTCACCCAGGAGGAGCTCGCCGGCATGGTCGGGGCGTCACGCGAACGGGTGAACAAGGCGATCGCCAGCTTCATCCGGCTCGGCTGGGTGGAGCAGCAGGACCGCCGCTACCGGATCATCAAGCGGACCGAACTGGAGCGACGCAGCCGTTGAGCGCCCGGTCCACCCCGGCGAGGACGCTAGCGACGGGGTGGGGGGAGCTCGAGCGCCCAGGACAGCTCTTCGTCGCGGTCCTCGACGACGAGGCGAAGGGCACATTCGGTTGCGACGGCCACCGCGCCGCCGGCCCCGGCTCCGGTCGCAGACCCCTCGGGATACCAGCGCCACCAGCGCAGCGCCGAGGTTGCGGCGTCGAGCTCGTCGGCCGGCACCGGCCATTCCTCGGTCTTGCCTGCGAGCGCAGCGAGCACCTCCCAAGCCAATCCTCGGCCGAGTGCGGCGCCACGGCGCGGCCGTCCGGCCGCACCGGCCGCACCGATCCAGGCGAGCTCGGCGATCGCCGTGGCCCGCTCGAGTCGCTCGAGGCCGACGGTGACACCCGAGCCCGCCAGCGCTGCCACGGCGTCGGCCGCTCGCCCCTCGGTGGCCACCGCCCGGGCCGCGCCCGGCTCGCACCATCCCCCGGCGAGCGCACGCACCGCTTCGATGAGGTACGGGTCGCCGATCTCCTCGCCGGGCCGCCCCAGCCGGGCCGGACGCACGGCGCCAGGCGGCGGGCCCACCGGCCGGGGCGCGTGCACCCCGTCGGGACCGAAGCGGGCGAGCGCGTAGGCCGGCTCCCAACCACCGAGCAACCGGGGCGCCGGTCCCGACCCCGGGGACGGCTCGCCGCGCACCGCCCGCTCGTCGGCGACTGCGTCGAGCGCTGCGCCGGCGAGATGCGCCCGCACCTGCGCCAGCGAACAGCGAGCAGCGAGCACCTCGGCGAGCGGGAGGCCGCACGCGTGCGTCGGCCCGCACAGCTCCGCCGCGGCCAGCTCGAGCGGGGCAGTCAGCACCCGGAGATACCGGGCCTGCTCGGGGTTCACACCATCGGCCAGGGGTAGCGCCGGCCGGTCGGGTCGGCCGGGAACCGCGGGCGCTCCACCACCCGCGCAACCCGCTGCCGCATCGCGTCCACCTCGTCGTCGTCGAGCAGATCGGCCACGGCGGCAGGCACCTCGTCGAGCAACCCCGCCACCGCCGCCAGCAGGCCGGCGTCGACGCGCTCGCCGGCGAACTCCCAGATCACCGTGCGCAGTTTGAACTCCGCTGCGAAGCACAGCCCGTTGTCGATGGCCCACAGCCGGCCGTCGAGACCGGCGAGCACGTGACCGCCCTTGCGGTCGGTGTTGTTGGCGATCACGTCGAACAGGCAGATGGTCCGCAACACGTCGTGGGTGTCGGGTCGTTGCTCGTGCAACGTGAAGTAGTGCTGCTCGAAGTCGGCGGGTACGAACAGCTGCAACGAGCCCTCACCGAAGGGCGCCTCGGACCGCACGACCGTCGGCGGCACAACGTCCCAGCCGAGCGCTGCGGACAGCTCGTACGCCGCAACCTCCCGCCGGTAGAGGCCGGAAGGGAAATCCCACAGCGGCCGCTCCCCACGCAACGGCTTGTACACCGCCCGGGCCACCGGTTCACCTGCTACCGAGAGCGTCGTGAGGAACGTGCCGTTCGACGACCACGGCATGCGCCCCTCGACGGTGAGCTCTGCGGTGTGAAGGACCTCGAGCACGTTCTCGGGCGGCTCGGCCGGAACCGGGGTCAGTTCATCCGTGGACACGGGTGCCCGTCCGGATCCATCGGCCGCCCGCAGAACCGGCACGCCGGTCGGCCGGCCGCCACCACCGCCTCGGCGTGCTCGCAGAACGCCGCCACCAACCCTCGCCCGATCCGCATCCGGACCGTCCTGGGCTCGACCCCTTCGATCGGTTCGCCCTCGTCGTCGGTGGGCACCAGCTCTTCGAGCTGCACCAGGAACCGGTCTCGGTCGGTCTCGTAGGCGACCCCGATCGACCCGAGGGTGAACACCGACTCGACCGGGCCGCGCAACTCCAGTGCGGACGGCAGCGGCCGGTCCGGCGGTGCCGGCAGGTCGTGCAACGCCCGTGCGAGATACACCCCGAGCGCCTGCACCTGCTGCTTTTCGGCCTTCACCGAGATCACCCGGCCGTCCACCCGGGCCTGCAGGTAGAAGGTGCGCTGCCCGGGCCGGCCTTCGGTGCCGGTGGTGAACGCGTCCACGTCGCCGAGGTCGTGCTCGTCGCTCATCGCCGGTGGCCCCTCGCCGTTGCACGCATCGTGTCCGCGCTCATCGTGTCCGCGCTCATCGTGTCCGCGCTCATCGTCTCAGGAGGGACGCAGCTCCCGGAGCGAGCCTCCGGTGGAGTTGACGGTGAGCACGACGGGGCCGCCGGCGCCGTAGGCGATGGCGGTGATCGAACAGGTGGAGATCACGATCCGCTGGAACAGGTCGAGGTGGGTACCCATGGCGTGGGCCACCGCTGCCTTGATCGGATCGGCATGCGACACCGCGACCACCACCCCACCGGGATGGGCCGACCGCAGCCGTTCGAGCGCCCCGACGATGCGGGCCTGCATCTCGGCGAAGCTCTCGCCGCCGGGAAACCGGAACCCGCTCGGGTACCGCTGGACCGTGGACCACTCGGGCAGCTTCATGAGCCCCTTGAGTTCCTGACCGGTCCAGGCACCGAAGTCGGCCTCGAGCAGACCCTTGTCCTTCAGGACCTTGAGGCCGCGGGCCGCGGCGATCGGTGCGGCGGTCTCCTGGGCCCGCTCGAGCGGCGAGGCGTAGACCGCGTCGACCCGTGCCAGTTCGGCGATCCGTGCTGCGGCGGCCTCGGCCTGGGCCTTGCCGGCGTCGGCGAGGTGCAAGCCGGGCGCCCGGCCGGGCAGCACCGTGCCCGTCGTCGACGTCTGGCCGTGGCGGACCAGGAGGACAAGGGTCGCAGCGGGGGACTTCGGCTTCGCCGGCATCCCGCCCGAACCTACCGTGGTCGGGTGGATTCCTTTGGCACCTTGGCGACCGACATCACGTCCTGCGTGACCTGCCCCCGGTTGGTCGCCTGGCGGGAGGAGGTTGCGGCGACCCGCCGGGCGGCCTACGCCGAGCAGATCTACTGGGGGCGGCCCGTGCCCGGCTTCGGCGACCCGTCGGCCCGGATCTGGGTGCTCGGCCTGGCCCCGGCGGCCCACGGAGCGAACCGGACCGGGCGGGTGTTCACCGGCGACCGCTCCGGCGACTGGTTGTTCCGGGCACTGCACCGCGCCGGGCTGGCCAATCAGCCGACCTCGGTCGGCATCGACGACGGGCTCACGCTCGATGGGGTGTGGGTGAGCGCCGCGGTGCGCTGCGCGCCGCCCGGCAACAAGCCGCTGCCCGCCGAGCGCGATGCGTGCCGAGGGTTCCTCGAGCGCGAGCGGCGGCTGCTCAACGACGTCGCTGTCGTGGTGTGCCTCGGCGCGTTCGCGCTCGAGGCCGCCGCCGGGCTGTGGGGTCTGCGCCCCCGGCCCCGATTCGGGCACCTCGCCGAGGCCGTCGTGCCCGACGGCCCGAGCCTCGTGTGCTCGTTCCACCCCAGCCAACAGAACACCTTCACCGGCCGACTCACCGAGGCGATGTTCGACGCAGTGTTCCGGCGAGCCGTTGCGCTGGCCGGTCTGCCAACCTCGCGCCCATGAGCGAGTTGATCCTCGACGTCGACCTGCTGGCGTTCGAGCGGGGGGACGCCACCCAGCGACGTGCCGTGGTCGACGGGGTGATGCGGTCGCTGCGGACCGGGTTCGTCTACACGAGCCACGACCTCTCCGAGGGCCTGCTCGACACGGCCTACGGGATGCTGGAGGAGTTCTTCAGCCTGCCGGCCGACACCAAGGCCCGCTTCGTGGCCCCCGGCACCCACGGCCAGACGGGCTACACCGGGCTGCTGGTGGAGACCGCGGCGACGAGCGACGTGCCGGACTGGAAGGAGATGCTCAACTGGTCGCTGCCGGTGCCCGTCGGCCACCCGCTGCGCTCCCGGTACCCGCACCGCTACCCCGAGCAGGTGCTGCCCGAGGCGGCGGTGCCCGGGATCACCGACACCCTGATGCGGTTCAACACCGACCTGCTCGACGTGCAACGCCGGTTCCTACGGATCATCGCCGCGGGCATCGGCTGCCACGAGTCGTTCTTCGACGGGATGCTCGGGCACGGCGCCACGCTTGCGCGGGCCATCCACTACCCCCCGATCGCGCAGGCGCCGAGCGACCAACACGTGTGGGCCGGCGCCCACGGCGACATCAACCTGATCACTGCGCTGCCCCGGGCTTCGGCGCCCGGGCTGCAGGTACGGACCGAGGCCGGCTGGGTGGACGCCGTCGCGCCCGATGGCCTCGCGATCATCAACACCGGCATCATGCTGGAGCACCTCACCAACGGCGTGATCCCCGTCGGCGTGCACCGGGTCGTGGCCGCCCCCGGCCAGCACGGCGATCGCTATTCGGTCGTGCAGTTCTGCCACCCGACCCCCTGGACGATCCTCACCCCGGTCGCATCGTGTATCACCCCCGAACGGCCGCAACGATTCGAGGCGATCAGCGCGGCGGACCGGCTAGACACCGTGCTGTGGGAGATCAACCTCGTCGAGGACGGCAAGCGGGTCGGTTCGTGATGGCCGGGGCCCCGGCGGCGATCCTGGCCGAGGGTTTGACCCGCACCTACGGCGAGGTCCGAGCGGTCGACGGCATCGACCTGCACGTGGCCCCGGGCGAGATCTACGGGTTCCTCGGCCCCAACGGCGCCGGGAAGTCGACGACGGTGCGGATGCTCACCACCCTGGCCCGACCTTCGGGCGGGCGGGCCGTGGTGGCCGGACACGACGTAGCCACCGACCCCGACGGGGTGCGGTTGCGCATCGGGGTCGCCCTGCAGGAAGCCGCCCTCGACGCGAAGCAGACCGGCCGGGAACTGCTCGACCTGCAGGGTCGCCTCTACGGCCTGAACCGGGCAGAGCGGGCGCAGCGCAGCGATGACCTCGCCCGGCTCGTCGACCTCGGCACCGCTCTCGACCGGCGGGTGGGCACCTACTCGGGCGGCATGAAGCGCCGCCTCGACCTCGCGCTCGCGCTCGTGCACCACCCCGAGGTGCTGTTCCTCGACGAGCCGACCACCGGCCTGGACCCCGCCAGCCGGGCGATGGTGTGGGCCGAGGTGCGCCGGCTGAACGTGGAGCAGGGCATGACGATCTTCTTGACCACGCAGTACCTGGAGGAGGCCGACGAGCTGGCCCACCGGGTCGGAATCATCGCCGCCGGCCGCATCGTGGCCGAGGGCACTCCGGCGGCGTTGAAGCGCTCCATCGGGACCGACGTGATCGTTGCCCGGGTGCACGGCGACCTGACCGCGGCGCGCGCCGCCGTGGCGTCGGTCCCGGGTGTGGAACGGGTCGACATCCATGGCGGGGAGCTGACCGCGTCGGTCGCCGACGGCGCCGCAGCGCTGTCGCCGGTGGCGGTGGCGCTCGCCGGGAGCGGCGTCCACGTCGCTGGGATCACGCTGCGCACCCCCACCCTCGACGACGTATTCCTCGAGACGACCGGCAGCCATCTGGAGGCGTCGTGACCACCCCCTCGGCCCCGTTGCGGGCCCGGCATCCCGGGTTCGTGGCCGACCTGGCCACCGTGTCGCTGCGGGCCGTGCGGCTCACGTTGCGCGACCCCGAGGCGATCATCCCGGCGCTCGTGATCCCGCTGTTCTTCTTCGTGATCAACCTCGGGCAGCTCCAGAGCTTCACCGAGCAGGGCTTCCCGGGCCTCGACTTCAAGGCGTTCCAGCTGCCGGTGGCGATCATCTTCGCGGTCACGGGCGTCTCCCGGGCGGGCTCGCTGGTGATCGACATCCAGTCCGGCTACCTGGACCGCCTGCTCGTGACCCCGTTGCGTCGGCTCACGCTGCTGCTCGGGTTGATGGTCGCCGATCTGCTCCTCGTGATGGCGCTGTCGGTCGGTGTGGTGCTGATGGGGTTCGTGGTGGGGGTGGGGTTCGAGACCGGGATCGCCGGGGTCGCGCTGTTCGTGCTCCTCGGCGGGCTCTGGGGATTGGCCTTCACCGGATTCCCGTACGCAATTGCGCTCAAGACCGGGAGCCCGGCTGCGGTCAACTCGAGCTTCCTGCTGTTCTTCCCGTTCGCCTTCCTCACGTCGAGCTACGTGCCGACCGAGGCACTCACCGGCTGGCTGCGCGAGGTGGCCCGGTTCAACCCGTGCACCTACCTGCTCGAAGGCATGCGATCACTCGTCTACGGCGGCTGGGACGCGGCGGCCCTTGCGAAGGCGCTGGCCGCGATCGCGGGGGTGGGGACCGTGTCGATGTCGCTTGCGCTCACTGCCCTGCGGGGGCGAGTCCGACGAGCGTGAGCCGCCCCCGTCGAGGCCGGCCGCGCCGCTGGCGCCGCCCGGGGCGACGATCGGTTCGAATCGTTGTCGTTGCACGGTGCGCCCGTCGGGGGCGTGGATGGTGACGTTGCGATGCTCGTCGAGGGTGAGGTTCCAGCCGAGGTCGTGGATCTGGTGGTGGTGATGGGAGCACACCGGCGCGAGGACCTCGAGGTCGGTGGGCCCGTGGCGGCCCCACGGGTCGGTGTGGTGGCTGGGGCACGGGTCGCACCGGGTCGTGCACCCGGGCCAGGCGCAGCTGCGGTGCATCGCCCGTAACGCCCGCCGCTGCGGTTTGGTCGCCAACCGGCGGGTGCGTCCCGCATCCAACGCGACACCATCGCCGCCGAGCACGACCGGCAAGATGTCGGCCTCGCACCACAGCTTCCGGACGGTCGATACCGGTAACGGCACCCCGCTGGAGGTTTCGCACACCCCACCGATCCGCTCCACCCCCGCGGTCAGCGACTCGTAGTCGATCAACACGACCAGCTCCGACCCCGGACCCGCACCCCGGCTGGTGGTGCACAGCTCGACGAGCGCGTCCGCGGCCAACGCCGACTGGACCGGCCCGCCCGACGGTGCGCGTCCGGTCGACGCCGGGTTGCCCTGATGGAACAACCGCTCGACCGTCGCCCCCAACGCCGCGAACACCCGGGCCCCGCGTTCGGGATCCAACTCGGCGTGCAGATGATGCATCCCATCCGCCGCCACCCAATGCCGCACGTGGGACCGGGCCCGCTGCGCGGCGAGCACGCTGGCCGCGTCGAGCTTCACCAGCTCACGGACCTCGCGTTCCAACGACCGTTCCAACTGCTCCGGGGATGACGACGCCGCCTTCCCCGCCAACCACGACGCAGAGCCCAACAACTGCTCACGCACCGCCTCCGGCGCCTTCGCAACCACCCGCGCCACCGCATCCACATGCGCCACCCCCGCGGTGCCGGCCTCCACGACCGCGGCCAGTTCGGGGACGGCGCCCAACAACTCGGCCCGTTCCACCGCCGCACGCGCCCCACGATCGGAGCGGGCGCCGTGCTCACGCTGGAACCAACGGCCATCCACCCCACCACCCGACCGGGCCAACCCCTCCGCCCGCCGAGTCAACGCCGCATCCACACCCTCCAACCAGCCGCGCACCCGCACCAACCACCGACCCGCCTCACGCAACTCGGCCTCACCCAACACGCCGGCATCGAGCGCCAACAACTCCCGAACTGCGTCCCGAACTGGGTCGTGCACCCCACCAGCCATACCGACAGCATAGCGAACACACGTTCAACATGCAAACGTGTGTTCGTATCGCTCGCATCGCCCGGACCGGTGCCCGACCCGCCGCGACCGTCGCGCCCGCCCGTAGCGTGCAACGTCATGACGACCGCGCTCGACGTCCGCCTCGACGACTGGTTCGCCCGCGACCTCGACGGCCTCTACGAACCCTGGCAGGCGGCGCCGTTCCCGGATCCCCGCGTGCTCGTCTGCAACGACGCGTGGGCCGTCGAGCTCGGGCTCGATCCGGGCGCCTTGCGCGCCCCCGCCGGTGTTGCGTTCCTCGTCGGGGCGACGCTGCCCGACGGCGCCCGGCCGATCGCCCAGGCGTATGCCGGCCATCAGTTCGGCGGGTTCTCCCCGCGTCTCGGCGACGGCCGGGCCCTCCTGCTCGGTGAGCTCGTCGACCCCCGGGGCCGCCGTCACGATCTCCACCTCAAGGGCTCGGGCCGCACGCCGTTCGCCCGGGGCGGCGACGGGAAGGCCGCCGTGGGTCCGATGCTGCGCGAGTACGTCATCAGCGAAGCGATGCATGCCCTCGGGATCCCCACCACCCGCTCGCTCGCCGTCGTCGCAACGGGCGAGCAGATCGCCCGCGAGGAGTGGCTGCCCGGCGCGGTGCTCGTCCGCACCGCAGCCAGCCACCTGCGGGTCGGCAGCTTCCAGTACGCGGCCGCGCACGCCGACCCCACACTGCTGCGCCGGCTCGCCGACCATGCGATCGCCCGCCACCATCCCGACGCCGCCGGCGCACCCAATCCGTACGTGGCGCTCTACGCCGCTGTCGTCGAAGCCCAGGCATCGCTCGTGGCCCGATGGATGCTCGTCGGATTCGTCCACGGCGTGATGAACACCGACAACATGACGATCTCCGGCGAGACGATCGATTACGGCCCGTGCGCCTTTATGGATGCGTACGACCCGGCGACCGTGTTCAGCTCGATCGACCACAGCGGCCGCTACGCCTGGGGCAACCAACCCAACATGGCGCAGTGGAACCTGGCCCGCCTCGCCGAGGCGATGCTGCGCCTGTTCGACGACGACCAGCAGACCGCCGTCAGCGTCGCCACCGAGGTCCTCCAGCGCTTCCCCACGCGGTTCGACCACCACTGGCGATCCGGGATGCTGGCCAAGCTCGGCATCGCCGCCGACACTGGCGACCCGGCCCTGATCGAGGATCTCCTCACGTTGTTGCAGACGCATCGAGTGGACTTCACCGGCTTCTTCCGGGCATTGGCTCACCGCCGCCGCGGCGATCGCGCCCC
>JBEIFW010000037.1:0-22577 GCA_040382215.1 Acidimicrobiales bacterium
CCATTGCGCAAGATTCCCCACTGCTGCCTCCCGTAGGAGTCTGGGCCGTGTCTCAGTCCCAGTGTGGCTGATCATCCTCTCAGACCAGCTACCCGTCGACGCCTTGGTAGGCCGTTACCCCACCAACAAGCTGATAGGCCGCGAGGCCGTCCCGGACCGTAACCTTTCTTCGCCAAGCCATGCGGCTCGGCGGAGATATCCGGTGTTAGCAGCCGTTTCCAGCTGTTATCCCAGAGTCCGGGGTAGGTTCCTCACGTGTTACTCACCCGTTCGCCACTAGACCCCCCGCAGTGTTGCCACTACGAAGGACCCCGTTCGACTTGCATGTGTTAAGCACGCCGCCAGCGTTCGTCCTGAGCCAGGATCAAACTCTCCGTCGAAGAATCGCCCGTACAAGACGGGTGACACTTGGAGAGCCGGTCGATCTGGCGACCGACCGGACGTGCACCTCCGTGGGTACGGAGGTGCGAGTCATTGACGTAGCGACACCAGTAGCCTTCGCCCTGGTGACGCCCGCACTGGCGTTCGTCTGTCCTCTCTTCCGTTTTCAAGGAGCCATGGCTCGCAGACACATGCCGCCGTAGCGACCTTGGTGCCTGCCCACCGCTCGACGGCCGCACTCTTCGAGCGCTGACCTCCGTGCGGGGCGAGAGGAGAACCTATCGACCGGGCCCCAGTGCGTCAACTCCGTCGGGCCGATTTTCTTCTTCGCTGTTGGGAACCTGGGTTGAAGCCGTCATCCGAGGACGACGAGATGGTGGTTCTTCTTGCCCCGGCGCAGCAGAACGAAGCGCCCGTGGAGCAGACCCACCGGGTCCCCGGGCCCGACGGCGCGTCCGTTGACGTACAGCCCACGCTGCTCTATGGCGCGCCTGGCGTCGCCGTTGGAGCTCGCCAGCCCGGTGCGAACTACGAGTGCGACGAGGTCGTCGAGCGCAGGCGAGGCGACGGTCGTGGACGGGATCTCGC
Source organism: Acidimicrobiales bacterium (assembly GCA_040382215.1). GTDB lineage: Bacteria > Actinomycetota > Acidimicrobiia > Acidimicrobiales > Ilumatobacteraceae > JBEIFW01. Next base: position 970 of record JBEIFW010000037.1, read on the forward strand.
CGACCAGAGTGGCCAGTACCCGCTCAGGCGCAACCGTCGGATCGCCCCCGAACAACAGCGCCGCAGCGGTCCTGGCGGCTTCCGTGGCCTCCCGACCGTGCAACATCGCTGTGACGTCGTCGGCGATGACTCGCTGGCCGAGACGGCGCTCCGGCGTCGCACGGTGTTCCGCAGCAATGGCTTCGATCTCGGCTACGGGCCGCAGGCTGAACTGGAGCAGGTAGCGAACCACGTCGGCATGGTCGGTCTGCATCCAGAACTGGTGGAACTGATACGGGCTGGTCTTCGTGGCGTCGAGCCACACGGCGCCCCCGACCGACTTGCCGAACTTCGTGCCGTCGGACTTGGTGACGAGGGGCCACGTGAGGCCGTAGGCCGGCGCAGCCAGCACCCGACGGATCAGGTCGATGCCGGCGACGATGTTCCCCCATTGGTCGGACCCACCCAGCTGGAGCTCGACACCGTGATGTTGGTGAAGGTGCCGGAAGTCGTTGGCCTGCAGGAGCATGTAGCTGAACTCGGTGTACGAGATACCGTGCTCGGATTCGACCCGCGTCCGGATCGACTCCTTGGCCAGCATTTGGTTGATCGTGACGTGCTTTCCGACGTCACGAAGGAAATCGAGCACGGAGACCGAAGCCGTCCAGTCCGCATTGTCGACGAGGGTCGCCGGGTTCGGACCGTCGAACTCCAGGAGCGACGCAAGCTGACGCTTGATGCACGACACGTTGTGCCGCAGCGTCTCGCGATCGAGGAGGTTGCGCTCCGCGGACCGCCCGCCCGGATCCCCGATCATCCCCGTCGCCCCACCCGCCAGAGGGAACACCTGGTGTCCGGCGAGTTGGAAGCGGCGCAAGGTCACCTGACCGAGCAAGTTCCCGACGTGAAGGCTGTCGGCGGTCGGATCGAAACCGACGTACACGCCGATCGGCCGATCGGCCATCCGAGCACGAAGGAGCGCACGGTCAGTCGAATCGTGGATGAGTCCGCGGGCGGCGAGGTCGTCGATCAGGTCCATCGGCCGCGATGGTCGCGCACCAACGCCACGGGACGTCGACCGCTTTGGTGATGCCGATCCTGGGCGTCTTGCGAATCGAGACGACGGCGCTCCCGTCGTCGTACAGCCCGAGGACAGGGTCGTGCATCAGGTTGCAGCCGTCATCTGCGCCGGTGATCCCGAGGGCGGTGCACACCTTGCCGGGGCCGTCGGACCAGTGCCGTCGAGCGACACCCCGACGCCGCTCGGCGGCGAGTTCCTCGCCCGCCACCACGAGCACGGCGCGCACGAGCACCGCTTGACCGTCGCCCGCCGGGCCGGTCACGACGTTTGCGCACCAGTGCAGTCCGTAGGACCGATAGACGTACAGGGTCCCTGCCGGCTCGAACATGCTCGCGTTTCGCGTCGTGCGGCCTCGGTAGGCGTGACTGGCCGGATCGTGCCTACCGCCGTAGGCCTCGACCTCGACGATCCGTCCCTGCACGCCGCGGCCGGCGAGAACGAGACCGAGCAGGTGCGGCGCGACCTCGACGCTGTCGCCGCGCAGATCGGACGGGCTGCAGCGCCTCAGGTACCGGTCTCCAGCGCGAGCGGACCGACCCCGCCGGGCCCCAGCGTGCCGGACTGCTGGTAGACGGCGAGCTTGTCCCGGGAGTCGGCGATGTCGAGGTTCCGCATGGTCAACTGACCGATCCGGTCGAGCGGCCCGAACGCTCCCTCGCCGCTTTCCATCGACAGGCGTTCGGGCTGGTACGTGAGGTTCGGGCCCGCTGTATCGAGGATCGTGTAGTCGTCGCCGCGGCGCAGGCGCAGCGTCACTTCCCCGGTGACGGCGGACCCGACCCAGCGCTGGAGTGACTCGCGCAGCATGAGCGACTGGGGATCGAACCACCGACCTTCGTACAGGAGTCGCCCGAGCCGACGTCCGAATGTGCGGTAGTTGTCGATCGTGCCCTCGTTGTGGATCGCCGTCACCAGTCGCTCGTAGGCGACATGGAGCAACGCGAGTCCCGGTGCCTCGTAGATGCCCCGGCTCTTGGCCTCGATGATCCGATTCTCGATCTGGTCGCACATGCCGAGGCCGTGCCGGCCGCCGATCGTGTTGGCCTCCTGGACGAGACCGAACTGGTCGGCGAAGGTACGACCGTTGATCTCGACCGGCCAACCTTGCTCGAACCGCACCGTGACGACCTCCGCCGCCACCTCCGTCGAGGAGTCCCAGTGGCGGACTCCCATGATCGGCTCCACGATGTCCATCGAGGTCCCGAGCAGTTCGAGTTCCTTCGCCTCGTGGGTGGCACCCCACAGGTTGGCGTCCGTGGAATAGGCCTTCTCCTTGCTCGCCCGATACGGGAGGTCCCGCACGACGAGGAACTCACTCATCTCGGCGCGCCCGCCGAGCTCGCTGACGAAGACCCGATCCACCCAGCGCTTCTAGATCCGGAGCTTCGGATTGACGAGCAGGCCGTACCGGTAGAACCGCTCGATGTCGTTCCCCTTGTACGTGCTGCCGTCGCCCCACACGTCGACCCCGTCATCGTGCATCGCGCGCACCAGCATCGTGCCGGTCACGGCCCGTCCGAGTGGCGTCGTGTTGAAGTACGTCTTCCCGGCCGTCGTGATGTGGAACGCCCCGCACTGCAGGGCAACGAGCCCCTCGGCGACGAGGGTCTCCCGGCAGTCGACGAGACGAGCCATTTCGGCCCCGTAGCCGACGGCCCGATCCGGCACGCCGGCGAGATCCGGCTCGTCGTATTGACCGAGATCAGCGGTGTAGGCGTATGGGATCGCACCCTTCTCCCGCATCCAGGCGACGGCCACCGACGTGTCGAGACCGCCCGAGAAGGCGATGCCGACACGCTCGCCGACCGGCAGATTGACCAGGACGTTGCCCATCAGTGGACTCCAGAGGATGCGGTGGTGGGTTCGATGCTGGCCCGCGCGGTCACGAGATACTCGCGGAACCGCTCGAGTTGAGCGGCGACCGGGCCCGGACCACCCCCGCCCGGGGTCGTGCGGCGCCGGGCCGCCACCCCCGGAGCGACGAGCGCCGCAGCCTCGGGACCGAGATCGGGGTGATCGGCGACCAGTTCGGCAAGTGGGCGCCCGCCGGGTTGGAGCGACTCCCGCACGAGTGAACCCACGACGGCGTGCGCCTGGCGGAACGGCATCCCGTCAACGACGAGCCATTCGGCGAGATCGGTCGCTGCTGCGTGGGGTGCGTTCGCGGCGACGGCCATGCGCTCGGTGTCGAAGGTCGCCGTCGCGATCATCCCGGCGATCGCCGCCAGCGCGAGCGACACCTGCTCGACAGCGTCGAACAACGGCTCTTTGTCCTCCTGCAGGTCCCGGTTGTACGCGAGTGGGAGACCCTTGAGCGTGGCCAACAGCCCGGTCAGGTCGCCGATCAGTCGGCCCGCCTTCCCCCGGGCCAGCTCGGCGATGTCCGGGTTCTTCTTCTGCGGGAGCATCGATGACCCGGTCGCATAGGCGTCGTCGAGACGGGCGAAGCCGAACTCCTCCGAGGTCCACAGCACCCACTCTTCGCCGAGCCGGGACAAGTGGATGCCGACCAGCGCCAAGTCGAACAGTGCCTCGGCCACGAAGTCCCGGTCGGAGACGGCGTCGAGCGAGTTGTCGAACACCGCGGCGAACCCGAGGCGTTCGGCGGTCCAGGCCGGATCCAGCGGCAGGGACGAGCCAGCGAGCGCACCGGCGCCGAGCGGTGACACGTCGAGACGGGCGATCGTGGCCATCAGGCGATCGACGTCCCGGGCCAGCGCCCAGCCGTGTGCGAGCAGATGGTGGGCGAGGAGGACGGGCTGCGCCCGCTGGAGGTGGGTGTAGCCCGGCAGCTGGGCCTCGCCGACGGCGATCGCCCGGTTACACAGCACGTCCTGGAGCGCCACGATGCGCCCGGCGACGGTCCGCAGCTCCCGCTTGCACCACAGCCGAAGGTCGGTCGCCACCTGATCGTTCCGGCTGCGCCCGGTGTGGAGCTTGGCCCCGGCGGAACCTGCGAGTTCGGTGACCCGGCGTTCGACCGCCGTGTGCACGTCCTCGTCGGAAGGAAGGAACGAGAAGTGCCCCTCGCGAAGCTCAGCGTCGACCTGGTCGAGTGCGCGCAGGATCGAGGCGAGTTCGTCGGGATCGAGCAGGCCGACGTGGCCGAGCATCGACGCGTGCGCCCGGGAACCGGCGATGTCGTCGGCAGCCAGGCGGCGATCGAACGGAAGGCTCACCGTGTACGCCAGCAGCTCCTCGGCCGGCCCCGAGGTGAACCGTCCGTGCCACAGGGTCCGACCCTCGGTGATGTCGCCACTCATCGTCCCTCCTCGAGCCCTGCGAGATCGCGCAGCATCCGCGCCAGGAACGCCCCGCCGACCTCCTCGGCCGCCACGCACAGCAACGTGTCGTCTCCGGCCACCGTGCCGATCAGTTCGCCGAGGCCAGCCCGGTCGAGCGCCGACGCCACAACGTGCGCGCATCCCGGCGGGGTACGCAGCACGACGAGGTTCCCACTCGATGCCACGTCGGCCACCCACTCTCCGAGCACCCGCCGCAGATGGTCGGCCGGAGCGACGCGCTCGGGCTCGAACTCGGGAATGGCGTATACGGTCTCGCCACCGGGCACGCGCACCTTGACGGCGCCGAGGTCTTCGAGATCCCGCGACACCGTTGCCTGCGTGGCATGGATGCCGTCTGCGCCGAGGAGGTCGACCACCTGCGACTGGCTGGTGATCTGCTGGTGGGCGAGCAGCTGAGCGATCCGATGCTGTCGCTGCGCCTTGGTGATGCGCCCGCCGGCCGTCACGGGCGCACCCCCAGCAAGAAGGCGAGCGCGGCACGGGCGGTGTGCAACCGGTTCGTCGCTTCAGGGAACACCCGCGACGCCGGGCCGTCGATCACATCATCGGTGACTTCCTCACCGCGATGGGCCGGCAGGCAGTGAAGGAACACGGCGTCTGGCGCCGCTGCGGCCAGGAGCGCTGCCGTGATCGTGAAGCCCTCGAAAGCCCGCTTGCGAACGACGGCGTCGGCTTCCTGACCCATCGAGTACCAGGCGTCGGTGACCACGGCGCGTGCGCCGTCGACGGCGTCGGCCGGTCGCGCAGCCACCTCCAATGCTCCACCGAGCACACCGACCGCCTCGTGATCGACGTCTGACGGGCCGTAACCGGGCGGGGAGCAGCACACCAGCGAGCCGCCCGACAGAGCGAGACCCTTGGCCAACGATCGCGCCACGTTGGAGAAGTCGCCGACCCATGCGACGCGCACGCCAGCCAGGGTGCCGAACTCCTTGCGCAAGGTGAGCAGGTCGGCGAGCGCCTGCAAGGGGTGGGCATCGTCGGAGAGCAGGTTGACGACCGGGACGGCCGACCACGCGGCCAGCTCGGCAACCTTGTGGTGGGCGAAGACACGCGCGCCGATCGCCCCGTGATAGCCCGACAACGTCCGCGCCACGTCGGGAATCGATTCCCGGCGACCGAGCTCGGACTGCTCGCTGATCGGATGGCCGCCGAGTTGGACGACGGCGATCTCGGTGGAGTGGCGGGTTCGCAGCGACGGCTTCTCGAACAGCAACGCCACCCCGCGGCCCGCCAGCACCCGGGGAAGCGCCGGACGCTCGGCGAGGTCGAGCACCGCTGCCAGTTCGGCGGCGCTCAGGTCGTCGACGTCGAGGAGGTGCCGCGCCGACGCGGTCCGGCTCACGGGCGCCCCACGCCGTCGGCGAGGACGGCGGCGAGCACCCCGACGGCCTCAGTGATCTCGTCATCACCGATCGTGATCGGGGGAGCAAGGCGAAGCGCTGTGGCCGTCACGGCATTGACGACGACACCGCGCGCCAGCAGTTCACCCGCGACCGCCTTGGCGTCACGGCCGTCGAGTTCGGCCGCGATAAGGACGCCGAGACCGCGCACCGCCGCTACCCCGGGCGTGGCGAGCAGCGCAGTGGTGAGGCGCTCCCCCGCTCGCCGGGCCGTTGCAGGCGCATCGATCCGCTCCATCTCGGCGAGCACGGCCTTGGCGGCGGCGCAGGCGAGCGGCGTGCCGCCGAACGTGGTGGCGTGGTCACCGGGTTGGAACGCGGCAGCGACCTCGCGTCGGGCCCAGCACGCACCGATCGGCATGCCGTTGCCGAGCGCCTTGGCCATTGTCACGACGTCCGGCACGACACCAAAGTGCTGGTGCGCGAACCACGCGCCGCAGCGCGCGAGCCCGGTTTGCACTTCGTCGACCATGAACAACAGCCCGCGCTCGTCGCACAACCGGCGGACACCTTGGAAGTACTCGATCGTCGCCGGGTTCACCCCGCCCTCACCCTGCACCGGCTCGAGCAGCACCGCCGACACGTCAGGGGTTATCGCAGCAGCGAGCGCGTCGAGGTCGTTCCAGGCCACGTGGCGGAACCCCTCGGGCAACGGTTGGAACGGCTCGTGCTTGGCCGGCTGGCCAGTGGCGTGCAGCGTCGCCAGCGTCCGCCCGTGGAAGCTGCCGTAGGCGGAAACGACGACGTGACGCCCGCGACCGCCCCATTTGCGCGCCAATTTGATGGCGCACTCGTTGGCCTCGGCGCCCGAGTTGCAGAAGAACACCTGTCCGCCGCCGCCCAGCAGCCGGTCGAGGGTCGTCGCCACCTGCCAGGCGTGCTCGGTTGCGAACAGGTTGGACGTGTGCAGCAGCGTCCGGGCTTGCGCCGCAAGCGCATCAGCAACGGCGGGGTGTGCGTGGCCGAGCGAGGTGACCGCCAAGCCGGAGAGCAGGTCGAGGTACCGGCGACCGTCGGCATCCCACAGCTCGGTGCCCGAGCCGCGGACGAACATCACCGGCGGCGGGCCGTACGTCGGCATGAGCGGACAGTGGTCGAGCCCCGCAGGGGCGTGCATCGCGTCGGCGTGCGTGGTCATGTCGGCTCCCCGTTGGTCACCATCGTCCCGATCCCTTCGTCGGTGAAGATCTCGAGCAGCAGCACGTGCGGAATGCGACCGTCGAGGATGTGCGCCCGCCGCACTCCGCCCCGCACCGCACCGACGCACGAGGCGATCTTGGGGATCATGCCCCCGGTGAGCGTGCCGTCGGCCATGAGCGCGTCGAGTTCGTCGGCGGTCGTGCGCCGAATGAGGCTGCCCGGATCGGCGACATCGCGCCGGACCCCCTCGATGTCGGTCAGGTAGATCAGCTTCTCCGCCCCCAGCGCCGTGGCGAGCACGCCGGCCACCGTGTCGGCGTTGATGTTGTACGCCTGCCCGAGCTCGTCGGCCCCGATGGTCGCGACCACCGGGATCAGGTCCTGGGCGAGGAGCCGGAGCAGGATCGCCGGGTTCACGTCGGTCACGTCGCCGACGAACCCGAGCTGTGGGTCGCGCGCCTTGGCCCGCAACAGGCCGGCATCCTCACCGGAGACCCCGACCGCCAGCGGTCCATGGACGTTGATCGCAGCGACCAGCTGCGGATTCACCTGACCGCGCAGGACCATGCGGGCGATGTCGACCGTCTCCCGGTCCGTGACGCGCAGACCGTCCCGGAACTCGGGGACCTTCCCCAGGCGGCTCATCAGGTCGCTGATCTGCGGCCCGCCACCGTGGACGACGACGGGCCGCATCCCCACCGCATGCATCAGCACGACGTCCTCGGCGAACAGGGCGAGCGCGTCGTCCTCGCTCGCGCCGGCGAGGGCGTTGCCGCCGTACTTGACGACGACGACCTTGCCGGCGAAGCGCCGGATGTACGGCAGGGCCTCGACGAGGACCTCGGCCTTGTCGGCTGCGCCGGTGAGTCGATCGTGCCCGGTCACGGGTACACCCCGACGGCGCTGAGTCCGGCGGTCTCCGTGATGCCGAGCGCGACGTTCATCGCCTGTACCGCCCCACCGGAGGCACCCTTCGTCAGGTTGTCGATCGCGCACAGGACCATGACCCATCCGGTGCGCTCATCGACGCGGGCGCTCAGGTGGACCGCGTTCGATCCGAGCGTCGCCTTCGTGGACGGCGAGTCCGGGCGCACCGAGACGAACGGCTCGCCGGCGTAGGCCCGCGCCAACGCCGCCAGCACCGAGGCGCTGCTCGCCGGCGCAGCCGGCCGGGCGTAGCACGTCGCCAGGATGCCCCGGTTCATCGGCGCGAGGTGCGGCGTGAACAACAACTGCGCCCCGATCTCCTGCTCCATCTCCGGGGTATGGCGATGGTCGAGCAGGCCGTATGCCGTGAAGTCCTCGTCGACGGTGCAGAACAGGCTCGTGTGCTTGAGGCCGCGGCCGGCGCCCGACACCCCGCTGGCGGCATCGACGACCACCCCGTGGGACTCGATCAGGCCGGCGTCGACCAACGGCGCGAGGGCGAGCGTCGCCGCCGTCACGTAGCAGCCTGGGGTGGCGACGAGGCGAGCGCCCCCGAGCTCGTTGCGGTGGCGCTCCGGCAGGCCGTAGACCGCCTCGGCCAGCAACGCCGGCTGGGTGTGCTCGAAGCCGTACCACCGGGGGTAGAGCGACGCGTCCTTCAACCGGTAGGCGGCGGACAGGTCGACGACCACGCCGACCCGACCGACTAGTTGGGGCGCGAGCTCGAGGGAGGCCTCGTGGGGAAGGCCGAGGAACACTGCGTCGAGCCCGTCGCAGGCCGCCGCATCGAACTCGCCAAAGACGAGATCCGGGTAGGCGACACTGAGGCTGGGATAGAGGCTCGCCGCCAAGGTTCCCGCCTGCGTATCACCGGTTGCGAGCACGACCGTGCAGTCGGGGTGCCCGGCGAGGATCCGCAACAACTCCAACCCGGTGTACCCGGACGCACCCACGATGCCGATCCGTTTCTTGGCCGTCACGAGTGCATGACCATACACCTATACGAATGATGATGCACAGAAATAACCCGCCAGACTCACTCGCTGCCACCGACGTGGGGTCGGCAGTGTGAAAGGATTGCTGCGGGTGGAGTCCGACGAGGAGTTCACCCATGACCGGTTTTCGTTTCCTGGCCGCCAGCGTCATCGCCGGTTGTGGGCTTGCCGCCTGCGGCGGCTCGCACAAGCCGACCGTCGCCTCCGTAACGGTGATGGCGACGACCACGATGGTGACGCTGCCCCCGGCCGCCACCGTGGTCACCCCGGCACCTGCGATCGTCATGCCGGCGGTGGAATCCCCGGCGGCCACGACGGTCGCAGCCCCGCCAACCACGGTGGCCCCGACGACGACCGCGGGCGCTCCGACACGCACGTCCTTCGTCGATGCGACCGCGATGGTGAAAGCCGCTGTGGGTGGCGAGGTCGCCGGTGCCACGCCGGAGACGTTCGCCCAGAAGGCCGCGGCCGACCTGCGCAAGGCCCTCGCCGCTCGATCCGGCGGCGAGAACGCCGCCGTTCGAGTCGGCTGGACCAGCACGGGGAATCCGGTCGGAGTGGTGCTCGTCGCCACGAGCACCGGGCTCCCGGGGGTCTCGCAGCGGGAGTTCCACCTGAAGGTCGCGAAGACCTCCACCGGACTCAGCCTGACCTCGGCGGCCGTCGTCGACGTGTGCGCCGCACCCCGGGCGCGCGAGAACGCGTGCCGGTGATCGTCGTCGCAACCCGTCCGGTCAGGGGCGACTGACCGGAGCCGTCTCCACGAAGGTGACCGTGACCCGTTCGAACCCGAGCGATCGCAGCAGCGACGTCAGCATGATCCGGGTGTTCTCCTCCGCCCGCTCCCGCAGCGACGTCGCCTTGGCGGCCTCGGCCATCTTCGCCTCGGCCGCAAGGTACAGCGGACGGTCGCTCGTCGGTTCCGACTGGAAGATGCCGGCGACCCGATCGAACAGGCCACGGGAGCGAGCGGCCACCCGGCTCTGCTCGGTGTCGACGACCGGTTTGCCCAGGACCGCCCGGGGGAGGCGTATCGACACGGCGCCTCGGTCGGCGGCCAGGACGACGGCCGAGTCGGCCAGGGCCGCGAAATCGACGGTTGCGTCCACGGAGCCGACGGCGATGAAGAGCGTGCGTTCTCCGGCGATGAACGACGGGAGGTACTTCACGTCCCGCTCGGTGTCGACGATGACCTCGAAGTTCGCCGACGCCGCTCTGTATTCCGAAAGGTCCCGCAACGTCTGCAGCACCGGCGGCGGGCTTCGGTCGACCGTCGTGGTCTCGAACAGCTCACCGAGGCGCGCCGCAAGGAGCGCGCTGCCGAGCCCGAGTGCGCCGACCACCACCGCAACGACCACCACGGTCACCCCGATCAGCCCACTGCGCCCGGTGGTCCGCTCCCGCATGCGCCCCTCCTCGCGGCCACGCACCCGCAGCCGGTAGAACAACTCCTGTGATTATCCCTGCGCTCGAAGGACGGCTGCTCGTGGCGACTCCGCCACTCGTCGATCCGAACTTCGACCGCACCGTGGTCCTCCTGCTCGACCACGGGGACCATGGTGCCCTGGGACTGGTCATCAACCGACGTCACCCCGGGCAGATTCCCGACCCGCTGGCTCGATGGCGTCCGTTGCTGGCCGCTCCCGGCGGGCTGTTCGTCGGCGGACCCGTCGGGACCGACGGCGTGATCGGGTTGGCTCGGTCGTCCTCCCCGCCCGGCTGGCATGCGCTCGATCTCGCCGAGGATCCCCCGGACGGTGGCGACGTACGGCTCTTCCTCGGGTATGCCGGCTGGGGCCCCGGCCAACTCGAAGGCGAGATCACCGCACACGCCTGGGTGGTCGTCGACGCCGTTCCCGGCGACGCCTTCCACCCCGAGCCCGAGCGGCTCTGGCGCATCGTGCTCGGCCGCCAACCCGGACGGCTCCGGTGGCTCTCGAATTTCCCCGACGACGTGTCGGTGAACTGACGGTCGCTCACCCGATCAGTTGCGAAGCACGTTGCGCCAGGCGACGTCTTTGTCGGTCCGAGGCTCGGCAGGCAGACCGAGCGCCCGTTCGCCGACGATGTTGCGCTGGATCTCGGTCGTCCCGCCCTCGATGGAGTTGGCCCGGCTGCGCAGGAAGAACTGCCGGGCCGTACCGGCCGGACCGACGTAGCCGAGGTGGTCCTCCCGACGGAAGGTGTAGTCGTACCCGACCAGCGCGTCGGCACCGAGCAGGTCGACGCAGAGCTCGTAGATCCGCTGGTTCAAGGTGCCGAACGCGAGCTTTGCGATCGAACCTTCCGGTCCCGGCGTCCCGGCCCGCCTCGCAGTGGCGGCACGCTGGTTGGTGAGCCGGAGCACCTCGGCCTCGGCCCACAGCGACAGCAAGCGATCGCGGTGGACCGCCGTGCGACGATCGGCGGGCACCTCCGACCAGATGCGCAGCGCCTCAGCGATTGCGCCGCTCCCCCGGACCGGAGCGCGCCCGCCGCCGCCGATCGAGGTCCGCTCGTTCGACAGCGTGGTCATCGCCACCCGCCAGCCGTCGCCCACGTCGCCGATCCGGTCGGTGTCGGGGATGCGCACGCCGGTCAGGTACACCTCACTGAACTCGGCCTGTCCGGTCATCTGCCGCAGCGGCCGGACCTCGACCCCGGGCGAGGTGAGATCGAGACCGAAGTAGGTGATGCCCCGGTGCTTGGGCTGATCGGGGTCGGTGCGGGCGATCAGCATGGCCCGGTTGCAGAGGTGGGCGTTCGTGGTCCAGACCTTCTGGCCGTCGACCACCCACTCGTCGCCGTCGCGCACGGCCCGGGTGCCGAGGCCGGCCATGTCCGACCCCGAGCCGGGCTCGGAGAACAGCTGGCACCACGAGTCCTCGCCGGTGAATGAGCGTCGCAGAAGCCGCCCGCAGAGCTCGTCGGAACCGTGAACCGCCATCGTCGGACCGGCGAGGATCACCCCGCCCCCCGAGGCGAGCGTGTTGACGGCGATCCCTTCACCCTGGACCCGGCGGATCACGTCGAACTGCCGGGACGGCACTGCGGCCAGGCCGCCGCGCCCTTGCGGGTGATGTACCCACGCCAGCCCGAGGTCGAACAACCGGCCCCGCTGCTCGAGCGGGTCGGCGGGCGCGGTGGCGAGCATCTCGTCGATCGCAGCATCGACCGGATCAGCAGCAGGTGCGGTCATCGGGACCTCGATGTCGGCAGGGCAGGGGCGCGCGTGATGCTCGCGCAACCCGAATTGAGGCCTCGAACACCGGGACTTGCCAACTAGGCCCTCCGAACCAGCTACGTTGCGCGCACCTCGGACTGAAGGGAGCCCACCATGGGCGCAATCATCGGCCTCATCGTCGCAGTCGTGTGCGCAGTGGTCTGCGTCAACCTGGCCAAGAAGAAGGGGAAGAGCGTGCCGCTCTACGGCATTCTCGGGTTCCTGCTCGGGCCGATCTGGTTGATCGTGGCCCTCGTGGTCAAGCCGTCCAACCAGGCCTGAACGCTTCAGCGCTCGGAGGACGTCGGCGAAATCGGGGTGCGCAGTGCGGGCCCGACGTCCTCCGGCCGAGGCGATCCGCTGGTTCACCTTCCGTGAACGGATCGCCCCATCGTTATGGTTCCTACCCGGTGTGTTCGCCGCCGGAGCCTTCGTGTTTTCCCGCTTCACCGTCTGGCTCGACCAGCGCCTCGCGTCGACCAAGGCGCCCGGCTGGATGATCGCCGCCGACGCCACCGCTTCGGCGGCCCTGACTGCGACGGCGGCCACGGCGATGCTGTCGTTCGTCGCCGTGGTGTTCTCCACGACACTGGTCGCCATCCAGCTCGCCGGGGGCCAGTACTCACCACGAGCCGTGCGGATCTTCGTTCGCTCTCGTTTGACCCACGTGACGCTGGGTCTGTTCCTGGCCACGTTCGTGTTCGCGCTCAACGGCCTGGTGGAGGTGCGCTCGCGGGCGGGCACGGTCGTGCCGGCGGTGACGGTCACGGCGGTCTACCTGTTGCTGCTCGCCACGATCGTCGCGTTCATCGCGTTCGTCCACGGCATGTCCAAAGTCCTGCGGGTGCAATACCTGCTGACGAAGATCACCGACGACGGCCGAGGCACGATCGACGAGGCCTTCCCACCGGCTGCGAGCTACCTCGAGGTCCGCGACCAAGAATTCCCTGCGGGCATCCCGGTGCGGAGCCGGCGCCGCACCGGTGTCGTGCAGGCGATCGACCGCCACGGCCTCGTCCAGTACGCCCGCATCCACGATCTACGGATCGAACTGCTCGTCGAGGCCGGCGAGTACGTGGGCGTCGGCACCCCGGTCGCCCGCGTGAGCGCAGCCCCGGCCGATGGCGACACCGTGGCGCAGTGGTTCCTGCTCGGCACGGAGCGGACCCTGGTCCAGGACCCCGGGTTCGTGCTGCGCCAGCTCGTCGACATCGCCAGTCGTGCGCTCTCCCCCGCCGTCAACGACCCGACGACGGCCGTGCAGGCCGTCGACCGCATCACCGACCTGCTCGGCTCGGTCGCCGACCGGCCCGACCCTGCCTGCTGCTACGTCGACGAGCAGGGCGTCGCCCGGCTGTGGACCCGCGAACCGGGCCTGGGCCGCCTGGTGCAGTTGAGCTTTGTCGAGATCATCCGCTACGGCGCCGATGCGCCGCAGGTGGTGCGGCGCCTGCGGGCGGCGTTCGACGCGCTCGACGGCCTCGTACGACCCGACCTCGCCGCGGTGCTCGACGAGTTGCGCACCCTGCTCGACCGGGCGGCTGCCGCTGCGATGCCCCCGGCGCTCCACGACCTCGCGCTGGAGGCCGACCGGCACGGGCTCGGGTGAACCGGGTGCTGCGCAGCGGGTATCGATCCTCTTGGCCCGGGCTGGTGGTCGCCGCTGCGGTCCTGAGCGCTTCGGCGTGTATCGCCCCGGACCCGCCATCGGCCCCAAACGCCCGCTTCGACGTGGCGCTCGACGAGGGGTTCGAGAGCGACCGTCTCGACCCGCAACGCTGGATCGCGTACCACAACCGCTACGGGCACGGGAACAACGAGCTGGCGTGCCTCACCCCGCAGAACGTCGTCGTCGCCGGCGGCACCCTTCGCCTGACCGCTCGGGCCGAACCGACCCGCTGCCCGGACGGGGTCGAGCAGCCCTACCGCTCGGGCTTCGTGAGCTCGCGAGAGCTGGACCGTTGGTACCCGCTGTTCGGGCGCTTCGAGATCCGGGCCCGGGTGCCCCACGGCCAGGGCTTGTGGCCGGCGTTCTGGCTGCGGCACCGCACGGGGGCGGGCACGGCCGAGGTCGACGTGCTCGAGGTGTTCCACAGCCAGCGTCCCGGATCGGTGTCGCACGCCGTCCACCTGCCCCGCACTCGAGGGGTGAATGCGTTCCGCCGGACGGTCGATCTCGAGCCGTTGCCGCCGGCCGGGTCGCCCGGGGTCTGGCACGACTTCGCCGTAGACATCCGTCCGGTCGGAGCGACCGGCGTCCGATTCGTGTTCTCGTTGAACGGGACGGTCACCGGCACCTTCACGGATCCCGACGCCACCTGGATCACGGAGGCCCCGGCCGAGGCGAGCTGGGATCTCGCCGTCAACCTCGCCGTCGGTGGCAACTGGGTTGGCGACCCGGCCCGGGATCCCGGTTGGCTGCCGCTCGTCGGGCGCTGCGCCCGCACCGGCGAACCCCCGGCCGCCGGACCAGGGTCGTGCCCAGCCGACGGGGTGCGTTTGGCGACGTTTCCCGCGACGTTCGAGATCGACCGAATCCGGGTGCTCGCCTACCGCTCGTGAGTGGCAGCGGACGACGCCACCGCCGGTGACGATCCACGGATCGACAGTGCGACGACCGGGAGCACGACGACCGACAGCAGACCGGCACCGATCAGACCGGCTGCGTTGTCCGGGCGCATCTGGCCGCTGTCGACCCCGATGGTCGTGATCACCACCAACAACGGCAGGGCGGCCGACTGCAGCAGGCCCAGCGCCAGCACCTCGCGGCGCGGCAGGTCGCGGCGGTAGAGCAGGGCGGGCAGGCCACGCACGAGCAGGAACAGACCCAGGAACAGCGGAACCTTCACCAACTCGACGGGGTCGACGAGCGCCTCGAGATCGAACTTCACCCCGCTGACCACGAAGAACAGCGGGATGAAGAACCCGAACCCGATGGCGTCGAGCCGGTGGTGGACCTCCGCCCGGTGGTCGAGCTCCCCGGCGCCGACGACGGCCTCCCCGTCGTGGCGGACAAGGAACAGCCGGGCGACCGTCCCGGCGACGAACGCCCCGAGCAGCACGTCGAGATCGAACGCCGCCGCCAGCCACACGAGCGCCACGCACAGCAGCACGCTGATCCGGACGCCGACCTGGCCACTCGAGTGCATCGTGCGTGCGATCAGGCGCACGAGGCGGGGACGCGCTGGCCGGGTGGCCACCCACCCGACCGCAACCGAGGCAGCCAGGAAGGCGAACAGGACCGCCGTGGTGCGTGCCGGGGAGTCGGTCGTCAGGGCGAGCGAGATCGCCACGATCGGGCCGATCTCTCCCATCACCCCGCCCGCAAGGACGAACGCACCGAACCGAGTCGGCAACACCCCGGCGTCCCCCAGGATCGGCAGCAGCGTTCCGATAGCCGTGGTGGTGAGCGCGATCGCCACGTACCGGACGCTCGCCGTGACCCCCGTGGCGTTCAGCACGAAGGCAGCAGCGACGCCGAGCGCGAGCGACGCCGTCCAACTCGTGACGGCCAGGCGGGCCGGCCGGCCCCGCACCCGCTCGGGGTCGAGCTCGAACCCGGCGAGGAAGATGAGGAACACCAACCCCATCTCCGACAGCACGAGCACGACCTCGTCGAGGTGCGCCCAGCCGAGCACGTGCGGGCCGATGGCCATGCCGAGCGCGATCTCGACGACCACCGCCGGCAGCCGGACCCGTTGCCGCACGAGATCGGCCACCACCGGACCGAGGACCGCAGCGCCCGCGATGAGGACAAGGGTTCGCAGCGCCTCGAGTTCCACTCGCCCGCAGCATATTGCGCCGGGTCCGCCCTCCCGGCCCGACGGCTCAGGCCCGCAGCACTGCGCCGAGCGCCGCCGCGGCGGCGATACACGCCTCGCGCACCTGGACCAGGTCGGCGTCGGTGAGGGTGCGGTCGACCGCCTGCAGCCGCAGGCGATACGCAAGCGACCGGCACCCTGCCGCAACGCCCGGGCCGCGGTACACGTCGAACAGCGCAAGGTCGACCACGAGCGGAGCACCCGCGGCGCGCAGCGCGCCGGTCAGGCGGGATGCAGGCACTGCGTCGTCGAGCACGAACGCAAGGTCGGTGTCGCTCGAGGGCTGCCGGCTGACCGGCACGAGCTGCACGTTCCCGTGGGGTCGTCCGAGCAGCACCCCGAGGTCGACCTCGAACCACGCCACCCGCTCGGCGATGCCGTGGGCGGCGGCGACATCGGGGTCGACCTCGCCGACGGCGCCGATCACCGTGCCGTCCCCAGCGCACAGCTGGGCGGCGCGGGTCGGGTGCAGGCCAGCGATCTCCGCGGCCTCGACGGTGACGTCGCCGACGGCGAGCGCCCCGGCCAGTTCGAGCCACAACGCAACGGCCGCCCGCGCCTCGGTGCCGGCGAGCACCGCAGCGAGCACCTCGCGCTCGTCGGGCAGGACGTGCCCGGCCGGCGGACGGCGGTACACGTGCCCGAGCTCGAACAGACGCACCCCGGTGCGTCGATGCGAGGCGTTATACGCCAACGACCGCAGCAGGCCAGGCAGCAGGGACGTGCGCAGCACGCTCTCCTCGGCCACGAGCGGGTTGGCGATGGACAACCCATCGTCGGGCAACCCGGCGCGGGCGAGGTCGCCCGGTGCGAGGAAGGCATTGGGCATGGCCTCCGTGCACCCGGCCCCGACCATCACCTCGCGCGCCAGACGCCGATCGCGCTGATGCCCGCTCAACCGGCCCGGGTGGGGTGACGAAGGCACGATCTTGCCGAGCGCGTCGTACCCGATGTGCCGGGCCACCTCTTCGATCACGTCGATCTCGGTCGTGCAGTCGGGGCGACGGCTCGGTACCGCGACCACGAGCACCCCTTCGACTTCAGCACTCGAGGCGAACCCGATCGGCGCGAGCGCGGCAGCGACGGCGGCATCATCGAGGGAGGTGCCGAGCACGGCGTTCACCCGAGCCGTGCGCACCCGCACCGGCGCGGCCCGCGGTGGCACCTGGCCGTGTACGTCCACCCGGCCCGCCGAGATCGCCGCCTCGGGGCACGTCTCGCGCAGCAGGGTGAGAAACCGGCCGATGGCCCGGTCGATCCCCCAGGGGTCGACCCCTCGCTCGAAGCGGGTCGAGGCCTCGGAGCGAAGGCCGCGGCGCTGGACCGTGGCGGCGATGCGGCTCGGCTCGAACCACGCCATCTCCAGTGCCACCGCCGTGGTCGCCACCGAGATCTCGGTGTTCTCGCCGCCCATGATCCCGGCGAGGCCGATGGGGCGGTCCTCGGCGTCGCAGATCAACAGGTCCTCGGGACCGAACCGGCGGGACACCCCGTCGAGGGTGACGAGCTCCTCGCCTGGCGCGGCCGGCCGGACCCGGAACCCGCGGCCGCCGAGCGTGGCGAGGTCGTACGCATGGTTCGGCTGGCCGAGTTCGAGCATCACGTAGTTCGACACGTCGACGACGTTGTTGATTGGCCGCATCCCGGCCAAGGTGAGGCGCTCCGCGAGCCACCGGGGTGAGGACGTCACCGCAATGCCGGTGATCACCGTCGAGGTGAAGCGACCGCACGCCACCGGGTCGAGCAGCTCGACGGTGGTGTCGGTGCCGGCGGCCCCGATGGGCGGCAGCGCCGCCCCCGCGGGATCGAGCACGGGTACCCCGAGACGGGCCGCGAGATCGATCGCAACCCCACGGTGGCAGTAGGCGTCCGGGCGGTTACGAGTGAGGTCAAGGTCGTAGACCACATCGGCAGTGATGCCCAGCGCCTCGAACAGCGGCGTGCCGGGGGTGAGCCCCTCAGGCAGGATCCAGATGCCCCCGTGGTCGTCGCCCATGGCGAGCTCACGGGCCGAGCAGAGCATCCCGTTCGACCACTCGCCGCGCATCTGGCGGCGCGCGATCTCCATGCCGCCGGGCATCGTCGTGCCGAGCGTGGCCAGTGGCACCAGATCGCCCTCGCGCATGTTGAACGCCCCGCAGCAGATCTGCAGCGGCCCGCCGTCACCGGGATCGACGTCGACGAGTTGGATGCGGTCCGCCTTGGGGTGCTTGCGCAACGACAGCACCCGGGCGACGATCACACCCTCGACTGCGCTCCCGACCCGGTGGAGTTCCTCGACCGCCATGCCGAGGGCGCTGAGGTGCGCCCCGACGATGTCCGCGTCGGCACCGACGGACGCAAACTCGGCGAGCCAGGAGTGGACGACCTTCATCAGAACTGCTCCAGGAAACGGATGTCGTTGGTGTACATCTCCCGCAGGTCGTCGATGCCGTGACGGGCGGCGGCGAGGCGGTCGATCCCGAAGCCAAACGCAAAGCCGGTGAACTCCTCGGGATCGATGCCACCGGCAACGAGCACGTTGGGGTGGACCATGCCGCAGCCGCCGAGCTCGAGCCACGAGCCGTCCGGGCGCCGGATGTCGAACTCGGCGGATGGCTCGGTGAACGGGAAGTACGACGGGCGCAGGCGGGAGGTGAATCCCTCGCCGAAATACGCCCGGGTGAAGGCTTCGATCGTCCCGGCGAGGTGGGCGAAGGTGATGCCGCGGTCCACCACCAGACCCTCGATCTGGTGGAACACCGGCATGTGCGTGGCATCGGGGGTGTCACGCCGGAACACCCGGCCCGGCATGACGGCGTAGATCGGCGGCCGCTGCTGCTCCATCAGGCGGACCTGCACCGGCGAGGTGTGGGTGCGCAGTACGACCGAACCCGGTTCGCCGAGGTCGACGAACAGCGTGTCGAACGCCGACCGGGCCGGGTGGCCGGGACCCATATTGAGGGCCTGGAAGTTGTAGTAGTCGCTTTCGACCTCGGGGCCCTCGGCGACGGTGAAGCCGAGCCCGACGAAGGTGTCCTCCAGCTCGGCGATGGCCCGCGTGACCAGGTGGTGGTGACCGCGCTGGGGCTGACCGATCACCTCGGTCAGGTCGAGGCGCTCGGCTGCCAGCCGGCGCCGCCGGGCCTCGGCGGCCAGTGCCTGCTGGCGCTGCTGCAACGCAGCGCCCACGGTGGCGAGGGCGTCGTTGACCGCAGCGCCGACGACCCGGCGCTGGTCGGGATCGAGCCGGCCGAGGGCCTGTTTGAACCCGGCGAGCGCGCCCTTCTTGCCGAGGAGTTCCGACCCGAGGGACCGGACGTCGTCGAGGGAAGCGGCCCGCTCGATACGGGCGAGGGCGTCGGCGGCCTCAGCGCGCACCTGGTCGATCATCGGCGGGCGACCCTAGTGGGCGAGCGGTCCGTCCGAGGTGGCGATTCGCCGCCTCGGCGCCGTTGCCGGGCGGCCTCGAACAACAACACCGTTGCGGCCATCGCCACGTTGAGGCTCTCGGCCCGACCCTGGTGACGGACCGTGACCAGACCGTCGAGCGCGAGCCCGGGCGGCAGACCGCGCGCTTCGTTGCCGACCACGATCGCCACGGGATCAGTCAGCGGTACCAGATCGTGGTCGACACCCCCTTCGGCGACCGCGCCGAGCAGCGGCAACCCCAGCCCGACGAGGTCGTCCAGCGCAACGCCGTCGATGACGGGAAGATGGAACACCGCCCCCGCCGAGGCACGCACCACCTTCGGGCTCCAGACGTCGACCGACCCGGCGGTCGCCACCACGGCGTCCGCGCCGGCAGCTTCGGCTGACCGGATGATCGTGCCCAGGTTGCCCGGATCGGCCACCCCGGCGGCCACGACGACGAGCGTCGGGGAACCGAGGTCAGCGAGCTGCCGGCGCGGCACCGCGACGACTGCGACCACCGGTTGCGGGGAAACTGTCGACGCGATCCCCTCGAACGCGCCTGGCCGTACGGTCCGCACCGGCACACCCGCCGGTACGTCGAGCGCAACGCCGTCGTGGACGTACACCGCCTCGATCCGCAGCCCGGCAGCGAGGGCCTCCGATAGCAGCGTGAGCCCCTCGACGACCGCCACGGCGTGGTCCGAACGCGCACTGCGGCGCCCCGAGAGGCGCCGCAGTGCGAGGAGCTCGGTCCGGGTGGCCGGACGGGTCGTGATCGGCTCGGCCGTCAGCTCGCCGCCTTGTTCAGCGCCGACGAGGACGCAGCGACCAGCGCCGAGAACGCCGCCGGGTCGGACACGGCCAGTTCGGCGAGGATCTTGCGGTCGACCTCGATACCGGCTGCGTGGAGACCGGCGACGAACCTGCTGTACGAGACCCCGTTCTGTCGGGCCGCAGCGTTGATCCGCTGGATCCACAGCGATCGGAAGTCCCCTTTGCGCGCGCGCCGGTCGCGCAGTGCGTATTGGCCGGAACGCATGACCTGCTCGTGCGCCGCCCGGTACGAACGGCTCTTGTTGCCGTAGTAGCCCTTGGCCCGTTCCAGGACCTGGCGGCGATGCTTCTTCGAGCCGACAGCGCGCTTCACTCGAGCCATCAGCGTCTCCTCTCTCTTCGGTGGCGGTCGGGGGTGGGCGGTCGGTCAGCGCTCGGCGAGGAGCCGCTTGACGCGCTTCTCGTCGCCTGCGTGGACGTCGACGAGTCCGTCGAGCCGCCGGGTGCGGGTGGACGTCTTCTTCTCGAACAGGTGCTGGCGGTTCGACTGGAGCCGGCGGAGCTTGCCGGAGCCCGTCTTGGTGAACCGCTTCGCAGCAGTCTTGGACGTCTTCATCTTGGGCATGTGCTCTCCTGGGGGCGCCGGGCGGCGCCCGGTCAGGTCGTGGGGGGTTGCGGGGCTGCGTCGACGGCGTCGGCCGCCGACCGGGGAGCGCCCTTGGGCGGCTGCTTCTTGCGGTCCGGGGCGAGCACCATCACCATGTTCCGACCATCCACCTTGGGGTGTGCCTCGATCTTTCCGACCGCCGACACCACGTCGGCGACATGTTCGAGGATCTTCATCCCGAGCTCGGGGTGCTGCATCTCGCGGCCCCGGAACATGATGGTGATCTTCACCTTGTGGCCCTCTCCGAGGAACTCCGCGACCTTCCGGGTCTTGGTGTCGAAGTCGCCACCCGAGATCTTCGGGCGGTACTTCATCTCCTTGATCGAGGAGCTGGTGCTCTTCCGGCGGGACTCTTTGGCTTTCTGCGCTTCTTCATAGCGGTACTTGCCGTAGTCCATGATCTTGCAGACCGGCGGCGACGCCATCGGAGCGATCTCGACGAGGTCGAGCTCCAGTTCCCTCGCCAAGGCAAGGGCTTCGTAGGCGGGCTTGATGCCGACTTGCGAACCGTCCGGACCGATGATCCGCACCTCTCGCGAGCGGATGCGCTCGTTGATGCGGGGCTCTTTGCCTTCGGGCGGCGCTATGGCCGATCACTCCTGTGCAGTGGGCTTCTCCTCCCAGACGGGTACGGGCGCCGAGGACAAGCCGAACGCCCGGGCCGGGGGCCCGTTCCGGAGCGAACGACCCGGGCGCACCGCAGGTGGCCGGGTGGGAGCTTGGAGCCCCGCTTGAATCGGTTGCGAAGCACTAGCGTATCGCAGGTGAGTTCGTTGTGGACACCCGACGGGGAGCGGCGCGTCCCGGCTGCCGCATCCGACGACCCGGTCGATGCGCTCGGCGAGGGGCCGGACGACGAGTTGGGCGACGACGAGTTGAGCGAGGAAGAGGTGCGCGCCCGGATCGCAGAGGCGCGCACCC